>JACRJN010000098.1 GCA_016235675.1 Candidatus Schekmanbacteria bacterium
CTATAAATTGACCAATGGGGTGCTGCCGCCGAAATTTATAACTAGTTTGTTTTAGTCGAAGCATTTGCCACAATTTTCGCTCGGCGTCTGTTAAGTTTTTCCGCAACTCTCTAGCTTTGACACTACTCATAAATTCCGAATCACCCCCACCCTAGCCCTCCCCCCTCAAGGGGGAGGGGATTGAAAACAACTTAGCGCTTATGGGGGTTATCCCCCGCATCCGCTGCAAGGTTCCTGCGTCTGCTGTTGGGGATAAACCCCAACGCTACTCAGTCCTCAGCACTTTTATTTCCCTGCCGCCTTGCGCAAAATCCGGACTATATCAAAATGCCCCTTGTCCTGGGCGTGCATCATGGCGGTATAGCCGGTTTTATCCTTAACGTTCACATCCACGCCTTTATCCACCAATAACTGAACGGTAGTGGTATGCCCGGTGGATGCGGCCGCCATCAAAACCGTCCAGCCGGTATTATCCTTATCGTCGGTATAGGCCCCTTTATTGACCAGGGCTTTCACCACTTCTATATTGCCGACACCGGCCGCGGCAATCAGGGGAGTCCAGCCGTTATTGGCCTGAACATTTACATCCGCCCCCCGCTCCAGCAGCAGTTGCACCGTCGGCAGATGGCTTTTCCAGGCGGCAAAGGTCAGAGCGGTAAACCCGTTATTCGCCCGTTCGTCGATCTTGGCCTTTTTATCCAAAAGCAGTTTCACCGCCTCGGTATACCCGCCCCAGGCGGCAAACATCAGGGCTGTCCAGTCATCATCATCATGAGCATTGATGTCGGCCCCCAGAGCCAGCAAAGTCTCCATAACCTTGACCTCACCTACTGAGGCCATCGCCATCAAAGCCGTGCGGTTTTTAAGCAGTTTAATACCCTTTTCCTGAAGGGCTTTTACTACCTCGATCTGATCGGAATTGGCGGCGACAATCAAGGCCTCGATCTTATCTTTCTCCGCGATTCCGCGATCCAGCAAAATCCGGACAATCTCCACCTTGCCTTTGACGGCGGCCATTTTAAGCGCGCTCATCCCCGCTTTATCCTGCGCGGCAATATCTGTATCGTATTCCGTCAGAATTTTTACCGCATCGGCCGCGCCTTGTTCCACCAGAAACATCAGGGCGGTTTTGCCGTCCAGCAATTTATAATTCCGGGTGGCCAGCGTTTTGACCATCTGCGACTGACCGGCTTTAGAAGCAATAATCAAAGCTTCGATCCCGTCCTGATCCGTTGCCCCGCGTCCGACCAATAATTCTACTGTCTCCAGCTTATTATTAGCCGTTGCAAGCTTCAGCGCCGACCAACCCTCGCTATCCTTGGCGCTAATCTCCGCTCCCAACTCCAGCAACAGGTTGATGGCGTTGTTTTCCCCCTGTTCGGCTAAAGACATCAGGGCGGTTTTGCCGCTTTTGGTTTTTACCTCCTTATCCTGCAAAATTTTAGCGGTCTCTTTGCGTCCCCTTTTGGCTGCGGCGACCAAAGCCGCTACCAAATCCTCACCCGTCAAATTGTGTTCCAGCAATAATAATACAATCTCGACGAATCCTTCGCTGGCGGCCAAGATTAAAGCGCTCCCTTCCGGCGCGGTTATTTTTGCATCCGCCCCCTTAGCGATTAAAATGCGCACCATTTCCACCTGTCCGCTTTTACAGGCGATCATCAGGGCATTGTGCCCGTCTTTATTTCTGGCGTTAACTTTCGCCCCTTTTTGCAGCAAAAGTTCGACGATTCCGGGATGCCCGGCCAGAACCGCCGTAGGCAAAGCCGTCCAGTCGTTATCGTCTGCGGCTTCGATATTGGCACCTCCCTCCAGCAGCAGATTGACTATTTCCGTTTGTCCTTCTTTGGCGGCCAGGATCAATACCGTTTTTCCGTCGACCGCTCTTTCTTCCAGGCCAAGGCCCTTATCGATAAAGATTTGCACTAGCTGGGATTGCCCGGCCACCGCCGCCGCCATTAAAACGTTGTAGCCCTCCTGATCCTTTATGGTCGCCGTCGCTCCTTTGTCCAGCAATAAACGCACGGTTTCGGTATGATTTTCTTTGGCGGCAAACATCAGCGGACTGCCGCCGGAATTGGTAGTCAGATTGGGATTGGCTCCGGCATCCAGAAGCTGTTTTACCACGTCGCTTTGTCCGGCTACCGCGGCAAAAATCAAAGCGGCACTGCCGTCATGTGCCTGTTGATTGACGTCCGCCTTAAAGTTCAGCAGGATACGCACTACCGTACTGAATCCTGCGGCAGAGGCGTTCATCAAGGCCGTCGCCCCGTATTCCGCATCCTGAATATTGACCGCCGCCCCTTTATCCAGCAGCAGTTGCGTCAAGGCTGCATTCCCGGACATCGCGGCGTACATCAGGGCATGACAGCCCTTCTGGTCAGTATAATTGATAGACACCCCTTCATTCAGCAGGCGCTCCGCCTTGGCGTTATCGCCCCTTTTGACGGCGTCCAGAAATTCCGCCTCCAGCCCGGCAGCAGATAGCGAAGGGCTGCAAATAATTACAGATAATAGCATAACAGCTTGAAAAGTGTGGATTAATTTACGCATAGGATTAAATTCCGTTAGGTCTTTATAGCCTGTCGCCTTCCCTTGTGTAAGCATATAAACCAACAAGCCGATCACATAACCGCAATGTTGTTGAGTTAAGGAATTAGTGTTGTCATCCCCGAATGTCTTTATCGGGGATATGGTGTTGAATTTAAAACCAGATTCCCGATAAAGGCATTCGGGAATGACAAACGGGGAGTTGCGCACAATTTCTTTAAGTCAACAGCATTGCCGCAAAACCGCAGCTTCAGGCAAATTACTACAAGTTATGCCGTTCTGTCAATGCTAAAAAGCGCTAAATAATTATTGACTAATATCAAAGGGGATGTTACCTTTTGATTTACCATGAAAGGCTTATTTATCTTATTTCTTTCGGTTTGTCTGGGATATTTGGTCTTAGCTTATGCCTTGCGCTGGTATGAGATTACCAATCAGCCGGAATATTATGCCAAATATGGCGAGCGTACCGCAGCTAAAGTCGGCTGGTATGCTTTGCTGCTCTTTGCTCAGGAATATTTCTACACGGTTGCCCATCTTTTGCTGCTGGCAGGAGATTATCTGCTCATCCCGTATTATTATTGGCGCTACGGTCAAAGCAGATTAATTAAGGGCAATACGGGTTGCAGACAAAATAATCCGCTGATCCTGGTGCATGGTTATATGATGCGCGGCGGTTCTTTGTGGGGCTTAAAGCGGCGTCTGCAACGCGATCAGCGCCAGGTCTGGCTCTTCAATTATTCCCCGCCCACCCAGGCCATCTCCTGTTTTTCTCAGCAGTTAAAAGAAGCGGTGGAACTGGTTTTAGCCGAAACAAACAAAACCAAGGTTGATTTAATTGGACATAGCATGGGCGGATTGGTTATACTGAACTATCTGGCTTTTTTAGGCGGCGATACTCGTGTAAATAAAGTGATCACTTTGGGCACGCCGTATCACGGCAGTAAATTATGGGCACTGTCTTTGGGCAATTGCGGCCTGCAAATGCGTCCGCATCACGAGCTGCTGCAAAAACTGCGGGAGAGCGGGGTAAACGAAAAAGTGAAATTTACCGCTATTTACAGCGAGTTCGATGAATTGGTTCTGCCTGCGGAAAACGCCCGCTGGGATGCACCGGGTGTAAATAATATTCCGGTTTCCGGGTTCGGGCATGTCGGGATAACCTTTGTTAAACCGGTTTATGATCTTATTGATCAGGCGTTGAAAGAAAGTCCAGGCCAACCGGCGCAAGATATTTTGGATGAATAATACCAAGTTGACATCAACCAGGTAATATCGCCTGTGCTGTATGTCATTCCCGAAGGCTTTTATCGGGAATCTGGTTTTCAAATTAACACCAGATCCCCGATAAAGGCATTCGGGGATGACAGGTTGAGAAAGGAGAATCAGATGACCGATGATCAGGAGGGTAAAATTAGAAGGTTTACTGCCATTCCCGGAGGGAAAAAAACCTCCGGCAGCATTCCCGGCCGGAAAAAAGTGGTCAAGGCCACCGGCAAACCCAAAAGACCGGGTGAAAAGAGAAGCGCTAACGCCCGGAATCAAATCTATGTGACGGATACCCGTTTCCATAAGGCGATGGATTTAATCCGCAATGACATGAACAAAGCCTTTCAGGTGGGAAATATCGCCAATACGCAGTATTACTTTTTAGTCAGATTCCTGATCCAAAAAGGACTGGTGGATGAAACCGAATTTACCCGGTTTTTAGAGGGGGAAATGAAAAAACTGGAGGAGGGGCAAGAATAACGTGAGAATTCAGGTCGGGGTTATGGGTTCGGCGGCTGGCGAAATGAGCGGGGACATCGTCGAAAAAGCCTATATTTTAGGGCAGGAAATCGCCCGAAACGATTGTGCCATCATTACCGGAGGCTGTCCCGGTTTACCGTATGCAGCCACTCAGGGGGCAAAATCCCGCGGCGGAGTAACGATTGGCATATCTCCGGGGCTTAACCTGAACGAACATGTGCAGCGCTACGGCTCTCCCACCACCGACATCGATGTGTTGATTTACACCGGCAGCGGTTTAATGGGGCGGGAAGTAACCGCGATCCGCTCCTGCGATATTGTAATCATCATCGGAGGGCGTTCCGGTACTTTAGGGGAATTTTCCATCGCGTATGACGAGGGTAAATTGATCGGCGTTTTGGAAGGCACCGGGGGGATAACGGAAATTATTCAGGATTTGGTGGAAAAACTCAAGAAACCCACCGGTTCGAAGGTGGTTTACAGCAGCAATCCCAAGGAATTGATCGAAAAACTCCTGGAGCTTTACCGTGAGGAATATTACTAGCGAAAACAGAAGTTCCCAATCTATTGCGGCCTGGCCGGAGGATGAGCGCCCCAGGGAGCGTTTGTTGAAATACGGCGCCGCCAGTTTAAGCAACGCCGAGCTTTTGGCCATCTTCTTACGCGTGGGAATTCCCGGTAAGAATGCCCGCCAACTGGCAAGCGAGATTCTGGATCAACTGGGAGGTCTGCGCGGTTTATACGCCACAAGCGACGATGACTTACGTCAAATCAAAGGGTTGGGCACGGCCAAAATCGCTCAAATCAAAGCGGTTATCGAACTGGGCAAGCGTTATTTGCAAGAGCAGTGGCCCCAAACGATTCAACTTAACACCCAGCCCGTGATTTTTAATTTTCTGGCCCAGGATATGCTTCATTTGGACCATGAGGTATTTAAAGTGGTTTTGTTGGATAATCAGCGTAAACTGATTAAATCCTGTGAGCTTTTCCGCGGCGGATTAACCAGCGCTTCAGTTCATCCCGAAGAGGTTATCAAGCTGGCCTTAAGACATAAGACCGCGGGTCTGATCTTTGCCCATAATCACGTTAACGGGGATACCCAGCCCAGCTCCAGCGACTGCCAGATAACCTGCCAAATGGTTTGGGCCTGCCAATTAATGGGGTTACATGTAGTGGATCATTTGATTATCGGCAACGGCTATTATAGTTTTGCCGAAAACGGCCTGATTAATGAATATTGCCGCAAAAGTGCGGATATAATCGAGCAGGGAATAGCTGCATATCCTGCCAAAAAATAAAAGGGAGGCACAATATCGGCCTCCCTTGTTCAAACCTTAAAATAAAATCAGCCATAAAACTATGTCCCGCTGGTCCAGGAATTCAGGTAATGTTCCTGTTCGGTGGTTAAGACATCAATGTTTATGCCCATGGAGATTAGCTTTAAGCGGGCGATTTCCTTGTCCAGTTCATCCGGGACTTTGTAGACGCCGATGTTCATTTTGCCTTTATTCTTTACCAGATGTTCGGCAGATAATGACTGATTGGCGAAACTCATATCCATCACGCTGGAGGGATGACCTTCCGCCGCCGCCAGATTGATCAGACGCCCTTCGCCCAGCAGATTAATCCGGTGTCCGTTTTTCATGGTGTATTCCACCACAAACTCACGAATCTGGCGTTTTCTGACACAAGTTGCTTCCAAGCCCTTTACGTCGATTTCCACATCGAAATGACCGGAATTGCAGATGATGGCTCCGTCTTTCAACGTCAGGAAATGATCCTTGTTGATAACATGGCAATCGCCGGTTACAGTAACGAAGAAATCGCCGATTTTAGCCGCTTCGGCAATAGGCATTACCCGGTAGCCGTCCATGGTCGCTTCCAAAGCCTTTAATGGATCGATCTCGGTGACAACTACGTTGGCGCCCATGCCTTCGGCGCGTGAAGCCACACCGCGACCGCACCAGCCATAACCGCAGACTACAAAAGTAGAACCTGCCAGCATCCGATTAGTTGCCCGAATAATACCGTCCAGAGTGCTTTGTCCCGTGCCATAACGGTTATCAAAGCAATGCTTGGTAAAGGCATCGTTTACCGCGATGATAGGGAACTTTAAAACGCCGTCTTTCGCCATGCTGCTTAAGCGGATAACGCCGGTGGTGGTTTCCTCGGTGCCGCCTAAAATCTGTGCCAATAAATTGGTACGTTCGGAATGAATGGAGGAAACTAAATCCGCCCCGTCATCCATAGTAATCATGGGCTTTGTATCCAGGACGCTGTTTAAGTGTTTGTAATAGGTCTGGTTGTCCTCACCTTTGATGGCGAAAACCGGGATGCCGTCGTGCTTTACCAATGATGCGGCCACATCATCCTGGGTGCTTAAGGGATTGGAGGCGCAAAGAGCTATCTCCGCCCCGCCCGCTTTGAGGGTCTGCATCAGATAAGCGGTTTCGGTGGTAACGTGCAGGCAGGCCGCCAGACGCACACCGGCTAAAGGTTTTTCTTTTTCGAAACGGTCTTTGATTTGTTTTAAAACCGGCATGTTCTGGGCGGCCCATTCGATGCGCAACTGCCCCTTTTCCGCCAGGTTTATATCTTTTACATCGTAATTCATCGTAAAATATTCTCCTAATTTATCTATATATAATGTAGTGCCCAGCATTTTAAACTATTTTTGGTTGATATTTGACTGGCATAAAAAATGTCAGGCCATCAAATTTGGTGGGCACAGCCCACCCTACTAATTAGAATTAAAGCGCCTCAGAACGGAGTATTTCCGCCAAATCTGTCTTTTCCCAGGTGAAATCGGCATCATGGCGTCCGAAATGTCCGTAGGCTGCGGTCTTGCGGTAAATTGGCCGGCGCAAGTCAAATTGGCTGATGATCCCCTTGGGGGACAAGTCCCAATGCTTGCGAACTAAGGCGATCAATTTTTCCTGGCTGACTTTGCCGGTACCGAAGGTATCGATCATAATGGAGACCGGTTGAGGAACGCCGATGGCATATGCTACCTGCACCTCGCATTTGTGCGCCAAGCCTGCGGCCACGATATTTTTGGCCACATGACGGGCGGCATAGGATGCGGAGCGATCGACTTTAGACGGGTCTTTGCCGGAGAAAGCGCCGCCGCCGTGACTGCCCACGCCGCCGTAAGTATCGACGATGATTTTGCGCCCGGTAACCCCGGTGTCGCCGCAAGGCCCGCCGACAACAAACAATCCGGTGGGATTGACATGATATTTTACGTCATTGCCTAACAGATTGGAGGGAACAACTTCCCGCACCACCTTTTCTATTACATCCTTGCGAATGGTTTCCTGGGGCACGTCGGCGCTGTGCTGGCTGGAGACTACCACAGTGTCAACCTTGACCGGCTTGCCGTTAATATATTCAACCGAAACCTGGGATTTACCGTCAGGCCGCAAATAGGGCAGAGTCCCGTTCTTGCGCAGCTTGGATAGCTGCATGGTTATCTTGTGCGCCAGGCTGATGGGCAGGGGCATCAATTCTTCGGTATCATCGCAGGCATAACCGAACATTAAACCCTGATCGCCGGCTCCACCGGTATTAACGCCCATAGCGATGTCGGGGGATTGCTTGCCGACGGCGACCAGAATGGCACAAGTATTACCGTCGAAGCCATATGATGCGTCGTTATAGCCGATTTCGTTAATGGTTTTGCGGGCTAGTTTAGGGAAATCCAAGATTGCCGTAGTGGTAATTTCTCCGGCGATCATAGCCAGGCCGGTGGTCAAAAGGGTTTCGCAAGCAACCCGTCCGGTTTTATCCTGTTCAAGCACTGCATCCAATACCGCGTCTGATATTTGGTCTGCCATTTTGTCCGGATGGCCTTCGGTAACCGATTCCGAAGTAAATAGAAAATCTTTCCTGCTCATCTAATCTCCTCCTAGAATTTGTACAGGGATATTTTTTACACAAGTTTAAGAACTATAACACAGATTTTCATTTTGTCAATTGGTAATAAAAGGGGCAGGTTAAGCAACAATGTTGTTGACTTAAAATGTAGCGTTGGGGTTTATCCCCAACAGCAGACGCAGGAACCTTGCAGCGGATACGGGGGATAAACCCCCGCGCTACTATTAAAAATCCTTAAGTCAACAGCATTGAGGATAACCAGAGGATAGTCAGGTGTTAATAAGGTTTTTCCTCCTGATCGGTCCAGGCGCGGCAGTGGGTATGATGGGAAGCCTTGAGTTGAGGTTCGATAACGGCGCGGATAAAATCCAAAGCGTCCTGCGGGTCTTGATCGATTAGGATTTGGGTAATCTTCATGACATCAGCTTGATTTAAATTAATCGTCATATTGGACATGGCGGCCTCCTGTGAGTGAATGGACAATTGTCCATTATTTAAGGTCATTGTAACATGAAATTAATTTTTTGCCAATCACCTGCCAGTCATAGCGTGTTACAAAACTGCTGGCGGCCAGCGCTATTTTTTGGCGCTTATCCGCATTTTTGCAAAGCTCGATAATTTGCTGCGCCAGCTCCTGAGGTTGATCGGCGATGATGATTTCCTGCCCGTTTACCGCGTCGATCCCTTCCGCACCGATAGCAGTGGAAACTACCGGTAAACCGACCGCCATCGCCTCCAATATTTTCAAGCGCGTTCCTCCCCCGATATGCAGGGGAACGATAGAGATGGTACTTGCCGCCAGATAGGGACGCATATCGGTGGCTTTTTCGCTGATTTTAATCCGGGCGTCTTTTTTCAATTCCTGCAAAGCGGGAGGGATTACTCCCCCCACTATTTGCCAGCGGATTTGCGGTATTTGGCCAAGCAAGAGCGGCCAGACCGATTGATAAAAAAACAATACCCCTTGCGTGTTGGGAAAATAATCCAGCCTTCCGACAAAAAGCAGAGTCGGGTTTGCAGGAGAGGTGCCGGCTATAGTTTGATAAAAATCAATATCCACCCCATTAGGGATGACTGCCGTTTTGGCCTTGGGCGCAAATCTGCCGATTTGTTGCGCTTCTTGTTCGGAGCAAACCAGGCATAAATCAAAAAGCGGCCAGATTTCTGCTTCATATTTCCCTAATTGTTGGGCATTACGATGCAGATAAAGCCGCTTGATCGCTGATTTTTCTTGTTGCCCCATACGCTCCATAAGCAGAAAGATAATATTATGGGTATCGAAAACGCAGGGTATCGGTTTGGGGAGATCGTATAGATATTGGGCGGTATCCAAATGATCGCAATGCAGGACTTGATAGTCGCCGCTTTGCAATTCCTCTCTGATTTTTTGCAAAAAAGGAACGGAAAAGTTTTTATTCAAAGGATAGGGTTTGCCGCCGACGAGCCCTTCCAAAAGGTAATAGCCCCTTTTCCATGCAGGCATTTGCGGTTTAGGCAGGCAGATAACTTTTTTGCAAAATTGCCGGAAAAAATTCAACCCCGGATGATTTCCCGCTGCTTGCCCACTGCCGGTCAACAGGGTGACTGAAAATTGGCGGGATAATTCTTTGAGAATAGAAGCACTGCGGATATGCCCGCCCCGGTCTAGCGGATAGGGAAAATTTTCGCTGACGAAAAGAATGTTCATGGGATGAAAATAAGGTCTCCCTATTTCTACACGACCAAATTTTTAACGTCGGTTTGTCACCAAAATCCGGGCCTCGTCCTCGAATAAAACCTCGACGCGGGTATCGTCTATACGTTTGGTTACCGCACCCAGACCGAAACGTTTATGACTGATCAGGGAATTTTCTTGATAATCCGCCGACATTGCATAATCTTGAGGTGGTTTATTATTCAGGGAGGCTACCAGCTCAGCCCATTTTTTAGCCGCTTTGGCCGGGCCTTTCGCTGTCCGTTCCACTGATTTTTTAGCTGAAACAGGCTTAGGGGCTGATTCAGTTGTGCCTTTTTCTTTGGTTGCCACACCTTTAGGACGGCGATAATTATGTTGAGCATGGCAAGAGAGGCAAATTACTTTTTTGGTTTCTCCTTCCAGCATAGCTGTTATTGTATGTCCGGTAGTTAATTTACATTTCCCGCAATAGGCCTCGACCTCTTGCCCGACTATTGGTTTTTCTGAATTCATAAAAAATGTACTTTCCTTTCTGCAAACTAATATATAGCGAAAATTTTTATAATTATAGCATGATATTGATGGAAGGAACAAGGTTTTCTATAAAGGTAGAAAAAATTAATCATTTTAGGTGTTGGGGAAAGCCACGACAGACCTTTCGGTTTGTCCTCAAGCTGGAACATCAAGTTGTCATTGCGAGCGGAGCGAAGCAATCTTCGTTCGTGCGCCTGAGTAGTCCCAGCCCTTTAGGGCTGAACTTCCAGGGCTAAAGCCCTGGCACTACGACTACGACTAGGCACTTCCGAGATTGCTTCGGCGGTAAGGCTGCCTCGCAATGACAACTTCTTAACTTAATGACATTGGGCTTTAGCCCTGCATCCGGTAGCACAGGCTGGAAGCCTGTGCTACTCCATATATCCCAAAGCCCTCAGCGCCCTTGCCCGCTCCTCGTCTCCCGTGCTCAGTTGTTCTTTTTGTCCGTTAACCTTCAATCCCTCATCGCAAAACCTGGGTTCGGGCATTTTAGCGTCAAATATCTCCAAACAGGCCCGGCCATCCATATTTTGCGGGATGGCTTCCCCCATCAGATATAAAACGGTGGGAGCAATATCCTGCATGGACAATGCGGCCAGTTTCTTTTTCTGCTTAATTCCGGGGCCGCTTACGATAAAAATTCCTTCCGGCAAATGATAGCCGCTCCATTTCCTGAAAGCCGCCGCCGGGGAATCGGTTATCAGGGTATCAATCCCCGCACCGCCTTCATATTTAAGATTAAATTTGACGACAATATCCGGCAGATTATCCAAATGCGTCCCGCTATAAATGTCCTCTTTTTTATACACTTCGCTGACAATCTTTTCTTTGCTTGCTGGATCGCATAAAGTTTTTATGGCGGCGATAATCTCATCCCGCAGCTTTTCATACTCGGCCCCCCGTTCTATAATCCCTTCCGGCTGCCGTCCTTTGACATTTAGATGTATCCCTTCATAGGGATAGAGCATTTCCACCCGGTATGCTTTAGTCTTTTCCCAAGAGATTGCTGATGTATTGGATCTGATATTGGCCACCACCCCCCGCATCTTATCAGGAAACATCCTTCTGTAAATATTGCGGATCGGTAATTTGGCCTTCAGGTATTCAATGCCCTTTTGCGCCGCCGAACTTAAGCCCCCCTTTAATTTTCCCGCCGGTTCTAAAAAACCCGCTTGATATAACCAATGATTAAAATTAACCGTCTTCAACGGACGGGCACCACTGCCGTGATCGGAGACAACCAATATATAGGTATTTTCGTCGATCTCCTTCAATAAACGTCCGATGGAGTAATCCACCGCTTTATACATATTTTCTATAACATTTCGGTATTTATCGGCTAACTTATTATCATATATCGGACAATCGGTATGCTTAAACTGCCAGAATGTATGCTGGACTGCATCCAGAATGCCGGTAAAATAAACGAAAAAGTCCCATTCTTCATTTTTGATTAAATCCAGCGCCCCATCAGTGATGCGTTGATTTTCGTATTCGTATTCTTTGACCTGGACATCAAAATCCGCCGCGGCTTTTTTGTCGTTTTTCATGGTCAATAACTGGCCAAAGCGCTCGGCATAGTTTTCCGGATAGGTAAAGGCGCGCCGCTCATCCGGGGTGGGATTGCCGGAACGCATGATCCCGTTTATCGGCCAGGGAGGATAAGTCGTGGTTATTCCCAGGCTGATTACCCGCCGGTTTTGCCGGCTCAGATAATCGAATATCGTCCCACCGCGATAATATGATGAATTAATCAGCTTGTCGCGGGCGGCGCTGTACTGGCTCAAGTCCATTTCCGTAAAGGCCAATACCCCGTGTTTCCCCGGATTCAGCCCGGTCATGAAGGTGATCCAGGCCGGAGCGGAATGCGCCGGAATGGTGGAATTTAACCCGGCATGTGCCCCGTTTTCCAGCAGACGGCCTAAATTCGGCAATGCGTTTTTTCCTGCCAGCGGATAGATAAAATCGAAAGTGGCGCTGTCGATTGCTAATACTAATACTTTAGTTTTTTGCATGGTGTGGTTTTATATGTACAAAAGTAGGGTGGGCTGTGCCCCAATGCCGTTAAGTTAAGGGGTTTTGCGCAATTCTCATTTTGTCATTCCCGAATGGTGTTATCGGGAATCTGGTTTTAAAACAACACCATATCCCCGATAAAGGCATTCGGGGATGACAAGGCAAGTCCTTAACTTAATGGCATTGGGGCTGTGCCCACCCTACAAAACTATTCCAAATACCCCAACCCCTTCAGGGCCTGTTTCATCGTCTCCTCATCTTCGGAGGACAAATCAGTCTCAGCTTCTTTCTCGACAATCTTTTCATCGCTGTATTGAGCGGGCATAGCGCTGTAAGGTTCTTTTAAAGCCTCCCGGATTACCCTGCCGTCCAAATGTTGGGGAAGGGGGAGACCTAAATCGAATAGCAACGTCGGTAAAAGATCGACCATCTGCACCGGGTCGATAACCAAATTCTTTTTGAATTTAGGGCCGTTTAAAACTAAAATCCCGTCGCGGTCATGGGTTCCGCTCAGTCCTTCCAGATAATCGGGGGGGACAGCGGTAACCGCCGCACCCTGACTGTTAAATCCGCCGCGATAAAGCGGATTAAAGCTATAAATTATATCCGGTACCACTTCCACATATTTACCTTTATATAATTCCTCACGCTTATAAACCTCATTTATCACCGGCTGACCAGTTTGAGGATCGCTAATTTTCTTCAATTTGCCGATAATTTCATCCCGCAGGGATTCGTATTCACTTTCAGCGACTGTCCCCTGGGGCAGACGGTTTTTCAAATTAATCACCACCCCTTCCACCAATCCGACTTTACACCTGAACGCCCTGGTTTGCAGCCATTCCACCTGATTGGCCTGATAATAGGTATTGGCGATTTTTTTCTGCAAACCTTCCGGCAGGCGGGCAAAGCGGTTTTTCAAGAACAGCTTCAATTTCATTTTCTGATAACGGATGGGCTTCCATAACAATTCCACCATTTTACCGGAAACGTTTCCCTGTTTAAAAGTCAAATAACCGTTGTCCTTCAGCCAGACATTGGGATGAAAATACTTACGGGCGCTGGCGCAAAATCCGTGATCGGAAAGTACCAGAATAGAACATTTATCCTGCTCGACCAGTTTCAGGATTTCCCCGATAGTCTTGTCAATTTCGATGTACATTTCCTGAATCGCAGAAGCAAAGGGACTTGCCCCGTTGGACAGGTACTTCCACAAATGATGTTGGGCAAAATCGGTACTGCTGAAAACAATCCCGTAAACATCACACTCTTTGGCCGCCAATTGCCTGAGAAGAACGGCCTCCACCCTTTTGATCAAGGTCTTGCACTCGGCAACCAGACCCACTTCATTGCCGGGATTGATGGCGGAAATATCGAAAAGCTCCCCGATTTCCTTGCTCCATTCGGGGGGATAGGTATTGGGTTTCTTATAATCCGGGCTGGGATGTCCCGCCACCATATAGCCGTTAACCGGCCAAGCCGGATAGGTTATCGGCATCATGATTGAGGAGACTTTATATCCGGCGCGGCTTAAAATATCCCACAAGGTATTTCCGGAGTAATGCCCGGAGTGTAGCAGCGTATGGGTAAACTGGGAACGCATAACATAGGCGGAATCATAGGTTATTTTTCCCATCCGCCGGAAATCGAAAAAGCCGTGATGACCGGGATTTCTGCCGGTCATAAATGTAATCCAGGCCGGCGGTGTCAGCGGCGGCACGGTGGATTTTAAAATCGATCTGGTGCCGGTATCGAGCAGCCGCTTAAAATTGGGCAGCCTGCCTTGTTTAATCAAGGGGTCGATGACCTTAAAAGTCCCGCCGTCGTAGCCGATTATAATTAAACGATTTCGCATCAAACCTCCAAATAACCTATGTAGGGTGGGCTCTGCCCACCATTTTGGCATTCCCGAATGATGTTATCGGGAATCTGGTTTTTTTAAACACCATATCCCCGATAAAAGCATTCGGGGATGACATGTTGGAACGCAACACAAATACGGCCCGTCAAAACTAAATGGACGGTGTACTAGTACATCGTTTCGTAAATATTTCGGTTTATTATGTCATTGCGAGGCGAAGCCGAAGCAATCCCGAACGCTTGGTACGTCTGAGATTGCTTCGCTTTGCTCGCAATGACCATCCAAATTCATAATCCTAGTTATTTATAAAATCGTGTACTAGACATTAGCCGCCAGCCCCTGTTTCTCAAGATAATTCAGCTTATCCGCAATGGCTAAAAAACCAAAGAAATACCAGATATACACGGTATTGAAAAATACCGGCGCCGCCAGCATCATAATAGCAAAGGTGGCGAACAGCGCAAAGGCGCATACGTTAAAATATTTATTTTCCGCGAAACTTTTAATGTTTTTATGTAATTTGTGTAAATTTGTAATCACAAACAACAAAAAGGGTATAAATCCGGCAATTCCGGTTTCCACCAGGATTCGCAGATAATCATTATGCGGACTCCAGCCGAAGGCTTTTCCCGCCTGGCTTTCCTCTTGGGCTTCCCCCTCGGAGGTTCCTATCCCGTATCCCAAAATCGGCCTTTGCGGGATAACCTTGGTCAGGGCGTTTTCCCACCAATCCAACCTTCTGTAAATGGTTTCCCCGGTTTTCCCCCGCATAATCCTGCTAATGTCAGGGTTAAAAATTCTTTGAAAACCCTGCACAAACGTGCCCAATAAAGCAACGGACATAAAAAGAACGAGTAATAAGATATATTTCCTCATCTTAGGGATATAATACCCCAGGCAGAAAAAATTGAACACCAGCATAATCCAGATTGAGCGCACTCCCAACAATCCTATGGAAAATACGGAAAAAAAAGCGATGACTCCCAAAAGGTAATTTTTCCTCTTGCTGACCAAGAAATACAAGGGAACAGAAGCGATAAAGGTAGTTAAAAGAAAGCGGGAAAAACTGTTGGCGATAGCAAAGAAACTGGTATACCGTTCCAGTCCGCTGGCCGCTACCTTGTAGACCTGTCCGGATAATTTTTGATAAAAACCGTATCCCAGGGGAACAATTGTAGCCAAGGGAAAGCATATTAATAATTTAGCACCGTCTTTTTTGGTCTTTAATAAATTATAACAAATCAAATAAACGCTTATAAAAGAAATTAATTTGATGACCGTATAAAGCGAGTCTGTGCGACTGGTGGAATAAGCTATACTTAATGCAGCAACCAGAATAAAAAGATAATAATATTTCAATCTCTCTGAGCAAAAACTGATTTTATCCCTGCTTCCCGTTACTACAAAAAAAGCCAGAACAATGGTTAACGCGTTGAAATATTTAAGCATGCCCCCGAATAATTCCAATTCGGGATAGACCAGAAAAAAACACATCAAAATCAATAATGGGTCAAGCATAAAAGTCAGGATTAATGCCGGTAAAAAAAACAGGGCCAGCTTTATAATCGTAGGCATGGGTGCGGATAAAAAGAAGCCGAAAATCAGAATAAAAAACAGCATCAGGCTGAAAGCGATAAATTTAATTAAAGCATCTTTTGCGGTGGATAGTGTTACTGCCATATATTTTTACCGATTAAATAAACATTGAATATTGTAGTTACCCGATTTATCGGGTACCACAGTCAATATCTTCTAAGCATCTTGCCCCTGCTTATAAACATGTAGGGTGGGCTCTGCCCACCATCTTTAAATAATTCTTGCTCTATTTTAGTCTTGCATAAACAACTTATGCTATTCAAAATTGGTGGGCAAAGCCCACCCTACTTTAGCTTGCCTCATGTGGGCGCTACCAGGCTATATGGTTTACTTCCAAAAGGACAAATCCCGGCCTACAAATTTCTCTAATTGCGCCTTGTCTTCTGCAATATGAGAATTGATTAAGCGGCGCAGTTCAGCGGATTTTTCCTTGTCCTTTTTAGGAGCGTCTGTGGTATTCAACCGTTTCAAATATTCACTTACTCCCATATTATTCAGCCAGGTCTTGAATTGCATTAAATTATGCTTGCGCATCCAATCACCGGTACCGGCGATAATTTTTTCAGCTTTTTGGCTTTTGGGATTACGGGTTTCATTCTTAACCTGAAAAACACCTTCCGGGTACCAATCCCGTACTTCCAAAAATCGATATAGTTGTTCCAGAAAAAACCTGGGGTTTGCTACCAGGTCATCATAAAACTGAACCAGCATATTTTTCTGGTCGAAATATTTTAAATATTGATTGATATGCTTATAATATAAAACATTATCTAAAAATTCCGGATATTCCCGAATCGCGCCGGGCAAGTCTTGGTCTGTATACCCTCTGGCAATCCATAGACTATATAATGAAAAAATCTGATCCACCGGATTTCTTAGCGACATGGCTAATTTGGCGGACGGAACATGCTTATAAATTCGTTCGGCAGCTTCCGGCGGGGTTAAATATGAGGGATTTATTTCTCCGGCGTATTTTTGCCCTTTATAATGAGTAAAAAAATTCTGATACCAATCGAGGCCATTAGCATAATTATAGGTAAAAAACATCAATTCTTTTTCAGCCGGCAGATAAATATCGGGATGTTCTTTCAACACCTGATAAAGCCAGGTTGTCCCGCCGCGATAAGTCCCGATATAAAGAAAATTAGGCAGCATCTACTAAATCCCGTCCTCCCATGGAAGTAATCGGATGATCCATTAACTGCATCACCGTCGGGGCGACATCTATGATATTGACATTATTCAAAGATAAACCCTTCCTGTTGATAAAGCATACGGCATTGGTCTGGGTGTGCATTCCGGTAAAGACATCATTACCCATCAGGGTCGGTTTTTTTATCGAGCCTTTTAAATCGTAGCCGTCTTGCGATAACAATACCAAATCCGGAGCACGGTCTAAGTATTTGCCGCGATAAATTTCCTCTTTTTTATAGACCTTTTTGATAACCTCCCAGCGTGACAATTCTTCCATCAATTTATTACGCAAGGCGTCATATTCATGGCCGGGATTAACCCGCCCTTTGGGAAAACGCCCCTTTAAATTTATATAAACCCTGGAAGGGTCGAGGACAAAGGCGTAAGTCTGCTCAGATAAGTCATCCAAAGATGCGGGTGGTTCCTTTTCAAACTTCAAATAGCCTTGCTCTTTTAACCAGTTGTTGAGATAAACCTCATGTTTGATTCGGGTGAATCCGTGATCGGACACCAGCATAAAGGCATCCTGGGGATGGTTGCAACGCTCATAAATCTGCCCGATGAATTTGTCCATCCGCCGGTAAAATTCCCTGAAGGCGCCATGATACTTATGCTGTGGGTCTTCGATGGCCTCCCAAAGGAAATGGTGCAGGCGATCGGTTTCGGTGATTACGCCGATAAACAAATCCCACTGTTCATTTTCAAAAAAGTGCAGCAGGGCTTGTGCTCTTTTCTGAAAGGTCAGATTTATATCCTCCAACAGGGCATCCAGCGATTCCCTGGCTTTATCGGTATTGACGTCAATTTTATAGCCGATGCTGTTTAAATATTGATAGGCCGATTCCGGGTAAGTGGCTTTCTTCAAATCGATAGCGACAAAACCGGCGGAGAGCACCCCGTTGATTTCCCTGGCCGGGTAGGTGCCGGGCAGGTTAATAACGATCGAGCGCTTGCCGAGCTTACCCATTTCATCCCAAAGAGTAGGCGCCTTAATGTCGTTGAAGCTGGGGAAATACATTTTATAACTGTTCGGTTTCAAATCCATAAAACCGTAGATTCCGTGCCGGCCGGGATTGCACCCGGTCATAAAGGAAGTCCAGGCCACCGACGATATTTCCGGTAAAGAGGTTTCCATGGGAGATAAGGTGCCCTGCCGGACGATTTGGGCCGTATTGGGCATAGTTCCGTCCTGAATGAATTGATGCAACAAACTACAAGGTACGCCGTCGATTCCGATGACCACCGCGCGTTTTTTAGTTTTCAAAAATCCAGTAATTTTTTTCCACATGTTACAACCTTGCGTCCTAGTCGTAGTGCCGGGGCTTTAGCCCCGGAGATGCAGCCCTAAAGGGCTTTCGACTACGAAAATAGTCGGTGGTGTCAGGAGTTACCTCCTGACACCTGAGTAGCACTCCCGGAATTGCTGTCAGGTGGTAACACCTGACAGCACCCCATATCTCATTATATCCTTCGTCTTGGTAGCACAGGCTTCCAGCCTGTGACACAGGCAAGATGCCTGTGCTACCAGAGGGGATAAAAAGACCAAGGGGCGGTTTTTTACGCCGCCCCTTGTCGTATGTTTAATTTCAGCAGATTCTATAAATAACCTAATGACTCCAGCCTTTTGGCGATCTCTTCCTCTTCCTCTTTACTGTATTTATGTTCTTTGGGAGCAATAAATCCCATCTCTTCCAGCTTGGCAATAATCCTTTGGGCGCTTTCCTCCACCGTTTCCCGGTTGCTTTCGATCACCAGTTCCGGATTATCCGGCTCCTCGTAAGGATCGGACACCCCAGTGAAGTTTTTCACCTCGCCCGCCAACGCCTTTTTGTACAAGCCTTTAACATCCCGCTGGACTAAAGTATCCAACGGACATTTTACATACACCTCTACGAAATTCCCGACCATCTGCCGCACCTCGTTACGTATCTCTTTATAGGGCGATATGGCCGCGGCAATGTTCGGTACCCCGTGTTTGGTAAGCAACTGGCAAACCCAGCCGATCCTGCGGATGTTGGTATCACGGTCTTCTTTGCTGAAACCCAAACCTTTGGACAGATGAGTTCTCACTACGTCTCCGTCCAGAATTTCCAGGTTCATAATACCGCGGGCAACCAGGAATTCATGTACCTTATGCGCCAGGGTAGTCTTCCCCGCCCCGGATAGACCGGTAAACCAAATGGTAAAGCCTTTAGTGTTCCCTTTACTCATTATTTAAAACCCTCCTTAAATAATTTTGCCGTGCATATCATCCGGCGGGGTTATTCCCAAGAGATGCAAGATCGTAGGAGCCACATCCATAATCTGTAAATTTTCCCGACAGCCCTTTTGCCCCATATCGTTGGTATTCATCACAAAGATACCGTGCTGAGCGTGATTAGCGTCATCAGGCCCGGTATCGTTATCGAATGTATGAATGGTATTCAACCCCACGCTGCCCACCGAGCGCCAGTAAAGATTCCCGAACAGGGCGATTAAATCCGGCGGAACACCGTTACAGGTACGGTAAATCTCTTCCGGTTTATAGACCCTGGTACCGATGGGGTGACCCTTGTCATCGCCTAGGGCTTCCAATTCCGCAATCAATTTATTGCGCACATTTTCATAATCTTCAGGTGCTACCGCCCCTTGCGGCTCGCGCCCCTTCACGTTTAAGAAAATGCGGGAATAATAACCGCCTTCGCCCCAGGCATAAGTCTTTTCCCAATCGATTTTCATTTTATTGGCCGGAATCACACCCGGCGGCTTTTCCTTTAAGGTCAAATACCCCTGACGCATCAGCCATTCGTTGATGCAAATCCCGCCATCCATTTTCTGGGCGCCGTGGTCGGATACAACTATTACCGCGGTATTCTCCCGGTCAATCAGCGTCAATAACCTGCCGATTTCCTGATCGATGTATTTATAATAATCCCTGGTTACATTGACAAATTCGGTATGAGGATCGAATTTTATATGGGTGGGGTCGGAATACTTCCAAAACCCGTGTTGCAGTCTGTCCACTCCCATTTCCACCAGCATACAGAAATCCCAAACTTTAGTGGTCATCAAATGGCGGGCGACACGGAAACGCTTTTCCGTCATCCGGTAAATATCGGCCAGCAATTTCTTTTTATTCTCGGTGCGGAAATCATCCACGTCCAGCATATAGCCGTCGGCTACTTGTTCCACTTCCGCTTTCAACTCCGGCGGGTAGGTATACTCGCTTTTGGTGCTGGGAGTAAGGAAACAAGTCACCATATAACCATTGACCGGTTTGGGCGGATAGGTTTGAGGGATGCCCAATAGAATTGACTTTTTATGGTTCTGGGTGAGAATATCCCAAACTGTTTTCTCTTTCACTGAGGAAGAATTTGCAAAAAACAGCCCGTCGTAGGAATGATCCTTCCGGTTTCTGAAACCGTAAAATCCCAACTCTCCCGGATCCTTACTGGTCAGCATGGAAGACCAGGCCGGAACGGTAATCGGCGGCAAACAGCTTTCAAGCCGGCCCCAGACCCCGTTAGACATGAGGGCTTTCAAATTAGGCAGGTCATCTATATATTGCTTGAACACCAGTCCCGGATCGGCACAATCCAATCCAATCACTAAAACTTTTTTCATTACTTTCCACTTTCCGCATCTGGGGTTGCATTCCCGGCGGGTGGATTTTCTTTAACCTCCAATTCGCCGCCCATGGAAAAATTAAAAGAAGCCAGCACACTTTCGTTAACGCTGATTTTAGCGCCCTTTTTCAAGTCTGCCACTAAATCGTCCAAAGCCTTGCGCTGCTTTTCGCGCATCAGATTCATTTTAATCGCTTCGGCAATATCAGCCACCGCCACATCGGGACCCATCCTTTTTTCGGTTACTTTAAGGATTGTATACCCAAAATCGGAGGGAATTATCTCGGTAATCTGCCCGACTTCCAATGCGAATACTCCGTCTGCCACCGCGGGCGGAAGCTGCCATCTTCTCACATAACCCATGTCCCCGCCCCTGATCGCCGTAGCCCGGTTAGCCGATTTTTCCATGGCCAGTTTGGTGAAATCCTCACCTTGTTTTAATTGGCTTAAGACCTCTTCGGCTTCCACCTGGCTGGATACGAAAATATGGCTGATGCGCAATTCGGGCTGGGCTTGAAAATTCGCTTTTTGCGAATCATAATAAGCCTGGATGTCCTGTTCCGTTACATTTATTTGTTTTTTCAGCAGTTTTTCTTTTATATAGTTTTGGATTAATAAATCCTTTTTATAATCCTGTACTTGTGAGACAAAGGCCGGCGCTTTTTGCATATTTTCTTTTTTGGCCGCCTGGATAATCAATTCTCTGGTAGTCAGTGATTCGATGAATTCCTTTTGCCCTTTAGGATTTTGCAATGCCTTATGCGCCAGCGGGGACAGCCGTTTTAAACGCCTTTCCACGTAGCTTGTGGTTAGCTCCTCGTCATTAACCTTCGCTACGACCTGACTGGATTTGGCGATTTCTTCCGAACTGTTACCGCAAGCAGTTAAAGCCGCGATTATTAATAATAGCATCTTTAACTTTTTCAGTTTAGAAAACATTTGATTCTCCTTAAATTAAACAAAAGGCTCTAGGTTTTGGGCTATGGGCTTTAGGCCGGCGGTTTTTGCCTAAAGCCTAAAGCCCATAGCCTACAACTTTACATGCTCAAGCATATTGCCGAATAAAGTATCGCGCATATCTTCAGGAAGACCGGCAGCCAGTTTTTTGATAAAATCCTCCTGCACCTCATAGGCTCTTTCTGTATTTCCCTCATGAGCCAGGGAAGAAACCCGCATTAGCGCACCATAGGCCGGTTTTTCGAATATTGTATAATAAAGTTGTTTGAATTTGCGTTCCATATGATTGGTAACTACCAAGCCATCCAGTATGACCCAATAACTAATCGGCTCGGTAACTCCCTGGCCGCGTGCTATCAAGCGTTTTAATTGTACATTATTATTAAAAACAGCCCGTTTCCCCACAGTTTCCACATCGAAACCGGAGGCGCGATAACAACCTTCAGGCAGATGGATGGTAAAAGACTGCCGCTGATCGGAGCCATAGGTAATGGCCAGCCAGACCACCGCCCCATCGGAACGGACATAGGTGCGCATCAACACTTCATTTAAAAATTCCCAGCGCTTCATTACATCCCGGTCGATTTTATTTTTCGCCATTTTCCAATCGGCAAATTGGGCAGGAATATTCTCCAAGCCTACCTTTACCGAAGCGGATATTTTATCCAGTTTCAGAAAGTTGGCGAATAATACCACCGCAGACATGATAATTACTAGAAAAGAAAATTTTATTAAAGGCAATTTTTTCATATTCATGACTCATTTATATTTTGTAGAATTCTGTAGGGTAGGCTCTGCCCACCATTTTAACCTGTTTTCTATTTAAATTATGCCGGTCAAAAATAATGGAATGGCGACCAAAATTGGTGGGCACAGCCCACCCTACAAAACTACAAAACTAGGCCGGCTTCTTCTTCCGCTCCAATAAAAATATCACCAGCTTATCAAGCATCATCAAACTGGCCAGGGCAATGCCGAAAACCACAAAGCCCGAAAAATCATGATAATAACTCTGCCCGGCCGATTCGCCAAAATGAAAGGTTATCAAAGCCAAAGAAGCGACCCGTACGGTATTAGCCAAAACAGCAATCGGGAGGATGCTGATCAATACCAGCATCCGGCGGGGAATGCCTGCTTCCTGTAAATATACATACAAGGAAATCAGCGCCAGCAAAGACGTGATCGAACGCATCCCGCTGCAAGCATCAGCCACAAGCAGTTTGTAATCGCCTATGGTCAGCAACACCCCGTTTCTGAAGATCGGGTAATGCAGCAGGGCTAAAGATTTTTCCGCCAATTGCGAAACTATTTGCTTTAGGGGAAAAGTAACCATATCGACTATAAAAACTGGCAACGGAATAACAAATACCAAATAGAGCGCCGGGAAAATCCATTTCCTGGCCTCTTTGCCGATCAGGGAATAATAGGCTCCGATAAAAACGAAGGGAAGGGAGGCTATTTCAACAGACATGGCTTTATGTCGTACCCCCAGCCAATAAAGGGCCAGCCCAAAAAAAAACACCAGCATAGCGGGCAAATGCAATTTATCATCAATCGGTTTTTTAAAAATCTCTCTTTCTTTCCACAGCAGCCAAAGGAAAATTAAAAAAATCAAGGGGCCGTGGCTATATTCCTCACGCCATAAACGGTAATGAAAAAGCTTATACACCGTAGGGATATAAGTTGTCAGAATCAAAATGCCAAGCGATGTTAACACCCTCTTTCGTCCTTCCTACTTTTGAGGAGCTCGTAAAAAGTCAAAAAATGCACTTGCCTGTCATTCCCGTGAAAACGGGAATCCAGGATTTTCAGCCCCTTAGAATCGGTCTGGATTCCCACTTTCGTGGGAATGACAACTTTTTACGAGACCATCACTTTTGATTAATTACTACACCGAGAACCTGCGCCCGCGCGGCTTCCAGGTTTTTTTTCGCCTTCTCCAGTTCATCCTTGCGGGTTTTCCCTTTCAAAACCACGATCAGCGCACCATCCATAAAAGAAGCCAGGTAGGGGGCGTCCGCTGCCGTTTGAAAAGAAGGCACGTTCACAATCACTACTTCATAAGAATTACGCAAGGTTTCCATTAATTGGCGCGCCCCTTTGCGGGCAAATAAAGCCGTCGGATTAGGCGGCAACGGCCCGCTGGGTAAAACATCCAGCTTTTCGAAAGGCGTGGTTTGGATTGTTTCCTCTAAAGTCGATCTGTTAGCTAAAAGGGTGCTGACCCCGAATGAATTTTTCAGTTTAAATAATTTATGGATTTTGGGTTTTCTTAAGTTGAAATCAAGCAGAAGTGTTTTTTGGCCTAATTGGGCAAACACAACGGCTAAATTAGTGGCAATAAAGGTCTTTCCGCTCTCTTCCTGACAACCGGCCAGGCAGATGCTTTTCAATCCGATCCCGGCGCCTTGAAGCAACAAGGCCGTCCTGATATTGCGGATGGCTTCCACTTTGGGGGCAAAGGGAGAATAAGCGGCGATTACTTCCTTGGAAATGGTATTATCTTTGTTATTCAAATAAGGGTGGGAAAATTGGTAAGCCACCGCTAAATCGACATCCTCTTTAGTGGCCAAACCCAATTTTATCGCGGCTTCACCGAAATAGATACCGTCTTTTTCCTGCAAGGCTTTGATTTTTTCTATATCGTCTTCTGTAATCTTTTGAAAAGAAAGCAAAATTCTGCCGATAGAATCTTTCCGCATCAATCCTTTGCCGTTTTCTTTTATCTCTAAATCTTTCATTTAATCACCTCTTGGGAATCACGCCCAAAACCGACATACCCAAATCAATTTCTATATCTTCCTCACTTTTCACCGTATTATCCAGAAACTCGATAACAAATACCACGCCAATCCCGACAGGGAGTCCCATGACCACCGAAAGTAAAATATTCAAGATAACTTTCGGAGTGGTCGGCTCAGAGGGAGGCATTGCCTTATCGACTATAATCACATTGGTTCGGTTAATATCCCCTCTTAGCGCGGTTTCACTGAATTTTGTCAACAAGGTATCGTATATCTTGCGCGCCGTTTGGGCTTCCATGCTACGCATATTGAAGTCGAAGGTTTCCTTATTCATCTTTAAAGCGACGGCTTTTTGATCTTCCACCGCCTCTCTTAACGTTTCCCTGCGCTTTTTGGCGGCTTTATAATCGGCTACTATCGCATTAACGATATTTTTTATTTCCGCGTTCATTTTAGTTTGGACGGTTTGTAATTCGGCCACCATTTTCAAATAATGGGGATGGTTGGTGCCCACTCTGTTCGATAGTTCCGACAATTCCTTTTCCAGGCGGATTTTATCCACCTTCAGATTTTGAATTAAGGAACTGGATAAAACCTCAGGCATGCTTTCATAGTTACCTTTTTCCTGCAAATCATCCAGCATACCCATTTTTATCGATGTTTCATAATATTTATTTTCCGCTTGCACCAAATCCGCATTAATTTGGCTCAGTTTCTGATTGATTATATTATAACGATCATCCGGAGCAACAACCCCTTTATCGGCTTTATATTCTTCCATGCCCTTTTCCTTACTCTCCACATCCCGGCGTAATTCCTCCACCTTTTTGGAAAACCATTCCACACTTTCTTTCAGAGGAACGACCTTTAATTCCAGATGGTACGTAGTATAAGCCCAAGCATAGGCATTGGCTACCGCTGCGGAAAAATTGGGATCGGCGGATTTAAAGGTGATCGCGATAACGCGGCTTTCCTGAAACGGCATTACTACCAAGGATTCGCTTAAAAAATCCAGCAACCATTGTTTTATATCCTTATCCCTTTTCCAAAAGAATGCTCTGCGCTGCCACGAAGACATTTTAGATTTTTCATGGGCATCTTTTATCGAAGGATTATCCGCCAATTTCAAGCCGTCAATCACCCGTAAGGCCACATTTTTACTTTCCACGATGCTTTTTTCGGTCAGCATATATTCTACTGAAAACCCGCCGCCCGGCGTCAATTGAACATCCAGAGGGTTGGGGTTGGCGTAATCCAGAAGGAGGGTAGCCGTAGCCTCATAAGCCGGCGTCCACAAAAGAGAGCCGATTGTGGTGGCCGCCACAGTGAAAATAAATACAAATATTAAAGTCCATTTTTTGGATTTGATTATGTGCCAGTAATATGCTATCGGTCTTTCGCCTGGATTCGCCATTTTATAATCCCCTAACCCGGATAAGCCGGGACTAAAAGAAAAAGATTAGTTCACCGCAGAGACGCAGAGAACGCAGGAAAAAACGTAGTCTAAAGCCCTTTAGGGCTGAATTTCCAGGGCTAAAGCCCTGGCACTACGGCTATGATTCGTCAATCTGTTAAATTAAAAAATTTACCGCCAAGAGACTAAAAAAAGCTTTCCGGTACGATGATTACATCATCCCCTTGAATAACGGTATCCAATCTTGCATCCAATGAAGTCTCTTTTTTATCTGTTTTCCGCGTTATTTTAATCCGATCGGTAGAAGCCTTATTATTTACCCCTCCGGCAATACTGATCGCTTTAATCACCGTCAAGTCAGGCTCGATTTTATAATGTCCCGGACGATTAACCTCGCCATAGATATAGAAATATTCGCTTCTGGGCAGATAGATAACGTCGCCGTCAAGAATCTGTATATCCTGCGACATATCGGCATCGGCAAAAAATTCGTCGTTTTGCTGCAAGGGATTGTTTAATTTCACCCGAATAGTCTTTTCTTTGCCGTTTTCTTTTCTGATTACCCTGATACCTTCAGTCGCGGCTAATTGAGTGGGGCCGCCTGCCGTGGACATGGCTTTAATGAGCGTCATTTCCGGTTCGATCCGGTAAAAACCGGGACGATTTGCTTCTCCGTAGATGTAATAATAACCGGCGCGCTGCACGTATAAAAGATCGCTGTCCTGAAGCTCGGCATTTTGCGACATATCACCCTTTTTCAGGAGTTGTTCCAGGTTGATTACCAGCTTTTCCTGTTTTTTTTCATGTTTACGCAGGATAGTTAAAAACTCCCCCGCATCCTTGGTTAAACCCAAACCGTTGGACAAGGCGTCTGCGACATAGGTAGGTTCATCCATTACCCATTCATATTTGCCGGGTTTGTTTACCTCCCCCATTAAAACCACCTTTTTTGTTTTAAATTGCTCGACAAATACCGAAACTTGCGGGTTAACAATCATTCCCTTGGAAAGTAATTCCGCCAGTTTTTTCTCCATCCCGACAGCCGTTAAACCCTTAACGGATACCTCGCCAAGCAGGGGAAAAGTTATCGTTTCACTTTCCGAAACCCGTACTTTTGTGTTTAAATCCGGATGATCATAGACGGTAATCGCCAAAACATCCCGACCTCTGATTACATAATTGACACTTTGAGCGAATGCCGTCAGCGGTAACAAAATCATAACTAATATTAACAACTTTCTATAAATATATTTCATATAGGCTCTCTTTTCCCCCGGGAAATTTAAAAGTTCATTTTGCCATAAATATTTTTTTTGTCAAGATTAACTTGCCATATCCATCAACAATTATTAGGCCTGCAACACTTCAATTACCAGAACAGGCTTGTATACTTAGAACTTATCCGTAAATAAGATAACGTTGTCATTTTCCCCCTTTAGCAAAGGGGGATTAAGGGGGATTTTATAATAATGATTTTATACAACAAGGTTTTTGTTGGAAATTATAAGAAAATCTCCCCTGACCCCTCTTTGCCAAAGAGGGGGAAATTATTTACGGATAAGTTCTTAATGAGTTCATAATTTACGATTATTATTCGGCAAAATTTCAACCTGTATGCTTGCCGTAAAAGTAAAAACCCCGGATTCCATTATTTGTGCCGCTTTTGTGCGGGCGCTGCCCGCATCACAGGCAGGATGCCTGTGTTTGGGTTGAGGAACGAAACCCAAGATTCCCTCGTTCGTTTTTATGTCTTTGTTCCAATTTTTTGAAATCACAATTTATGAGCTTTAAAAGTATAGCGTGTAAAAACGAGTAAAGTATAAACAGATTATAGTTTATTGTCAAGAGAAAAGCGCATAAAATATATGCACTACTTATTGTTATGACTATAACTAGTTAAAATTAAAGTAGTCTACAGAAGGGCTTTTTCCCGTTACCGGCTAATTCTTTCCCTCAATCGCACTCAAAGACTTCCCGGCAAGCTCAAGCAATTGCGGATTGGTGATGGAGGACGGCAGGGGTTGATGATGACTCCAGAGATGGTCGAAGGCCGACACGACGGCCTTTTTAGTTTCCGCATCGGTGCCGTTTTGCAAGCAGCCCTCGATCAGGTTCAGGCTGCGCTCGTCCCCGATTTCGCATAACAATTGGGCGCATTTAATTTTGCGCCAGATTTCCGGACTTTTATATATTTTAGCTTTAAGAAAGTTAACCGTCCTGCCGTCGGCTTTGGCAATAACGGCTTGATTATAAGCATCCAGATGAAAATTACCTCCGCAGTCACGATCCAAATTCCGCTGTAAATATTTTTGCATCGACCTTTGCAGTTCGGGATAAACCTGCTGCGCCTCGGCAAAACAATTTAAAGCCAAATCCACATTAATCTCGTTTAAGCAATTAATGAGATTGGAAGCGTTATTCTGCAAACCGGCAAAATGCACGATACATTCTCTCCACCAGTTATCCTGATGTTTTCCCAGCAGATATTTTAACCCGTCCGGGCGATTGTTCAGGTTTTGGGCGGCTAAATTCTCTTGCAGGGAAAGGTGGGTGAATCGGTAGAGATTCCGGTTTTTGGCAAGCATCAATAGTCCGGCAGGAGCATATGTTTCCTTTAACAAATCCTGCGCTTCCTGTAGGCTGATTTTTTGCTCCGGGCGAAATTTTTGCAAAATTTGCCTGAATTCATCCTCTGAAAAATAGATTTTCCCCTGTTCCTGGAGATAAAAAGCCGATGCCTCTAAAATCTGTGATTTCAATTTCAAATTATAGGAAATCCGGCCAAAGGGATTAGCGGACAGCTCTAAATTATGCCGTATAAATATTTGGTAAAGTTCGGCGCGGTTGCGGGGAAGGGATTTACCGTTTTGGAAAAGGTAACAAATCCGGGAAAACCCAAAAGGGGAGCGAGACAAGCGTTTCAATTGAATATCGTTTTTCAACTCCTCCAATAACTGATACGGATTGGTCGGCCAGCTTAATCTGGATTGAATCAGCCCTTCCATCTGCTTTTCGTTTAAATCCGCCAGATAGACCTTTCCCAGTCCGTTTAGATAATTACAATATTGGGCAGTACGGCAGGCGATTAAAAAAGTATTCCCGCTTTGACTGTAGTGCTCCAGAAATTCCTTAACCAGTCTCAATACTTCCCGGATTTCCTGCTGATGTGAGATTTCATCCAAAGCATCCGCCAGGAAAACTAATTTGCCTGCCGCCAGGTTTTTGTAAATAAATTTATCCGGCTGGGGATAATCACGCTCAGCAAAAATTTTAATTATAAAGTCTAAAAGAGCACGTTTGCTTTGCCATAATTGCTCTAAATTCAGATAAACCGGGATGGTGTCGCTTTTTTTATCGAAGGCTAGACGCAAGGCTATTTTTTTCAGCAGGGTGCTTTTGCCCGATTCCGGTTTACCGATAATCCAGAGCTTTTCCCCCATTTGTAATTGGGACAAATTATTGATAATCCTTTTAAAAACCTTATCGCAATCGGAAAGCAGAGATTCGTAGCGCATCAATTTTTGCGGGATATACAACTCTTTCAATTCGGGACGGAATGAATTGGAAGAGAATATCTCGTGAATGAGTTCTATTTTATAATGCTCTAAGTGCTGGTTTTTAAAGAAATTAAACTGCATAAAGCTTCCATAATTCAACGGATTTTAGGCGGAATTGCCCGATTAATAATAGTGCAATAGGTGTGCCATTTAAGTAACACTAATTGATACAATTGGAGGGAATAGACATTTGTTCAAAAGGGCGGGGTAAAATGTTCAGGTTAATTGGGACATTTAAAAATTGAGAGTGTTGACATATAGATAGAAATTGTTTTTTCGTTCGTAGTTCGTAGTTCGTAGTCCCAGCCCTTCAGGGCTGATCTTCAGGGCGTTAGCTCTGCAATTACGGCTCTCAATACTTTCGGAGCATTCCATATTATTTTACACGAACATACCTTTTTTGCAGCCCTAAGGGGCTGAAAATACGTGGCTGAAGCCACGGGACTACGTGTTTTAAATATAGAAATACCTATCTTTAGGTGAACACTCTCTAAAAATTATAGCGTGCTTCTAAAATAAAATTAATACCGGGTTTAGGAAAATCATAACGTACTGTCCCCGCCGCGGTCGGGTCTTCATACTCTGTATCCAATAAGTTGAAAACTGTTGCCTGCAATTCGAAATCCTTGAGCAGATTTTTCAAGGTGATACTTTCATTGAGCATGGCATAAGGGTTCATACTCTCTCTGGAATCGCCGAAAGCACGATATCTCTTGCCAACCAACATAAGTCTGGTGTTGGAGTTTAGATACTCATTAAATAGATAATTAAAACCGATATTCCCCCGATGTACCGCCACTTCCGAAATGCGCCGCCCTGTTTCGTCCTGAGGATTGATAAAGGTGTAGTTTATATACCCGTAATGACCTTCCTCCACCTGGGCACGCAATTCCGTTTCCACGCCATCAATTTTACTGACACCGGTGTTGTTTTCAAATTGTAACTGTCCGTTGGCGTTTAAACTGGTACCGATCAAATCTTCGATACGATTGTAGAAATAATTGGCTCGCCAGACCAAAAGCGGGGAAAACTGATAATTGATTTCCGCCTCATAAGTGTCAGCCTTTTCCGCCCGCAGATTCTCGTTACCCAGTTGAGAGGGATTATTGGCATTATACAACTGCTCGAAATTGGGCGCCCGGAAAGCCTTGCCGTAAAGAAGTTTAAATCCCAGCGCATCCGTCGCTTGCCAGGTAATACCCCCACGTGGGCTGAAGGCGTTCCCGAAATCGTTATACTGGTCAAAACGACCGCCGACGGTTAAGCTTATGTCTTTGGTAATATTCCAATAATCCTGGAAATATAAAGCCCAGACATGCCGCTTAACGTTTCTGTTCCAGTTGGGAGCCTCTTGAAAAGAACTCAGCGGGGTCAGACCGAACAAAGGCACCAGCGTATTGGGATCGAAATTAGCATAATGTATTACATCATATTGCTTGATTCGCTCCACATTCCAGCCTACAGTAAGCAGGTTTTGCGTAAACAACTCATAATCGGCTTGCAAATCTAAAGCCAAAGTTTGATTTTTAAGCTTTGGTTCTCCTAATACACCATTAGGAAAGCGCCCCAAAAAGCCTGGTTGAAAAAGCTCCCAAAATAAATCCATATCCACTTGGTCAATAGATAACTCCGCCTTAATATCCAAATCCGCCGATACCGATTTTTTTATTCCCAAAACGCTGTACCAATGCCTGACCTCGAAATCGTTACTATCTCCCAGCGCATAACTAACACCGATATAAGTTCCCCGCTCTTTTTCCAGATAACGGCTGCGCCAGTATATATCTTTATACTCCAAATTCAGACTCAAATCAGCCTTTTGCAGCCTCATATCCGTTTTCCCCGGCGCTGCCGACGGCTGTCCTAAAAGGGTGGCATAATCCTCTTCGATCCAGGCTTTAAAACCATCGGTATTTAAATAATCGGCGTTAAAAGTTATTCCCAGGTCACCCAAATAGTTGCCAAAGAGGACATCGCCGCCCCAGGTATCGTAACTGCCGCCCCGGAGTTCGGTTATCGTGCCATTAATATCGTCCGCTTTGCGGGTGATGATATTGACGATAGTCAAAAAAGCCCCGCTGCCGTACAAAGCCGAACCCGGCCCTTTGACGATTTCCACCTTTTCGATATTATCGACGATCATATCGTCCCACACATGCTGAGCCCCGCCGCTGCCGGGAATATTCAGTTTATGCCCATCCACCATAATCAGCACCTTATCGGAATTAACCGTCTTGACTCCTCTGGCTTCGATCATATATTTGCCGTAGCGATTTATGCTGATTCCCAGCCCCGGAATATTTTCCAGAATATCCCTGATCGTTTGCGCTCCCATATTCTCAATTTGCCGCCAGTTGATAACCGTGACTATTGCCGGGACTTTATTGATGGAACGTGCGGTTTTGGTAGGGGTAACCACCTCCTCTTCCAGAAAATAAGCATACTCTCCACCTAGTTGTGCCCAAATGTTTTCTGCCCATAAACCCAAAAACAAGGTAATCATAACCACCAATAATAAATTTTTTCGGCGCATGGTCTCCTCACTTGTTTTAAGACGTGTAGCATAATGAAACGTTATTCATGTAATAACAATAATATAAAGATTACCATGTTTTATATGGCAACTAAGTCACTTAATTACATTTTCTCTTTTATTTCCAATTAGTATCGATATTAAAATTTCGTCCTTGAATTTATATAAAACTAGAATCTTTGTCTTCTAACCTGTTGTATAAAATAGCATATTAGCATGTTGCCGCAGGATTATTAACATATACATCACAATATTTCAACGGTATTGACTTTATATTTCACCCACGGCCATACTTAAAATATATGTCTAATACAAAAAACCTTTTTACAAACAATTTGGCCAATCAAAAAACAGCTAAAATCCTTAGTACCGGCGTCTATTTGCCTGAAACAAAAGTTTCTTTAAATGATTTCAAGCTAAAAGGCGTACCGCAAAGTCTGCTGGACAAACTTGGTATTCTGGAACATAGGATATGTCTACCCGATGAGGAATCAACCGATATGGAGGTTAAAGCGGCTAAAAATGCCCTGGAAAAATCGGGTTTTAATGCCGCGGATTTGGATTTGATTATCTGCTCCCCTGTTTTTACTCAAACCTGCGGCGTGCCCAATTCAAATCTATTACAAGCCAAACTGGGCGCAACCAAAGCTGCCGCATTCGATATTATGCAGGCTTGTTCCGGTATTATCCCTCAGTTGATGGTCGCAACTAATTTTATTACCCTGGGGCAATATCAAAATATCCTGATTGCTAATTCCACCGATTGGGGCCGAATTGTTCACCCTCAGGATTTGGAAAATTTTGTGGTTTTGGGTAACGGGGCTTCTGCCGCCGTTTTAACTGCAACAGAACCACCCTGGGGCTTTTTGGCCTTTGATATGCAGACCGACGGTCGTTTTTATCACAAATGCGGGGCACGGACAGAAAGTCTGGATAATAAAGTTCTCCACCAGCGCTATTACGAATGCGCCGACGGGAGGCTTTTTTTCTACATCGACAACGACATCAAAAACCAATCCTCCTCCTGGGCCAGATACCTGCTGTTGTCTATTCCTAAAACACTGAATGCGGTGTTAGCCAAAGCGGGACTAAAAAAAGAAGATGTAGACATGCTGGTGCTGCATCAAAACATCGATCCCTTAGTCAACGGCTGGATTAAATTGTGCGGCATCCCCAGGGAGAAAACCTTTTGCACTCATCATAAATATGGCAATCTGGCTTCGGCCAATCTCATGACAAACCTGAACGAATTGATCGAAAACGGACGGCTGAAAGATGGGGACATCGTAGCATTTGTAGCCCAAGGTGCCGGTTTTTCCGTCGGTTCGGCAATTCTGCGCTGGGGTGGAAAATGAAAATCAAGGTATCCGATTTTATTGTCCAGTATTTAAGCAAGATAGGGGTGAAATACATATTTTGTCTGCCCGGCGCCCCCCTGCTGCCTTTTTTTGACGCCCTTTACCGCAATAAATCCATCGAAACCATTTTGGTGAAGCATGAGGAAGCGGCGGCGGCCATGGCCGACGGCTACGCCCGTGTCAGCGGAAAGATGGGCGTCTGCTGCGCCACCACCGGCCCCGGCACTACCAATCTGATTACCGGGATTGCCGAGGCTTACATGGACGGCATCCCCATGCTGGTGATCACCGCCCAGGTGCCTTTGTATTGCTACGGGAAGGGGACTTTCCAGGATTCCAGCATGGAGGGCTTGAATACCGCCTATCTTCTGAAACAAATCACCAAGTTAAGCACTACCGTTTTATCCAAACACCGGGTGGTGGACACCCTCAATAAGGCTTATATCTGCGCCCACAGCGGGAAAAAGGGGCCGGTGCACCTGAGCTTTCCCACGGAAATCTTCAGCGAAGTTATCGATTTCGATTGGAGCGACGGGCAACTGGAGCAATGCCTGGCCGCTTATACCTCTTTGAATCAATACTACAACCGCAAATTGGTGCATGATGCCGCCAATCAAATTCTCAACGCCAAAAAACCCTTACTGCTAGCCGGTTTCGGAGCGGTCAGTTCGCGGGCATCCGGGGAAATTATGGAACTGGCGGAGCAACTGAATATCCCGGTCGTCACCTCTTACCGCGCCAAAGGTGTCATCGCCGATGACCATCCCTTATATCTTGGTTCCGTCGGCTTGGGGGGCGCTCCATCTGCCGAAGACTATATCCACACGCAGGAAATCGATGTGCTTCTGGCAGTAGGCACCGATTTGGACGAATTTACCACCAACTCTTGGGATCCCAAATTCAGACCTTTGAAATCCCTGATCCATATCGATGTGCAGCCGGAAACCATCGGCAAAAATTATCCGACTAACATATGTCTGGTGGGCGATGCCAAGACCATTCTTACCGAGATCAATCTGCGCATCTTCAAGGCCATTCACGGCGGCAAATATAAGATAAAAACCTCAAAGGAGGAAATCGCCGAATGGAAAAGTAAAACTACTAAAATCATCGACGCCCATAAAATGGAATCGCTTTCCGTTCCCTTGCTGCCGCAAAGGCTTACCCACGAAATCCGCCAGGCGCTCCCCCGCGACGCCATCGTTTTTTGCGACGGGGCGAATAATTTGATTTTTACCGTGCACTACATGCCCTTTTATCAGCCCGGCACCTTCATCATCGGCGGCTACGGCAATATGTCTTATGGAACTATGGCGGTCATCGGCGGCAAAATCGCGGCGCCCGATCGGGTGGTAGTGGCGATCTCCGGCGACGGCGGTTTTTTAATGAACGGGATGGAGGTCTCTACCGCGGTCAATCACAATATCCCGGTGATCTGGATCATCCATAATAACGGTGTGTTAGGAGCGGTACACGACCTGCAAAAACTTCTTTACGGGGAAAGATATATCGCCACCAGCTTTAAAAGGACGGATTTCAAAACCGTCGCCGAAGGACTGGGGGCAGCCGCCTATCGCATAGCTTGCCCCAACGAATTGCTGCAAATCATGCCTGAGATCATCGCCGCTAAACGACCGACGGTCATCGACGCCATCATCGACGATCAGGAAATCCCGCCGATTCGTAACCGGATCGAAGGCAAAAAGAGATTGATGGAAAGTTTATTGAAAGAGTGAGGATTGGGTCTTTCGGCTTGTCTTCAAGCCGAAACATAAAAGGCAACGTTCCCCTGGATGTTTCGGTGTGTCCTCACACCGAAACCATAAAGGGGTAACGTTCCCCCTTAGCAGTTTCGGCGTGGGGACACGCCGAAACATCAACAACCCATCAACCGACAACTAAAATAGCAAGGAGAATTTCTGCATGGAAATTAAATCGGCCACATCTGAAGACGTATTAACGCTTTTTCTGGAGGGTAATCTGAATTATCACGAAGCAAAAGCCGCGGAACAATTTTTTAATGAACTGATAGCGGACGAACGGCAGGTAATCTTTAATTTAAAGGATATTCATTATATCAGCAACACCGGTTTGCTGCTTTTCAAAAAAATCTCGGAAGAATTCGGCGAAAAAAACCAAACCCTGCAAATCAAGGGGGCCAGCCATTTTATCCGCGAGTCTTTCCAATTGGCCGGAATCGATGACCTCTTTGTCTGGTTGGAAGGGGGGCTTTAAAGGTATACCTTATTAAAGTAGGCTCTAGGCTTTGGGCTTTAGGCTCCGGGCTGAATTTCTTGAATTTAGCCTGAAGCCCAAAGCCCGAAGCCCACCATAAATTTTTAATTTGTTGGCTTTTTTGAAATAAATTATATTATGTCTATATAACAATACATTGACTTTTGCTTTAATTTTTTGTTATAATCATATAATAAATTCCTTCCAATATGGGGAGCCTTACAATGAAAAAAAAACATTCAGTATCCTTGGGTTCGCTTATCTTTTCATTGTTTCTTCTTGTCTCATGCAGTCAGGTTAAAACCAACCTAATCCCGACTTCTTTGTTAGAGGATTTCCCTTCGACGGAAAAGGAGGAGGTATATTGGCCATCCCCAGGTTCGTATAGCGAATATAAATCCCCGGCGGCTTTGACCTATTATAAAACCGTACTTTCCCCGCAAAAATGGCGGAATATCGAGGTATTGAACTATCAATCGGGATTTTTTGCCTTCCCTCCGTTGTGCGGTCATCGGGTTATGCAGTATGAAGGGGTCAGAGGCGATATGCGGGTGGAACTGCATCGGGAGCTTATCGACGGCGAAACCTATAACGATATTGTAGCCCGCAGGCGCGGCAGCGATCATTGTAAGTTCACCCGTACCATCAATTATCAGAAAGATGATTTGGATATTGTCGAGGCTACGGGCGATTGTTACATCTGGCTTTACGGGGATTATGCCCGCAAATACTATTTCGTGCGCTCCGGCAATGTGGTCTATACCTTCCGCTTATTGTCTTTGCCCAATAATTATGCCTTTGTCGAGCCGGATTTCGATTTTTTTGTCAATGCCACCATAGATAATTATCTGATGTTTTCACCGCGGCAGCAGCTTTCCCCCACTCCAACCAAGTTTGTCCAGCCCAACCAGCCGGATAACAGGAAGAAAACCTCCTTTTTCTCTAAGGAGGAACTGGTTTCTTTCTTCTCTCCGGTAGCCACGCAGAACTCTATTGTTCATTAATAAAACCGCAGATAGGGCTTAAGAAATTTTGGTGCTGTTTTTTCCTGTGTGTACTATAATAAGGCTATGTACTCAATGTAGCGCTGGGGTTTATCCCTAATATTGCAGATGCGGGGTACGACTTAGTAGCACAGGCTTCCTAGCCTGTGTTGCGGCATAGAATGGAAGTCTAGATAAGCCGAATAATATTCCCGGTGACTAAGCCGTTTTTGTGTGGGCGTTGCCCACATCACAGGCAAGATGCCTGTGCTACCAATTCGGTGGGCACAGCCCACCCTACAAAACTGTATTGTGGCTTGGCGGTAAAAATTTAGGAGAAAAATTTGTGCGGAATCTGCGGTATCTTCCAACTCGACGGGACGCCGGTAGAAAAAAGCCCGCTGGCTGAAATGAATGCTACTTTAGCGCACCGCGGCCCTGACGATGACGGGTTTTACGTCGCTTCTGCCATCGGTTTGGGACACAGACGTCTGAGCATCATCGATCTGGGAGGCGGCCATCAGCCTTTGAGCAACGAAGATCAAAGTATCTGGGTAGTGTTTAACGGGGAAATCTATAATTTTTTAGACCTGCGCAATGAGCTTCTTTCTCAGGGACATAGTTTTCGCACCCATTCCGACACCGAAGTGATTGCGCATCTTTACGAAGCATACGGAGCGGATTTACTGCCTAAACTGCGGGGGATGTTCGCCTTTGCCGTTTGGGACAGCCGCCGCAGAAGTTTATTGCTGGCCCGCGATCGGGTGGGGAAAAAGCCGCTTTATTATACCCGTCAGGGACAATGCTTAATCTTTGCCTCGGAAATCAAGGCTATTTTAAAACATCCTGCGGTTTACGCGCATGTCAACTTGCCTGCCATATATAACTATTTGAATTACCAATATGTTCCCAGTCCGCAAACGGCTTTTGCCGGTATTTATAAACTGCCTCCGGCCTCATATCTTCAAATCGACCGGAACAGTCAGCGGATTGAGCGCTACTGGCAGTTGAATTTCGCTCCCAAGCTCAATTTATCGGAAGCGGATTGTTGCACTAGGCTGCGGGAATTATTGGAGGAAGCGGTCAAAATCCGCCTGATGAGCGAGGTTCCGCTGGGGGCATTTTTAAGCGGAGGCATCGATTCCAGCGTGATTGTCGGTTTGATGAGTAAATTAAACTCTCAGCCGGTAAAAACCTTCAGCATCGGATTTTTGGAGCAGGAATATAACGAGACCGGTTACGCCCAAATCGTCGCTAAACACTTTCATACCGATCATCAGGAACTGACCGTAAAACCGCAAGCCCTGGAGATTCTGCCCAAACTGATTTGGCACTATAACGAACCATTTGCCGATCCATCCGCCCTGCCGACCTTTTACGTCTGTCAGATGTCCCGGCGCTATGTGACGGTAGCCCTTTGCGGGGACGGCGGTGACGAGGGATTCGCCGGTTACGAACGCTATCTGATGCACAAATGGGCGGCCATCTACCAAAAGCTACCCGACCGGTTAAGACGATCGGTGTTTGCCGCATTAAGCCGCAAATTGGCGCATACCTTCCCCGCACAAGCCTTCTTCGGGCGGCTGCATAATTTTTTCCAGCGCCTGTCCCTGCCTGCCGCCGAACTGCATAATCAACTGATGAGCGTCTTTACTCCCGCATCGAGGCAGGATTTATATACGCAGGATTTGCTGGCCGCGGGATGCGGGGATTACCTGCCGGATTTGTTCGCTCAGACTGGCGATTGGGATAATTTAGACCGGGTGTTGTGGGTGGATATTCATTCTTATCTGCCCGATGATTTGCTGGTCAAGGCGGATGTAGCCAGTATGGCTAATTCCCTGGAGGTGCGTTCCCCCTTTTTGGATCATAAGGTGCTGGAATTTGCCGCCGGCTTACCCAGCCATTATAAAATAAAGGGACTGACTCAATTAAAATATATCCTGCGCCGTGCCTTTGCCGATTTTTTACCGCCACCAATTCTTGGGCGCAAAAAAATGGGATTCAGCGTACCTCTGGCCTCCTGGTTCCGGGGAGAGCTTAAGGGGTATGTTTATGAGGTTTTATTCTCTGCTCAAAGCCGATGTCGCGGCTATTTCCAGCCTCATGCCCTGGAAAAATTATTGGTTGAGCATACCAGCGGTAAATTCGACCATAGTTTCAAATTATGGAATCTGTTGATGTTGGAGCTGTGGCAGCGAACTTTTATCGATCGAAGGGGGGGGTAAGCTGCGTGAAAGTTTTGTGTATAACCCGCTGTTATCCCCCGGTCATCGGCGGGATGGAGAAGGTCAGCTTCGAATTGACCAGCCGGATGGCGAATCTGACTACTACGCATGTCATCGCCAACCGGAGGGGCAAGAAGTTTTTGCCTTTATTTCTCCCCTATGCTTTATTTAAAGCCGTCATCCTGATAAAAACCCAGGGAATAGATATTGTTCATCTGGGAGACGGTGCCTTAGCGCCATTGGGAACTTTTATCAAGCGGTTTTGCCGGATCCCGGTTGTCGCTACTGTGCACGGCCTGGATGTCACCTATTCCGCTAAACGTTATCAGGCGCTGATTCCCCGACATCTGGGAAATCTGGATAAATTAATTTGCATCAGCCGCTATACCATGGAAGAGTGTGTAAACCGGGAAATCAGCGCCGAGAAATGCACCGTTATTACTAACGGCGTCAATCCCGACGAATTTTATTTTCCCGACCCGGAAAGCCGGGTAAAGCTGCAAGATGTCCTGAAAACCAATCTGACTGGGAAATTTATTCTGCTTAGCGTCGGTCATTTGGTGGCCAGAAAGGGTGTCTCCTGGTTTATCCAATCGGTCATGCCCAAGCTGGAAGAGGATTATGTCTATCTGGTCATCGGGGGATACGGCAATGCCAGCAAAGGGGATGAAAAGACTGCCTATAACCAATTGGCTAAAGGCTACGGCGTACGCCACCGGGTCTTTCTGCTTGGTCATGTGCCGGACGAGATTTTACGCCTGGCGTACAACAGCGCCGATCTGTTGATCATGCCCAACGTGATGATTTCCGGCGATATGGAGGGCTTCGGGGTTGTGGCTTTAGAGGCCGCCTCTTGTAATCTGCCGGTAATAGCCTCCGATCTGGAAGGCATAAAAGATGCAGTAAAAGACGAGGTCACCGGTTTGTTGGTGGAGCCTTACGACGTCCAGGATTTTCTGGAAAAAATATACGCCCATAAAAGACATGCGGCCATCAGAGCACAAGCCCGTGATTATGTGCTGGAAAATTATGCCTGGGACAGGATCGCGGCCAGGTATTATGAATTGTTTGAAGAGATAATCGGCGGAAGATAATCAGAGGTTTTAGATGTTAGATGTTTCGGTGTGTTCTCACGCCGAAATATCGAAAATGTAGTCCCGTGGCTTTAGCCACGCAGTTTCAGCTTAGGCTGAGACTAAAGGCATGTTCATCTGGAAATACCTGAATTTATACTGAAGCGGGTTAACCATTTGTGAGTCATTATCGCATGGCTTATGCCATGAAGATCAGCCCTAAAGGGCTGGGACTACGATATTAAAAAAATGTAGTCGATGTTTCGGCTTGGGGACAAGCCGAAAGACCATAAAAACGATACGTTAATATTTTCTAAGTTCCTTAAGTCTCTTCGGGGGGGGGATATGGCGAAAAAAGATTTACCCGTAGTGCATCAACAGCATAAAAACGAGCCTTCATCTAAAAATCAACGGCGGATCAATCTGCTTCTTTCTCTCTGCTTCATCCTTTTTCTGGTGGGTTGGTTACGCTTCTATTTAAGCGACGGGCACACCTGCCAACTGGACGGCGCGCCCCACAGCGCCCAGATCCATATGCTTGTGACTTGTCTGAAAAACGGGGAGTATCCGCTCTGGTCGAATCAATGGTATGCCGGTTTTCCCTTCCTGCAATTCTACTCCCCCCTTTTTTACTATCTGGCGGCGGGAACCAGTTTGATAATTCATAAGGTTGCTTTAAGCATCAAACTGATTCTTTTGCTCTGTCACATAATTTCCGGGGTTAGCGCCTTTTTATTGATCAAAGAAATTACCGATAACCACAAGGCCGGGTTGATCGGGGCAACGGCGTACGCCCTGGCTCCCTGGCATATCTTCCAGTTAACATTTTACGGTCGTTTTCCCATCAGCCTGATATATGCCTTTTTGCCATTGCCCTTTTACTTCTGGGAGCATTATAAACATGGGAAGACCGCTCGGCTTCGGGCTTTCCTTTGGGCCGGGATCAGTCTTTCCCTGATTATTTATTCCCATTACGGATATGCCGTCTTTGTCAGCCTGATTTTTGCCCTTTACCTATTATTGGATTTTTCCCAGCAGAGCCAGCGCTCCCGCTTGATCTTCCTGTTGGGGACAGGCATCACCGCCTTAGTTTTATCCCTCTATTTATTACTTCCCGTTGTTTTGGAGGGCCAACATCTCTCCGGACTGGAGGAGCTTCTCTCCCGCAAAGCCTTTGAAGTAAATCCGCCCAGCCTGCAAGTCCTCCTGGAACGCAAATTTCAACCGCAGGATCACGCCGGGTACCTCGGTTTGTCCTTTATCATTCTGTCTATACCGGGGATTATTATCAGCCTGAAAGAAAAGAAATGGGCGCTTCCCCTATTATGGCTCTTCGGCTGGTATCTGGTTTTGGGGGCCAAGACTTACCTTTACCGGTTTATTCCGCTGGTTTACTCTCAGCAGGCGCCGGAGCGCCTGATTATTTATTTGATCCTGTTTATTGCGATATTGTCCGGCGTCAGCTATACCTGGCTGGAAAGGCAAGCTAAAAAAATCGGTGGGATAAAGGGAGAATATTTTGTTTTCATCCTGGTGCTTTTGCTTTGTTTTGCCGATATTTCTTTTTTGACCAAGCGAAAATGGCCGGAGAAATATGGAACGGATGAAATAATTTCACTCACTAAACTGGCTTATAATCCGCAAGCCAAATTTGGGGCGCGCTTTTTTCATGTCTCACTCGATCAAGGCAACGATTGGCTTTTTAAGGGGATTGTTCCGGCCATAGTTTCCCTGGAAACCAAAACCAATAACCTTTACGGCTTTTTCTACCAGGGAGCGACTAAAATATTACCTTTGATTGATGCGGGCAGAACTTTAGCCATCAATGATTTGAAAAAACAGAAATACCTTGCCGATTCCGGCGATTTTTTCTATCTTATGTATACCCCTTATGTCGGCTTTTTGGATCACGACCATAAATTTAAGCTTACAGATGCGGTCTATTGCAGCCCTTTTATCGTGGCGCCTGAATTGGCTTACCTGTCCAGCGAACCCCTGGATCAGGATAAAGCCTGGTTTTTACCGCGGGTACTTAAAGCCATGCGGGTGGATAAAGCCAGAAGCGTCGCCGCTCAATTGATTATTCCCTCCGATATTGACCAGGGGGCAAATTTAACCATGAAAGAACCGCTTGACGTCAAACGCATAGATTATAAGCAGGATTTACAGCATACCGATTTGAAATTAAGCAGTAATGCCGATTGTTACCTGCAATTATCCCACGCCTGGTATCCTTATCTTAAGGTCTGGCTGGATGATCGGGAAACAAAATTTTTCCCTACCGCTTTACAGTTGATCGGATTATACTTACCTAAGGGAGAGCATCGGATCAGGGTAGAGCCTTACCTGTCTCCCCTGCGCAAAGGGCTTTTGGGGCTGTTTATTATTTCCTGGCCTGGAATAATCGGATTTTTGATCTATCATAAGGTGACTAATAAGCAATGAAATTCTCCATCATTGTTCCCGTTTATAACGGCAGCGAAACCCTCGAAAAATGTTTAGGAGCCTTATGCCATATCGATTACCCTAAAGATGACTATGAAATAGTGGTTATCAATGACGGCTCCCAGGATAATTCAGCGCAGATCGCCTGCCGCTTTCCGGTGCGCTTGATCACTCTTGCGCCAAACCAGGGACGGATCATCGCCAGACAAACCGGCGCAAAATCCGCCCGATACGACAACCTGTTGTTTATCGATGCCCGCGTGATTGTCTCGCCCGATATTCTGAAGCAGATTGAACGGATTGATTACCAACCGCTGATGTCCGGGGAGCATGGGGAGGATAAATACCGCAGCCACTTCGACACCCTGTTCTACCTTATCCGCCGCAAGGTCTACGCCCCCTATTATCCTCAGCGGGAATGGGGCGAAAAATTATGGATCGACGAGAAAAATTTCCACCGGGCACCCAAGGGGACCACCTGCCTTTTCTGTGACCGGGAGTTATTTCTCCAATCCATCCCGGATCGGCAGGGAAAAACCGTCAGCGACGATACCCTGTTGCTCCATAATATGGTAAAACGCAAAAAACTGCTGCGCCATACCGCCTTACGCATCACCTACCTGCAACGCACCGATTGGAAATCGGTCTTAGCCCATATCTATCAGCGCGGCCCGCTTTTCAATGACTATTACCTGCGCGGGCCAAGCCGGTATTATCGCCGCTGGCAAGCGGGACTGATTCTTTTCCTGTTGATAACCGGACTGATCTTCTACCATCCTGTATTTCTGCTTATCCCGGTTGCAGGCTTATTGTTCAGTGCCTTTTATCTTTCCGAAAATTTGCCTGACTTTTTGATTGTCACAACCTGTCTGCCTCTAGTGGGGCTTACCTTTCTGGCGGGAATTATTAAAGGGAAAATCAGCGCCGCTTCCTTGCGGCAAATAGTCCAGACTTTGAAAGCTTACAACCTGTGATTTGTACCCAATGACAGGATGTAACGCAGACCTTTAGTCTCTTACGACTTCGATCTTGACAAAACTTGAGCAAAATATCTTGCAACTTCAATAATTGTCGCTAGTTATAGTAACAACAGAAACACTGAATTACAGAGACACAGAAAGAAAAAAACCATTAATTTCTTTTTCCGTGTTTCCGCCATTCTGTGTTTCCGTGGTTTCTTCATTGTTTTAACCTTTTTGGTTCCGGCTTGTCCGGTTTAGGTATAGCAACTTGGGTTAGGTAAAACTAATTTAAAATTCTTATTGACAGTTGTCATGTTACTATACTATAATATAAAAAGGGTATCAGATAGGGCAACTTTTGGCGGGTTGATCGAATACTTTGTTGCAAATACTCTCATTGTAAATCGAATAAATTATTTGCCGTCCGTCTATATCTTAAATAAGAGGCTTGTAGGGGGGAGTTGTTAGAGAATATATTAGTGGTATAATATCTTGAAGTGAAGTAAAAAGCGCTGTAAGTATATGAGTTTCCGACTTGATGGGGGAATGGGGGCTGGCTCATGAACCTGATAAGTGAAGATGAGATAAAAATCAATAAGCGCAGTGAAAAAGTCGTTTCAGGAGTATTTCTTTTACTCTTTTGGCTTGTCATATCTTTACCCCCGAATCTATTTTCCTTCCAAGGGATTTCTTTCCTTATTCAACATATAATTGTCGGCGGTATTTTATCGTATATTATCGTTCAGATAATCGATCTTCCTGTATTTACCGCCGATGAAATCAAAGCGTTACACCTGCCTAACATTATCCGCTTAATAAAATACGCCTTTTGGCTGAGCTGGCAAATGGTTCTTGCCGGTGTCGATGTGGCCAAGAGGGTGATGCGTCCTGTCCCCTTAATTTCTCCGGGTCTGGTAAAGTTCCGCACTCCTTTGACTGATGATTTTCAAATAACCTTAAACGCTAATTCCATTACCCTTACTCCCGGCACCATAACTATCGATGTGGAAAAAGATGAGCAAGGCAGTACTTTTTGGGTGCACTCGATTAGTATGGAAGGACTGGAGAGCGTTAAAAACGATAAGGGTTTTGTAAATAGAATATTAGCTATTTATAAATAATTATAAGGTATCATATTATGCTTACTGACGTTATTCTCGCCTCAAAGGTCGTCTTGGTCATCCTCTCTATTACTATCTTTCTCTGTCTCTATCGGGCCATACTAGGCCCAACCGTATATGATCGTATTATCGGAATAAATGTTATCGGCACTAAAGCCGTCGTTATGTTCGCTTTATTAGCGGTAATTTTCGGCAAGAGCTTTTTCTTCGACATGGCTTTGATTTATGCTTTGCTTTTATACGTCACAACGATCGCTTTTGTAAAATATATGGGATCGGGAAGGCTGGATTGATTATGTTTATTATCGTCGGCATATTGCGTTTTTTGGCCGTATTGCTGCTTTTGGCCGGAGCCTTCTTTTTTATCGCCGCAACGGTTGGGGTGATCCGTATGCCCGATCCTTATAACCGCGGGCATGTAGCCGGCAAGGGGGATAGTCCGGGTTTTCTGTTCTGTCTTACCGGGGTTTGGCTTTATTGGCTGACTATCAGCCCGATGGAAAGCTTGCGCATATTGGCGATTATCATTTTTATGCTCTTTGCTAACCCCATCGCGATTCATTGCGTGTTGCGCCTCTGTTTAAAGAACAAGGTGGGATTTGTCCCCGGCACAAAGATTATAGAAGAGGATAATTGACATGGATTTGTTGTCCTTATCCCATTTTATAGTTTTACTCTTTCTAATCGCTACGGCTCTGGCGGCGATTATCGTAGAGGATCTGCTCAGCGCCATCATTATTTATAGTGCTTATAGTTTTACTATCGCCTTCACTTATTTGATTTTTCGCGCCAATGATGTCGCCATGACCGAGGCGGCGGTAGGAGCGGGGGTAACCACTATATTGTTTATCGCCGCGTTTTGTAAGACCAAAGGGAAGGAAAGTGACTTAGTTAACCACGAAGCGCATGAAGGACACGGAGAAAAAACAAAGTAAGGATAAATCAATGAAACGCTCGGTAGCGGTTATCTTATTTGCGGTTTTTGCCGTTTGTATGATCGTCGTGGTATTGCATCTCTACCCGGTAGGAGATCCTCGCTTGCCCGGTTATGCCGATTTTATCCCGGCGGAAATACCCTCGGAGGAGATACCGCGTCGGGCGGATTCGGTGGCTACTTATTATAACCGTAATTCGGCAAGAGATGTGGGGGGCACTTGTGTAATCGCCTCCGTTATTCTTGATTATCGCGGTTATGATACGCTGTATGAGGCGACCGTGCTTTTTACCGCGGTTATCGCCTGTTTGGCGTTAATCGGCAAGGATCATCACCATGAATAACAGTTTGATAGTTAAAGTGGTATCGCAAAAGATGGTTCCCTTTATCATCATGTTGGGAGCATCTATCATCTTACACGGTGCGGCTACACCGGGAGGCGGATTCCAGGGCGGGGTGGTGATCGGTGCGGCCTATATCCTCTTTGCTTTGGGAATAGACGCCAAAACCGCCAGATTGCGGCTTCCGGTGATCAAGGTAAAAATTGTAGAGAGCGCCGGAGTGCTCATCTATGCCTTTACCGGCCTAGGGGGGATTTTGTTGGGGTCTAATTTTTTGGCTAACAAGATAGTCCTGTTTCCCCCCCAGGGGGAGCCGGGCGGGTTGTTTGGCGGCGGGACGTTGATCCCCATTACAATCGGGGTGGGGATACACGTAGCCTGTACCGTAGCCAGTTTGTATTATGCCTTTGTGGAATATGAAGGGGAACCGAAGCCGGATAAGGAAACAGAGTAAATATTTGGTAGCGTTCTTAATAAGAGACCCAAAGCGTCATTGCGAGCTTAAGCGAAGCAATCTCCATGCGTGCATAGAGATTGCTTCGGCGATAAGGCTGCCTCGCAATGACATTTTTCAGCCGAAACAAATTTAGTGCTCAGGTCTCTGTATTTCTACGCTACCAAACATTAAGAGGAAAATCAATGATTGCCCGTTTCGATTACATCGCAGCCGTCATTTTATTTTCCATCGGGTTGTATGCCCTGGTGGTCAAGCCTAATCTGATTAAAAAACTGATCGGGTTGAATATTATCGAAACCTCGGTTTACTTGTTTTTAATCGCCAGCGGCGACGTTCGTTTGGGGATATACACCAATCAATGGGCGGCGTCCAATGTAATCGACAACCCGCAACGGGCGGTTCAGGGGTTGGAGCCGATGATTAATCCCATCCCATCGGCCTTGGTCTTGACGGCCATTGTGGTCAGTGTTTGCGTGACGGCGATAGCTTTAAGCGTGGTAGTCAAACTCTATCAACATTACGGCACCCTGGACGCCAGGGAAATTGCCAGTTTGAAAGGGTGATCCATTTGTTCTCGTCCGCGTCAGATAACGGTTCCCACTTACAGGTTTTAATCCCTGTTATGTTGATATGCACCGCTTTAGTCCTGCATCTCATCTACTATTGGCGTCCCCGCATTTGCCCCTACATTGCCACGGGCATTATTTCTCTCTCCTTTATAAGCGCTTTGATTCTATTGGTTAAAGTTATTCATAGCCCTAATGGCTATTTAGAGTATTTTGCAGGCCATAGCTGGAGCGGCCAAAGGTATCTGGCCAGCGGCCAGCCCATCGGAATTGTTGTGCGAACCGATCTGTTCGGGGCATTAATTGCCGCGTTGGTTACCGGGTTAGGCACACTGGCAAGCATCTATTCCAAACACTATATCCCGCATACTATAAAAACAAGCAACATCGGATATTACTACTGTTTGTTGGTATTGATGATAGCCGGAATGGCGGGAATCTGCCTGACCGGGGATTGCTTCAATTTTTACGTCTTTCTGGAAGTCGCCTCGATTAGTTCCTACGGATTGGTGGCTATGCCGCAAACCAAGCAATCATTAGAGGCGGCTTTCAAATATATGGTGGTAGGGGCGCTGGGGTCTATTTTACTGGTATTCGGCATTGTACTGTTGTTTTCCGCTACCGGCACCTTGAATATGGCTTATGCCGCCCAGCAGGTGCACAAGATTGTAACCGCACCGCCGGGCAACCCATTGCACAACTTCAGGCATTTGGTCTTTGCTTCCCTTGGTATGTTTATCATCGGTTTGAGCGTTAAATCAGCTTTCTTTCCCGCCCATGCCTGGCTGGCCGATGCCCACCCCGCTGCCCCTTCCTCCATCAGCGCATTACTATCCGGCTTAATGGTCAAATCCACCGGGGTATTTTTGTTCATCCGTTTCTTATTTACCGTCTTCGGTCTTCATAAGCATGAATACGGGATGTTGCTGGCTCCCCTGCTCATGATAATTGCCGTTATCACTATCCTCGGCGGATCGGTTTTCGCCATTGCCCAGAACGACATCAAGCGTATGCTGGCATACTCCACCGTTGCCCAGATGGGTTATATCCTGATGGGGGTGTCGTTAATCAGTCCGGCGGGATTGGAAGGCGCTATTTTGCATATATTCAATCACGCTTTGATGAAATCTCTCTTGTTCATGAGCGCCGGGGCACTGATCTACAAAACCGGCATCCGCGATATAAGGGAGATGTCCCGTATCGGTTACCGAATGCCGGTTACCATGGTCTGCTTCACTGTGGCGGCCATGTCGATGATCGGGATTCCCCCCTTAAACGGATTCATGAGTAAATGGGCGCTGGCCAAAGCCGCTTTGGACGCCAATTTGCCGATGCTGGTAGTGGTGTTGCTGATTTCCAGCTTATTGAATGCGGTTTATTATTTCCGGGTGGTGGGAACAGCCTTTTTTGGCCGGGCACAGCAGCATGAAGAAATACCGCATGCCGATATTATCCGAAACAATCACGGTCACAGCCTGCTGCAAAACAGTTACGGCTATTATAGTCTTGCCGATAAAGACAGACCTAACGAAAACGAGCAGGAATTGCCGTGGGGAATGCTTATGCCCTTGATTATCTTAGCCGCAGCGATACTCTTTTTCGGGGTGAAGGTAGGGATTTTACGGGAGATAATCAGGCCGGCGGTTCAGGTGCTTTGGCGGTAAAGTTTTTAACCACGGAAAGCACGGAAAGAGCACGGAAAATGACCACACAAAGATACAGAGCCATAAAGAACCAATATGAATTATGATTTTTTCATCCTTCATAGTTCAGCCTTTTCTCCTGCGGCTTTGTGGCTTAGTGTGAAGAAACAAAAATATTTATCGTTAATATTCAGTGTATTCCGTGGGTTCCGTGGTTAAAAAAATCTTAAAAGGGATAACATTTTGACAAATATGCTTTTACTGACCATCTTTTTGCCCTTTGTTATAACATTGGTCATCCTGTTATTGGGTGAAAAGCGCATCTATGCACGCAACGGCATTTTGATGGCTATCAGTATCTTTGAATTTGTAGTAGTCCTGAGTCATTCCCAGGCTGTTTTAGCCGGTAAATTATCCCCCATGACTTTGGCCGATCTGGACTTTTTCACCCTTACCTTCAATGTCGATCCCTTGAGTTTGCTTTTAGGCAGCCTGATCAGCTTTTTGTGGATATTCACCACCTCTTATTCCATCGGTTACATGTCGGGAGAACATGCCCTGGTGCGCTACTTCTCCTCCCTGACCGTCTGCCTGGGGGCGACCATGGGCATAATTTTCTCGGCCAATCTCATGACTTTCTTTATTTTCTATGAGATTTTAACCATCGCGGTCTATCCCCTGGTCATTCATGAGGAAACCGAAGAGGCTTACCGCGCCGGGGTGGTGTATATGGTTTATTTGCTCAGCGGCGGAACTTTGGTTTTCTTCGGAATAATTTTAACTTATTACCTGAGCGGGGGCAACATTACTTTTACGATTGGAGGGATTCCCCAGTTGGTCAAGGCAAGCCCGGCGATGCTCTATCTGTTGCTCTTTTTATTTTCCGCCGGATTCGGCGTCAAAGCGGCCATCATCCCCCTGCATGTTTGGCTGCCCAGGGCGATGGTGGCGCCTACCCCGGTGAGCGCCTTATTACATGCGGTGGCGGTGGTGAATATGGGATTGTACGCTTTCATCCGCATGATATACAACATTTTCGGCCCCGCGCTTTTCGCTCATTTGAAGATGAACAATATTCTGGCCGTCCCCGCGGTTTTTACCATTATCTTAGCGGCTATCGCGGCCTTGCGTATGGATAAGATCAAGAAGTTATTGGCCTATTCCACCATTAACCAATTGAGCTATGTTATTTTAGGCGCCAGTTCCCTGCATCCGATCGCCCTTTTAGGAGCCTTGGTGCATCTGGTTTATCACTCGGTAATGAAAATCACCCTGTTTTATTCCGCCGGAACGATTATCAAAAGAACGGGGAAAACCAAGATCAGGGAGATGAGCGGACTAGCCAAAACGATGCCTGTAGCCTGCGCCGGCTTTGCGATCGGGGCTTTAGGCATATCGGGATTGCCGCCTATCGCCGGATGGGTCAGCAAATGGTATTTTGTGAAGGGTTTTCTGGAACTGGAACGCCCCTGGCTAGGAGCGGTTTTCATCATCAGCACTATTTTGGAGATCGGTTTTTTCGCTCCGCCGGTTCTTTACGCCTATTTTGGAGGGAATATCGGCAGTCAGCAAGTACAAGAAAATAAGCACACAAATGCGGATGACGATTGCCGGTTCGAAGCTCCATTAGACATGTTGATTCCCTTGGCTGTAGTAACGATACTTTCCGTAACCTTTGGATTATTCGGTTCTTTGCCCTTTGTATTCGGCAGAGCGGCGATAAATTCGTTGCTGCCTAAGTAGGACGTATTGTAGTTACCTGATTTATCAGGTCATGTTACGCAATACCAGTGTTTCTGGATGTTTCGGCGTGTGTCACGCCGAAACTCTAAAGGGCAACGTGCCGATTGGCAAGGCTTGGCAGGGTTGAGATAAGAACGTTCCCCTTGCCTGTTTCGGCGTGACACACGCCGAAACATCAAATTTATCAATCATTGCGTAAGGTGAGTTATCAGGTACAGCTTGAGATACCCGATAAATCGGGTATCTCAAGCTGTTAAAATAAAAGAGGAGACACCTAATGTTCGACGCCAACATGCTTCCTTTCTGGGCGGTTTTGCTGCCCGTTTTTTCTACTATAGCCATACCCTTTTTAAGTGATAAAAATCGGCATTATTATACCAGCCTGGTTACCTTCATTACGCTGATTATCGTTTCCAGTATGTACCATTTTATTCTTCAGGGGCAGCAATTACAGCAGGTAATCACTACCGGTCTGGGGTTTAATTTTATCTTCCGGGTGGATGCTCTCGGTTTTTTGGTGGGCATTATCTCCATCATCCTTTGGTTTCTCGCGGCTATTTACGGCGTCGAGTATTTGCGGGACACCCATTCTTTGGGTCGCTACAACATGTTTTCCCTCTTTTCCCTAAGCGGCATGTTGGGAGTAGTTTTCACCGGCAACCTTTTTTCTCTATACATCTTTTTCGAATTATTGAGCATCGGTTCGGCCATCCTGGTGTTTCATGAAGAGACGCCGGAGGCGATGCGGGCCGGATTTAAATATCTGTTTTTGGGGATTTCCGGCGGGTTAGTGCTTTTGTTTGCCATTATTGCAACTTATCAAATCACCGGACACGGCGATTTAAATACTTTGGGTGTTGGATTAAAGGAAAGCCGCTGGCTGCCCTACATCTTTTGGGGATACATCATCGGCTTCGGGGTAAAGGCGGGGATGGTACCGGTTCATATATGGTTACCGTCGGCACATCCGGTAGCCCCCTCGCCTGCCAGCGCTTTGCTTTCCGGGATTATGATCAAAGCCGGGGCGTACGGAATTTTCCGCACCGTATACAGCATCGTGGGTAGCGAAAGCATTATCGGTTTACATTCCAATCTGACATTGATTCTGCTGATTTTATCTTTGATTACTATCTTTCTCGGCTCGGCGGTGGCGATAACTCAGGTGGAAATAAAACGTATGCTGGCCTATTCCAGCATTTCCCAGATTGGGTATGTGATTATGGGAATAGCCCTCATTTCCCATAAGGCAATGATGGGAAGTCTGATGCACATTTTCGGCCACGCTTTGATGAAAGGTGCGCTGTTCCTTTGCGCCGGGGCAATCATACATCAAACCGGCCTGCGGCAGATCAAAGATTTAAGAGGATTGGGGCAGCGTATGCCTTTGACCATGACGGTTTTTACCATCGGCGCTCTTTCCATGATCGGCATCCCACCCATGGTGGGGTTTGTCAGCAAATGGTACCTGGCTTTGGGGGCGCTGGACGTGATGGATAAACACATTTATTGGCCGGGTTGGGGGGTAATCTCTCTGGTGATGTTGCTGATAAGCAGCCTGTTAAATTTGATTTATTACGGCCCGATTATTATCGGCGCCTGGTTTTCGCCCCAATCGGAAACAACCGCTCATAGCACCGGCCACGGCAATCCCCATCACAGCAGCGGTCAGGAGATTGCAGGGGCGGCGCGTACCACCGACGATCCCAATTTATGGATGATGCTGCCCTTGATTGTTCTGGGCTTTTCAGTTTTATTCTTCGGGATTTTTCCGGGATTCCCCCTGGATTTAGCGGGAATGGTCAGTAAGGTGTTTTTGCCGTGATCTGTTTTTGCTTTTCATGGTCTTTCACCTGGAAGGGTAGCGCAGGGCTTTAGCCCTGCATCCGGTAGCACAGGCATCTTGCCTGTGACATGTGCTTCCAGCCTGTGCTTACCAAATACAGGGGTTTTTTTATGAAAAGGCTTGTCTTTTTCTTTATATTTATTTGTCTGGTTCAGCTTGTCTTAAGTTACGGTTCGGCAACAACTCAACCCACTGTTGAAGAGGGACACATGATCGAAGAATTGGCGACCGAACGAACCGTCGTCCCAAAACCCGCTGAAGAAATACATGAGCCGGCGGAAGACTCTGAGGGAAATCATGCCACGCCGTATATCTATTATCTTAACTGGGGCTTTCTGGGGTTCACCTTTATCGCCGCCTGCTTTTATTGCCTCTGGGTTTACGAAAAAGGGCGACCTAAAAATGAAGGGCAGGGCTTGCCCGCTTTGTTTATCATCCTGGTGATTGCAATGTATACGCTGAATCAAATGCCGGAAGTACAGCGCCATTTCGATCTGGCCAAGCATAGCTTTGTAGACGGTTATCATGAATCAACGACGATCGCTTTTTTCAAATTTTTTTATAAGATGGCTTTGGGCGTTTTCCTGATGATTTACGGCTTGATTGGCCGGGAGCATCATTGAAAAGATTTATTTACCACGGAAAACACGGAATTGTAGAAACAGGGATTATATCGTTTTCTAGTTGTCATTCCCGAATGGTGTTATCGGGAATCTGATTTTAACTGTTTGAAAAACCAGATTCCCGATTAAGGCGTTCGGGAATGACAGTTTGCCATATCAACTAGAAAACGATAGTAAAATAGGACTTGCCATGGTAATAAAAAAATATTGGGCATTGGGGTTGGCGATATTCCTGTTTTTTATTTTTATTGCCGGAAATGTCGGTTACTTACAGAGGGAATCCCATGCCTCTGCGGTTGCCGCCGTTGAACAAAGCGCTCATAATGAACATGGCAACTATCCGATTACCGCCCAATCTCATAGCAATCCACACGAGAGCCTGCCCCAACTGATAACGCCGCAAATCAGCCCGCAATCCCGGTTACCTCTCGGGCTAATCTGCTTGCCTTTGATCGGCTCTGTATTGATTTTAATTTTCAGTTCTTCGCAACGGGCAAGGAATATCATCAGCGTAAGTACTGCCGTCATCTCCTTCCTGATTATCATCGCCATGTTTGACCCGGTAGTGAGGGGGATAACGGTAAATGGCGAATTATATAAGGGACTGTTCTGCACCCTGCCCTTATTCCGCGGGTTCGACGCCACCTTCAAAGTCGACCCGGCGGCATTGCTGATCGCCGGGGCTACGGTTTTTCTCTGGATACTGTCCACTATCCACGCCATATCCTACATGACTATCGAGGAAAAACGGGTACGCTACGAAACCTTTGTCCTGGCAAGTCTGGCGATGAATCTAGGGGTCTTGATGGCCGGGGATTTTCTCACCCTGTTTTTCTTTTTCGAAGGGATGGTCATCTTTCCCTATTCCCTGATCGCCCACAAAGAGGACAAAGGGGCGCTGTACGGCGCCAATATGTATCTCTATCTGGGAGTGGCTACTTCGCTGTGCCTGTTTTTCGGCATCATGCTTCTGCACCATTTTACCGGCAGTATCAGCATCCGTCCGCTGGCGGTGGAAATCAACGCCAATGTTCCCGCAACATTAAAGTATGTACTGGCCGCTTTAATGATTGCCGGATTCGGCGGAAAAGCGGGCTTGTTTTTCGAACATATCTGGCTGCCGCAAGCTCACCCGGTGGCGCCTACTCCCGCAAGCTGCCTGCTCTCCGGCGCCATGATCAAGGCCGGGGCTTACGGTATTTTCCGGGTAGCCAATATGATCTTCATCCCCCCTGATTGGGGTGCAACCCTGGAGTGGCTGACGGTACGGCATGTTGGCTATGCCTTGATCTGGATGGGTGTGATTACCATGTTCTTCGGAGTGCTGAACGCCCTGATTTCCGGCAATTCCAAGCGGATGCTGGCCTACCATAGCGTCAGTCAGATGGGTTACATTGTTCTGGGTATCGGCTGCGCCGCCTATTTAGGGGCTGATGGAGCGATGGGACTGGCCGGGGCGCTATACCATATCGTCAATCACGCCCTGTTCAAAGCCAGCCTCTTTTTGACAGTCGGTGCGGTGTATTATCGCACCCATGAACTGGATATGTATAAGCTGGGCGGGTTGTGGCGCAATCTTCCTTTCACCTGTGTGGCCATGTTTATCGCCGCCTGCGGGATTGCCGGGATTCCCGGTTTTAACGGATTTGCCAGCAAGACCTTGCTGCATCATTCCATCCTGGAGGCATACGAGCACTCAGCCCATTATTCCGCCGACGGCCTGCCCGATTTCAAGCTTAGGATCGCCGAGATTCTCTTTATGATCACCGCCGGGGGTACCTTTGCCTCCAATATGAAGCTCTGGGTTTTCGATTTCCTGGGAGAGCGTCCGGAAAAATACAAGGATGTGCAGCCTGAACCGTTATCCATGAAAATCGCCCTGGGACTGGTTTCCGTGGCCATTCTCTTTATCGGGCTTAATCCCAACTGGATGCTGGAAAACCTGATTGGCCCAGCTTTGGCCTATTTCCATTTCAACCCCGCCTCCCATCCTTATCATATTTTGTATAACGTTCATGCACCGCTGGGGATGCGTTCGATTATCCCCATCCTCTATAACCCGATCAGCGGTCTGTTTTTCTCCGATACCGAGGTAGTGCATAATTTGCTGGGTGCCGGGGATGCGGTAATCTTTGGCGGTACCATTTTTATTTTCGGCTTGCGGTTAGGCTGGTTCCACAGTATGGTACCGGCCTGGCTGACCGTAGGGTATTATTATAATATTGCCTATCAAACCTTGAAGCGTTCTTGTCATACCGTTTTTGCTAAACTCGATGCAGCTTATAATGATCTGGTAGAGTCGATTATTTTGGGACGCAACATTTCCACGGTTTTATTAAAATCTAAAGTCGACCCGGAATTATGGGATTTGATCGGCAAGCTGGAGGAAAAATTCAGCGAGGCAGTTAATAGTGTTATTTATGGGCAGAACGTACTGGCAGTAATTCGACAAGCGAACACCCAGGAAAAAATTCTTAATGAGAGTGAAAAACAGGTTTGGGATGAATTAAAAATACTGAGTGAAAAACAGGTTTGGGATGAATTAAAAATATTGGAGGATAAATACGGCCATGTATTTGATCGCGCCATATTCGGACATGGGACAAGAGCCTTGCTTAAAGACCATGAGCAAGAAAAAGTAATTTGGCAGGAACTCAGACGCCTGGAAGACAAATACGGTGCGATTTTCGACAAGATGATTCTTCATAAAAACTTACAGCATTTGGTGGAAGAACATCAACAACCGGCCAAAGCAAAATCGGATTTTACCCGCCTTTGGGAGCGTTTCAGTGACTTTGACCAGTTAAAATACGACACCAAATTAGATGTAGCGCTCTTCGGTAATACCAATCCCGAGGCCGAACCCGAGGAAAACTGGTTTGGCCGGTTCTGCCGTCGTGTCAGCAGCATTCATACCGGAGACGTCAGTCACTACGTCAGTTGGATTGTGATAGTGTTAGTTGTGGTGATTACTGTTTTAGTAGGGAAACTCTATATATCGTCTCTGCTGGGCATAATCTTGCTGGTCAGCGTAATTCTTTTTCTGATAGTTCTGGCATCGCTTTTGGCGCACTCGTGATACTAATCCCCTACCCCGGACAAGCCGGAACCAAAAGAAAAATACAATTGACCACTGAAACACGGAATGATGGAAACACAGAAAAAACCAAAATTAATTCTAATAATTCCGTGTTTCCGTTCTTCTGTGTTCCTGTGGTTAAAAAGTTTTACATTTTTGCA
>JACRJN010000102.1 GCA_016235675.1 Candidatus Schekmanbacteria bacterium
AGCCCTTCAGGGCTGAACTTCAGGGCGTTAGCCCTGCAATTATGACTCTCAATATTTTCGGCGCGTTCCATACGAACACACCTTTTTTTGCAGCCCTAAGGGGCTGAAAATACGTGGCTGAAGCCACGGGACTACGTTTTTTAAATATATAAATATCTATCTTTAGGTGAACACTCTCATAATTTTAGGGGAAAATTCCCAAGGCATAAATAGAGCATGAAAACACCACGAATATATGTAGACACTTCCGTAATTGGCGGTTGTTGTGACTTGGAATTTCAAGAGTGGTCTACCAGACTGCTTAAAGATATTCAATCTGGGTTTTTCTCGTTATATCTTTCCGTACTTATAGACGCTGAGATTTTGAATGCACCGAATGAAGTTAAAAATTATTATATGTTTTTCCGGGAATGTGCACAGAAGATTTTAGACCTTAATTCCGAGGCTATCGAATTGGCCGACGCTTATATCCAGCACGGCATTTTAACCCATAATTTTACCGACGATGCCCGGCATATTGCATTGGCTACAATTACGAATGTGGATGTATTGGTTAGTTGGAACTTTAAACACATCGTTCATTTTGATAAAATTCAAAAGTTCAATGCGATCAACATTGAACTGGGCCACAAACCAATTCAAGTTTATTCCCCAAGGGAGGTGGCGACCTATGGCAATAAAAACGGTTGAAATGGTACGAACTATCAGAGATAAACACTACAAAGAAATGAAAGGGCTTAGCACAGAGGAACAGATTAAACTTATTAAGAAAAAATCGGATAAATTACAGAAAAAATCCAATAGCAGCCAAAAACGATGTGCATAAACAAAACGGGTGGCAAAATGGATTAATCCCTGGACAAGGAGGAAATAAGGATGCAATGCGCTGACTGCGGGGGAGAGTTCGTAAAGAAAACCATCACTTATGACCAGCCTTGGGGCGATAACGAGTTATATATCTTCGAAAACGTGCCTGCCCTGGTTTGTTCCCAATGCGACGCGGTTTATTTGGAAGCCAAAGCATCGCAGGCTATCGATGCTATAATTCAAAGCCGCCGGGAACCGAAAAAATATAAAAAAGTACCGGTGTTTTCATTGGAAGAAGCATTGGCGTAAACTGTAACTTGGTAGCACAAGCTTCCAGCTTGTAGCGCAGGCAAGATGCCTGCGCTACACGGAGGCAGGGGGAAATATTAAAACAATCGTATCTTTTTTAAACACCACAATATATGAAAACGTCATTGCGAGCGGAGCGAACGCAATCTCTGCCCGTGTCAGGAGATTGCTTCGGCGATAAGGCTGCCTCGCAATGACTCTATAAACCTATGCTATTTTACCTCATCATCATCCTAACAACCTGCGCTGCTACCGTTTTAACCACTGTGGGCATTCTGGAGCTTCTGCGCCAACTGCCGCAGCGGCAGAAAAAGCCGGAGCCGGAAAAGCCTCAGACCGGGACGCTGGAGGATATTTTCCTCTTTATCACCCCGCGCCAGTATTTGTACCTGCGCATCGGCGGGACGCTGCTGGTTATGGCCTTGGCGGGATTGATTGGCCGCAACATATTATTGGCGCTATTCGGGGGCGGGTTCGGGTACTGCCTGCCGCGCATTATATTGAAGATGATCCGCAAACGACGCACCAAAAAGCTGGAGTTGCAGTTGGTGGACGCTTTAATCACCCTTTCCAGTTCCCTGAAGGCCGGCTTCACCGTAGTCCAGGCTTTCGATATGATCGCCACCGAGTATCAGGCGCCCATCTCCCAGGAAATCGGTCTGCTGTTGCAGGAATACCGCCTGGGGATAGCGCTGGATGAGGCGCTGCTCAATCTCACCTGCCGGGTCAAGAGTCAGGACTTGGATTTGGTGGTCAATTCCACCATCATCGCCAGAAGCCTGGGCGGAAATCTGGCCGAAATGTTCGACCGCCTGGCCGAGACCATTCGCCGCCGCATGAAGATCGAGGGCAAGATCAAATCCCTCACCGCCCAGGGTAAGATGCAGGGTGTGGTAGTGGGGATTCTCCCCTTCATCCTGGGCGGCCTGATTTCTTTCGTCAATCCCGACCTGATGAAACCGATGTTCACCACCCCCGCCGGCTACGCCGCCATCGGAGCGATTTTGGTTATGGAGACATTGGGGGCGCTGGTTATCAGGAAGATTGTGAAGATTGATATTTAGGGACAACCCGGTAAAGCGTATAAATTGCAACCACGATATAGACACGTGTAGGCAAATCATGAATGACAGAAGGATATTCCGGTGGTAAGATGGGATAGGTTTCTCTTCTCCGATTTTGCTTTTGATGAAGGCATTGAAGAAAAACTCGCTCGTCACGGGATTCGTTTTTACGAAGCGGTGGAATGCTTCTATAATCCATTTAAGGTACGAAGAAACAAGCAATTCGATGACCGATTCCAATTGCAGGGGATAACCGATGCGGGAAGAAGGCTAAACATTATCTTTCAACTAAAACCCAAAGGGGCGATAAGAATAATTACAGGATGGGAAATATGAGACGGAAAAAATTGAGTGAACAAGAAATTGATGAGATAGTCGCAGCGCAAGCCGCTAACGGCACGGCATGGGAAAACTGGGAGGAGGTTAATCCGATAAAATCCGTTTCCGTCGAATTGTCGGAAAAAGCCATTGGAAGATTAAAAACTATCGCCAGATTAAAGGGTGAAAAGGGAATCGATGCCTTACTGAAAAAATGGATTGATGAGCGCTTGATTTATGAGCAGCAGATTATCAGCGAAACGAGAAAAATGGCGAAGTAAAAAAGGTCGTAAGCCAGTTTTGTTGGGGTATAATCTATGATTAATCAATTGGTTACTTATACATTGGAATATGAAGGGAAATTTTATGTCATAGAACATGTCCCCGCAAGGGTATGCCTGGAAACCGGAGAACAATTTTTTGCCCCCAAAACGGTTGAGAAACTACAGGAGACAATCTGGGAGCACAGACAGCCCAAAAAGGTTATGGAGACGCCGGTTTTTGAATTTGCGTGATTTGTAAAGAAAGGTGGGCACAGCCCACCCTACAGGAAAATATATGCTAATCTTAATCTACCTTTTAGCCTTCGCCGGAGCGGGAATGCTTTCCTACGGGATACATCTGACCTTAGATGCGCGTAAAGCGCCGGTGCGGCGGGTGGTAAGCTTTCAGGAGGAGAAGAAGCCGCTTTATCAGATGGGTAAGCCGCTGATCGATCTGCTGGCCGGGTATAATCAAAGCCTGAGTCTGAGGGGATATGAAACCAAGCTGGGCAAGAAGCTTTCCGCCGCAGGACAAAATACCGCTCCCTCGGAATTTTTAGCGATCAAGCAAATCGGCGCGATTGTCGGGATTATTATCAGCTTGCTGTTGATGAAGCTGCACCATAGTTTTAATCCGCCGGTGTTGCTGAGCTTAACGCTGATGGGATTTTATCTGCCTAACGTCTGGCTGAATAGTACCATCAAGAAACGGCATGTGGCGATTGTCAAGTCCCTGCCCTATAATCTGGACTTGCTGACCTTATCGGTGGAAGCGGGGATGGATTTTACCGCCGCGGTGGGCAAGGTGGTGGAGACCGGGCAGGCCAGTCCGCTGATCGAGGAATTGTACCGGATGCTGCAAGAAATCAAGATGGGCAAGACCCGGCGGGAAGCCCTGCGTGATATGAGTAAACGTATCGGCTTGCGCGAGGTCAACTCCTTTACCGGCGCCCTGATTCAGGCCGACCAGTTGGGGACAAGCCTGGGGCCGATATTAAGGATGCAGTCCGAGCAATGTTCCACAGAACGCGAGCAGCGGGCGGAAAAAATGGCCATGGAAGCCCCGGTCAAGATGCTTTTTCCCTTGATCTTATTTATCTTTCCCACTATATTTATCATGATCTTCGTACCCATTATCTTGAAAATTATTCAGATCAAGGGGGGAAATTGATGTGCCGTTGCGTTGCCATAATACCGAAACGGAAAGGGTAATCGCAAATCAGGTATTTGTAGCGGATACATTCATCAAGCGTTTATGCGGGTTGTTGAACCAAAAGCGTTTGCATAGCAATCAAGGCATGTTGTTGACGCCCTGTCGGGCGGTGCATACCTGTTTTCTCTTTTATCCGATTGATTTGGTGTTTTTAGATAATGAAAATCGGGTAGTGGAAATGGTCAAAGCCCTAAAGCCCTTTCGTATGGCCGGCTGCAAACAGGCTGTATCAGTTTTGGAACTGCCTGCCGGGAGTGTGGCAATATCAGGAATAAAACCGGGAGAGCGGCTGTCATTTGAAGAGGTAAAGATAGGTGAAAACATTGGAAGGAATTGAAAAAACACTGAAAGGTTTAAAACCGCTTCTTCACGAGAAATTTAAGGTGCAGGAGATAGGAATTTTTGGTTCTTACGCACGGGGAGAAGAATCCCCAGAAAGCGATGTGGATATTCTGGTAGGGTTTTATGAGCCGATAGGATGGGAAATCGTTGGTCTAAAAGAATTTCTGGAGAAAAAACTGGGCAAGAAGGTAGATTTGGTTACCAAGCGGGGGTTAAAGCCGCAATTAAGGGATAGTATCTTAAATGAAGTGGTTTATACATGACTCATGTTCTTTTAGGACACAAAGCGCTAAATGTTCTCCTACCGTAGTGCCGGGGCTTTAGCCCCAATACTGTTCACTTAACGTAGCGCAGACCTTTAGGTCTGCTCCTTCGTTCCCGCCAAAGCCGCCCCATAAGCAGGGATAGAAGCCCTGCACTACGTTTTAAGTGAACGGTATTGGCTTTACCCGGAAGATCAGCCCTAAAGGGCTGGGACTACGTTAGTCAAAGGGTTTTATGGCAACAAAAATCAAATTTAGTTTGGAAATCACTAAGGGACTGGACAAGGGCAAGGTATTCCCTTTCGGGCAGGGGGAGATCAACATCGGGCGGATTACCGGGAACGATTTGATTCTCAACGATCAGACCGTCTCCCGCCAGCATGCCAAGATCATCTTTCGCAACAACAAGTTTATCCTCCAGGACTTGGGCAGCCAGAACGGCACCCGGCATAACGATATTCAGATTCAGGAGGTGATGCTGCAAGACGGCGATGAAATCGCGATCGGCGCCTCCGTTTTCCGCTTTCGCTGTGAACTTGCCCCGGCTGAGCCGACATCCGATAAAACCGTGATCGTCGGGGAACAGAAGCTATCCGCCGCTAAATCCCGTGTTGAGGCCAAAGTAGAAGAACAACCCCCGCAAGAGAAAAAACCGGCCAATCAAACCGCGGCCAACCTGCTGAAGCTGGTTAAAAAGCCGCAAATCGGCATCCCCTTGGGGCTGATAGTTTTTTTATTAATTTTGTCTCCGCTTTTACGCAAGGGCAAAAAAGGCGAACAAACAGATATAGATCATTCCGCCGAGTCGATCCCGCTGCCCGCCGCCGGGGTCTACGGCAACACCAAAGGCGATCGATCCCATCCGGATAAGGCGGTTTTCACCTTCGATTACCAGGGGGGGAAGGTCTTTTTAGACTATGCAGCGGGGGGCATCGGCCAGGATGAGGTCAGCATCTTGCTAAACGGTCAAAAAATAACCGGCGTCCCGACCACCCGCAAGTGGTTTAAGGTGATAAAATACGAACTGCCGGCGGAATTCATGAAAAGCCGCGTTCCCAATCAATTGGTATTTGAAAATAACCTCAACCCGCCGGGCAAGGAAAGCTGGGGGGTAAAAGATGTCAAAGTCACTCAAGAACCTTATCCGGATTGTTCCCCGGAAAAAGCCCAGGAGTGTTTCAACCGCGCCGAGGTGCGCTATGAGGAAAAGCGGGTCAGCTACGGCAATACCTACGACGCCTACGTAAACTACCGGCAGACCATGGATTGCCTGGAAAAATGCGACCCTAAGCCGCCGATTTATACTCAGGCCAAGGAAAAGATGCAGGCCACCGGCAAGGAACTGGACGAGGAATATCAAAAACATATGCTTGCAGCCAAACAAGCCTACAAGCTGAACGATTTTAACCTGGTAAAAAGCGAGTTGACCGCGGTATTGCAGCTTGTCCCCAATCCCGACGATTATCGTTATATGCAGGCCAGGAAATTGCTGGCCAAATATAACCTGGAGAAATAAAATGTATAAACTCACCGGTCAAGCGGAATCGGGCAAGGTTTACGAGATATTGCTATCCGATCCCCTGATAACCTTAGGGCGCGCCGCCGATTGCCAGGCCATTATCGATGAGCCGAGCGTTTCCTCCCATCATGCCCGCATCACCTTGGAAGAGGACAAGGTTTATATCGAGGATACCAACAGCCGTAACGGGGTGTTAGTCAACGGGGAAATGATTGCCGAAAAACGGGGAATATTCCCCCAAGACGAGATTCGTTTGGGCTTGATAAAGTTGACTCTGGAAAATATAGAAGAAACCGTCGAACAAACCGTTTTGGTGGAATTGCCCCAGGAAAGTTCGGGAACTGTGGTATTGGAACCATTATCGGAGGAAGCCACCACCCCCGATCTTCAGGTACTGGAAGACGAGCAAACCGCCGTAAACAATGCCCCGGATGACGAATCTACAGCGGTAGGTGCGATGTCGGAAATCGATTCCAACAAAACCCTGCTTTGGGGGCAAAAGCAGCCGGAATTTGCTAAGCTTTTCCTGGTCATTCCCAACAGTAAAGGGAGCGAATATCCCCTGGACAAGGCGGAAATCACCATCGGGCGCACTGAGGACAACGATATAATTATCGATCACCCTTCCGTATCCCGCAGCCATGCCAGGATTGTTTTAAACGAGACTGATTATTATCTGACCGATTCAGGCAGCGCCAACGGTACGCTGGTTAACGGTAATCCTGCGCAGGATACCAGGCTGCAAAAAGGGGATCAGGTACAAATCGGCCTGGTCAAGGGGCGATTTATCGACCGGGGGGAGATCATCTCCTATCAGGAACTGGAAAAATCCCTGGCCGCGACAGATAGCAAATTAAAATCATTGAAAACCTGGATAACCGCAAGCCCGCTGCATCTGGCCATTACCGCAGCCGGTGTATTCTTGTTGGTTTTAGTAGTGATGCTGCCGCTTACCAAAAAATCCCCTTCGCCCGTTCCTGTAAGCGATCAAAAGGCTGAGGAGTTGTTGGAGCAAAAGACCATCGACACGAAACTTGCATTGGGTAAAGAGTATTATAACGCCCAAGCCTGGGATAAGGCCGAATTTGTCTTTAACGACCTGTTAACCCTGGATCCCGATAACGAGGAGGCGCAAAATTATTTGCAGCAAATTGAGCAGGAGAGGGCGAAATCCGCGGCAAAATTAGTCCAGGAGAAAAAAATTCCGGCGAAAAAGGCCGCTTCTGAGAAAAAGCGGGAGAAAATCCAAACCGCATCCAAAATCGCGCCTAAACCTAAAGCGGAAACAAAACCCGCTGAAAAACCGGCGGAAAAGCCTGTAGACAAAGACAAGATCATCGCGGCAGCTTTGGCCGATTATCAGAAAGGGGAAATCAGTTCCGCCGTGGAAGCTCTTAAAAAAACAGACGACGCGGAACATGCCTCCAAAATAGAACAGGCGCAGGCTGCCTTCAATAAAGGGCTGGAATATTATCAAAACGGGCAGAATGTGCAGGCGTTCAACGAATGGCAGCAGGTGCTGGAAATTGATCAGGATTTATTGGGCGATAAAAAGAGCACTTTCACCCGGCAAATCTCCAAATATATGGCAGATGAGCATTATAAAGAGGGCCTGACCTATTACAAAAAGGGAATGTTTCAGGAAGCCTTCGGGCATTGGAATACCGGGCTGAATCTTAACCCGGAACACGCCCAAATCAAAGAGGAAACGGCTAAATTGGCGCTGAAAGCCAAACAGTTATACCAGGAAGCTTATATTCTGGAGGCTGCCAATCCGAACATCGCCCGCCAAAAATGGCAGGAGGTATTGACGATCGTTCCCCCGGATAATGAGTATTATAAAAAGGCGCAAACGAAGTTGGGAAGTTATTGAGGGGATTTTTAACCACGGAAAACACGGAATTAGACGGAAAATAAAGAATTAATTTTGTCATTGCTTCGCTCGCAATGACGTATTTAATGTATATTAGCAATTTTTACCCAAAATGACCTTTCCGTGCCCTTCCGTGCTTTCCGTGGTTAATTATTAATTTTGAGGAAGTTACATGCAAATCAGCGGTGCGGCGTTGAGCGATACCGGTCGCAAACGCCCTGTCAATGAAGACAGTTACGGATATTTCGAGAACGAGCGGTTGTTTATACTCTCCGACGGGATGGGCGGTCATGTGGGAGGCCAATTAGCCAGCCGTCTGGCGGTGGAGGCCATAAACGAGTATTGCCGAAACCACTCTTATGATGAGGATGCGACTTTAGCTATAAATTTTGCATTTCTTCCCTCTCGTAACGGCAAAAGGTTAAAATCCGCTATTCAATATGCCAACCAAAAAATATTTGAGCAAGCGCAGAAGAACCCCGCTTATCAGGGAATGGGAGCAACGGTCGTTGCGCTGCTGTTTGAGAAGGATTCGGTAAATATAGGCAACGTCGGCGACAGCCGTATCTATCTCATCCGGGATAACGCCATCCGGCAATTGACGGAAGATCATTCATTGTTAGCAGAGCTATTGCGCCGCAGGGAAATTACCCCGGAAGCGGCCAAAACCTTCCCTTACAAAAATGTGATTACCCGCGCTTTAGGCCGCAAAGATGTTATCGTGGACACTTCATCTGAAAAATGCCGGGATAACGATTTCTTTGTCCTGTGCAGCGACGGTCTGAGTAACATGGTGCCGGATCAGGAAATTCTGCAAATTGTTTTAAACCAGAATGATTTGAATCTGGCCTGTCATGAGTTGGTGGATTTGGCTAACCGGCGCGGCGGGACGGATAACATTACCGTTATAGTATTGAAGGTAAATGATTAAGCTCCTTCTCCCTTTGGGAGAAGGTCGGGATGAGGGTACAAAAGCTTAAAAATATTTTAATTAAGGAACCCTCACCCTCTCCCTCTCCCAGGGGGTGAGGGGATGTACTAAAGGTAAAAAATGAATATTTTATTATTACTTTGCACGGCGTGGCTTCTGTTGGGAGGCTGCGCCGATATAAAACTGCTCATCCCGCAATCGGACAAACAAGTTGAGGAAACGCATCTGTCCAGGGGATTGGAATATTATCGCGTCAAGGATTTGGACAACGCCTTACAGGAATTTTCCCAGGTGTTGAAGCTCAATCCGGATAATCCCAGAGCGCACTTTCAGTTAGCGGTAATCTATCAAAAAAGAGGGCAACTGGATTTGGCTATCCTAAGCTATGAACGCACCCTGGCTTTGAATCCCCAATACAGCAAGGCTTATTTTAATCTGGCTCTGTTGTATTCCGAGGAACAACCCGATCCGGAAAAAGCCGTTACAAACTTCAACAAATTTCTGGAACTCAATCCCAAATACGAGCAGGCTGCCCAGATTCGAACCCGTATAAAGCATCTGGCAGAGCAGTTACCGGCCCAAAAAGAACCGCAAAGCGAAGAACAAAGCGCCCTCCGGCAACTTACGCAAAAGCTTTCCGGGGCAAAACCGACATCCGGCGAATCGTCTCAGACTAGAGCTTTACCGGCGGCGTTGGCTGTAGACCCATCCCTTTTACCGCCTCTGGTGGTTTGCATATCCGCATATGCCCAGGAGAGTAAAATCAATTGCTCCGGTGTAGTGATTAGCAGTCAGGGACATATTTTAACCGCTAGCGGCAAGTCCCTGGCTGAGAGCCAGATTATCACGGTTACCAGAACCAACGGCGATGTGGTTTCTGCCAAATTGCTGCATTTCGATCAAGCAACAGACGTAGCCTTGCTGAAAATGGATAGCGAAGCGTTGAACTTACCGGCCTTTTTGGATGCCGAAAGCCCAAAGCCGGGAGACAAGATTACCTTAATCGAATGCTTTTTCGGCATCGAAAGCAAAATTGTCAAGGGAACGATTATTGCTGTAAATAACGGGCAATCTTCGTTATTGCAGACGGATATTGAGCCGGAAGAAAACATTACCGGCAGTCCCTTATTCGATAACAAGGGAAAACTGATCGGAATGGTGATAGCTAATGGTCAAAATGGGAAAATTAAGGGTTTGGCAATCACTGAAATAAAGAAGACTTTAGCTAATGTTATTAGTTTTTAAATTTGTAGTTCGTAGTCCCAGCCCTTCAGGGCTGAACTTCAGGGCGTTAGCCCTGCAATTATGACTCTCAATACTTTCGGCGCGTTCCATACGAACACACCTTTTTTTGCAGCCCTAAGGGGCTGAAAATACGTGGCTGAAGCCACG
>JACRJN010000103.1 GCA_016235675.1 Candidatus Schekmanbacteria bacterium
AACCTTAAGTAATTATTCGAACACGACATATTGTCAAAAGATTAAATTCTTTATGGAAATTACAATTTGCAAATCCCCCTTAATCCCCCTTTGCTAAAGGGGGAAACCAAAGGTAACGGTTATTTACGGATAAGCTCTAAGTGAACAGTATTGCTTTTAACCCTATATATTGGAACTATATGAAAGAAAAAATTTATGGTGTTCATCCGGTAATCGAGGCTGTTTCCGCGGGAAAGCGGCACATTTATTCAATTTATTTGTCGAAAGAAAAATCCCCTGAGATTAACCGCTTAATAAAACTGGCGAAAGAAAGAAATATTCCGTTAAAGAATGTCGCTACGAATGAAGTATCACGCCTTGTGCCCGGCATAAAACATCAAGGGGTCGTCGCCGTCTCATCAGCATTACCCACCTGGCATTTGGATGATTTAATTTCCCACGCTTTCCGCCAAAGTGAAAAACCCTTTTTGATCTTTGCGGATTGTATCCAAGACCCACATAATTTAGGGGCGCTAATCCGCAGCGCCGAATCGGTCGGCTGTCAGGGGCTGGTTTTATCCCTGCATCAGACCGCCGATTTGAATCCTACTGTAGCGAAAACCTCAGCCGGGGCGCTGGAACATCTGCCCATCGCCAGAGTGAAAAATTCCGCCGAAGGTTTGCAGCACTTGAAAAATAACGGTTTTTGGCTGGCCGCGCTCCACCCGGAAGGCAGTACCTTTTACGATGAAGTGGATTTGACTATCCCGGTTGCAATCATCGTCGGCGGGGAGGGAATCGGATTGAGACCGGCGCTTCAGCATCATTGCGATTGGCTGGTTAAATTGCCGCAAATGGGAAAGATAAATTCGCTGAATACCGCGGTAGCGGCAGCTTTGATGCTTTATGAAGTGCGGCGGCAGAGAAGACATGCACTCACAATCCCCAGCCCTTATCCCGCCGTTCGCTTTTAAAACATATGTACGAATATCGTACGCCACTTATTGACAAGTGTAAAAACAGTTTATACCATCCCCCAAAATAATCTGTCCCATCTTATTGTAATATATCACCATATAAACATACTCGAAAAAAGTTTCGTATGTGGCACACCTATTGCAATATTTATTAGGGCGTAGGGAAAACACAGCAACAAAGTAAAGGGAGAGACAAAATGGTTCAGACTCAAAAAACCATTCTGATAGTTGACGATGAAGAGACTCTCACCTGGAGCATGTCAAAGAATCTTTCCCTTAACAACCGATACAAAGTAATTTGCGCCAACAGCGGGGAAGAGGCGCTGGACGTTTTACAGAAGGCCGGTAACGTCGATTTGGTGGTCTCCGACATTAAAATGCAGGGTAAAGACGGGTTGCAGCTTTTAGGCGAAGTCAAAGCCAAATATCCCAAAACCGGCTTTATTATCATGACCGCATACGGCTCCAACGAAAAACGCCAGGAAGCCCTGGCCAAAGGAGCGATAAGATACATGGAAAAACCTTTTATGATGGATCAGGTTAAGGGGGTGATCAATGAGGTTTTAGAAGAGATGGAACGAACCTTTCAACCTCTCGATGGCGTGCTCAAACAAAAAGTTCGTGAAAATGAACATATTCAGGACTTTTTTGGCAACAAATGTCAAGGGGTTGAAAAACTGACGCTCATCCAGCTTTCCACTTTGGACGGTGAATCCCTGCTGGGGGGGCAGGGGCAAGCCGGCCAGGATAATCTTCATGTTATCCAGGCGGCTAAAGTATTAAGCAGAATCCAAGTCGCCTGTGAGAAAATTAATGTCGGACCGGCGCGGGAAATCGTCTTTGAGACGGAGAAGAGTAAGGTTATAGTTCGCAGCATCGCGGATCACGGGCTGTTCCTGTATTTTATTTTCGATCAAACCATAACCCTGGGCAAAGCGCTGCTGCTGGTCGATCAAATAGACGCCCGGGTAAAAGATTTACTAGCTTAAGGAGGCGGGACACATGGCCTTAGAAGATGTCTTACAACAATTTCGTAATCGTTTAGGGCGGGATTATATTTCAAGCGGGGTGATCGGTCTGGATGGGGTGCATTTAGCCTTCGATTCTGTAGACATCTGCCACGATGAAGTTAAAGCGGCTGCCGAACTGGCCGACGGGCTGAAACACATCATGGACATGGTGAATGATACGGAATCGGGAAGCGTCAATTACATCATCATCGCTACCGACGCCTGTAAAATATTTTTAAACCCCATCGGCGACAGCAAGAAGTATTTTAATTCACTCACGATTAAAGCCGGTGGAAACATGGGCAAAGCCATTCTGGAACTGGAAAAAATAGAAAAGATGCTGGCTCAGGAAATTGCCTGATTTAGCGGTACTTTTGTTTGGAACTGCAAGAAGGGTAGGCTGCAAGCAACGGCTGCCGATAAGGGGGGATGTCCTTACGGTGCACGCCAGATAAACTTTGGAGAGAGAGCCTCCACACAATAGGGTTTATCCTGCTATCAGTCCATACGCGAGGGAACTGATATGTGCAATAAATGTAAGGTATTGATTGTTGACGAGGATTTCGCCGTCAGGGAAAATCTTAAGCTATTGCTCCAATCCCATTATGACGTAACCTTGGTTTCTGACGGGAAAAAGGCGATTAAAAAAATTTATAAAGAGAAAATCGATCTGGTCACCCTGGATTTAGAGGTTTCCAATCCCAGGGGCATAGAATTAGTCAAAGCCATTAAAGATCACGATTCCGATATAGAAATCGTTATTATTACCGCCAATACCGATTTACGGACGGCAATTGATGCTTTGCATTACGGGGTTTTCGATTACCTGAACAAGCCTTTCAACATGACGGAATTAATATCGGTAATGAATGCCGCCGCTCAAAAAAGGCAGTTGAATATAAAACTAAAATCTATGTTTAAGGAATTGAATTCCCTCAGAGAAACTAAATTGACGGCTCCGTCGTCTTCCCTCCTGGGGGAGGATGAGATTCTGATAAAGATTGCCCATAAAATTTGTTACAGCTATTTTAATGAAAATCAACGCATTGACGGCGATTACAACGATTATTTGCGCTTTGTAAGATTATTGGCCTCGACTTTGGAAAGTAAAGACCCCTACACACACGGTCATTCCGAACGGGTTTCCTATTATTCGGCGCTATTGAGCGGCAGCTTATCTTTCGAAGCCAAACTGGATGAGGAATTGCGGATTGCCGCTTATCTGCACGACATCGGCAAGATCGGAGTCAGCGATAAATTGGTGCGCAAACAGGACTCTCTCACCAATGAGGAATGGTCATTGATTAAAGAACATCCGGAAAAGGGCGTAAATCTGATTTGTTGCTTAAAAACCTCACGCAACATTATCTCATACGTACGCCACCACCATGAGCGCTTCGACGGCAAGGGGTATCCGTATGGCCTTTCCGGAGAGGATATACCAATAGGGGGACGCATCATCGCTATTGCCGACGCATATGACGCCATGATATCCGACAGGCCGTACAGACGGGCGCTTTCGCCTGAACAAGCTCAGATTGAACTGGAGAAATGCGCCGGAACCCAATTCGATCCCAAATTGGTGAAATTGTTTTTGGAAACGTTACCGAAAGACTATAATCAGGGATTGGAACCGATTGCGGCATAAGGCAGACTTGAGGTTTGAGTAGTGAGGCTTGAGTAAAACATTTCTCACTCCTCAAGCCTCACTCCTCAAGCCTGATTTTTGGCATGGGGGGGATGCCGTTCAAACAAACGAGAAGGTGGTGACACAATGGTCACTGTTGGGGGGACCCTTTTTAAGACGTTTGGACGACATACCCTTTGTAGGGGTTGGCGCTAATTCCGCCAACCCCTTTTTTTATGCGCCTGTTAACCTAATACCAAGTTGCAATCAAACAAGTAAAGGCAATTATATTAACGTAGCGCAGGGCTTTAGCCCTGCCGGCAGACGCAACATTTGTGTCCAATCCGGGGGAGACCTAAAGGTCTGCGCTACAGATAAATGCCTTAAGTTAGCGCTTATGCCCATACGTCCGCTGACGAGGCTAAAGCCTCTACTCCAGTATTTACATCAATTTTCCCGCCCGCCTTTATAAGTAACTTACTTTACAATCCATGCTGATTTAAGTTATACTTAAATTGGGAAGTTTTTACCCCCGCTTGCATTTCGTAGTCCCAGCCCTTTAGGGCTGAACTTCCGGGGCTAAAGCCCCGGCACTACGACTGCCCAATGAATTGGGCAACTACATTGGTATCATTTTGAACGCAACTTAGTATCCTAAACCGGACAAGCCGGAACCAAAAAGGTTAAGACAACGAAGAAACCACGGAAACACAGAATGGCGGAAGCACGGAAAAAGAAATTAATGTTTTTTGTCCTTTCCGTGTCTCTATAATTCCGTGTTTCTGTGGTTAAT
>JACRJN010000099.1 GCA_016235675.1 Candidatus Schekmanbacteria bacterium
AGCACCCCATTGGTCAATTTATAGTGGATTTTGTCTGCCTGGAGAAAAAACTGATTATCGAAGTTGATGGCAGTCAGCATTCTGAGCACGCTGATGCCAGACGCAGCCAGTGGCTGCAAAAGGAAGGCTATCAGATAATAAGATTTTGGAATAATCAGGTTTTGCAGCAAAAGGAGGCGGTCGGTGATATAATTTGGACAGCTTTGAATAAGCCCGATAATCACCCCCACCCCGACCCTCCCCCCTCAAGGGGGAGGGAGCAGGAAAAAACAACTTAGCGCTTATGGGATAAACCCCCGCGCTACCCTCAGGTCTCAAGCCTCTGTTAAGGAACAAATGGAAACGTACGCTTTTCTGAAAAAATGTCCGATGTTCGCCGGCATGGACGATAGTCAACTGGAACGGTTAAAAAATATTGCACACGTTCAAAATTACAGCAGGGGGCAGACACTTTTTAATGAGGGGCAGACGGCGGGCGGCTTTTATCTTTTGATTAGCGGCGGGATTAAGCTATTTAAGCTTTCCCATGACGGCAAAGAACAGATCCTGCATATTGTAAATCCGGGGGAATCCTTCGCCGAGGCTGCGCTTTTCTCCGGAAGCGTTACCTACCCGGCCTATGCCGAATCAACAACCAAATCTCATGCGCTTTACTTTCCCCGCTCAGCCTTCCTGCAACTATTGAAAGACGATCCCCAGTTAAGCCTGAATATGCTGGCCAGCATGTCCCATTATCTGCGCCGCTTCAACAAAATGATCGAGCGGCTGTCGGTTAGGGATGTAGCCACCCGGCTGGCACAATATCTGCTCCAGGAAGTACCGCCCCAGAGCGGCTCTCAACCCAAAATCCAGCTCAAAATGACCAAAACTCAACTGGCCGCCCACTTAGGCACCATCAGCGAAACCCTCTCCCGCACCTTTAAGAAGCTGAAGGAGCATGATATAATAAGCGTTCAGGGCAAGCAAATTACTATCCTGGATTTGGAGGCTTTACGGGATACGGCCAGCGGGAATTAATCCTGAGTTTTGTAATCGGTGGGCACAGCCCACCCTGCTGGTATACTTAATGAGTTCATAATTTGCGATTTATTATTCGGCAAAATTTCAATATGTGTGCCGCTTTTGTGCGGGCGCTGCCCGCATCACAGGCAGGATGCCTGTGCTACCGGTACGGGCTGCGCCCGCTATTATTTGGTAGCACAGGCATCCTGCCTGTGTTTGGGTTGAGGAACGAAACCCAAGATTCCCTCGCTCGTTTTTATGTCTCTGTTCCAATTTTTGAAATCACAGTTTATGACCATCTCAGATATAGCACAGGCTTCCAGCCTGTGTTTGCTATTCGGTAGCACAGGCTGGAAGCAGTGTTGCGGCACAGAATGGAATCTCTGATTTAACCAACAACTTCCGCTAATTGTGCCGTTTTTGTGTGGGCGTTGCCCACATCACAGGCAAGATGCCTGTGCTACCGTTCAAGATCAAGGGTGGGCTGTCCCCACCCTGCTATTGCTAAACCCCAACGTTACGCCTTAAGGCAACAACATTTTATAAATCCGTTATCCCGCTGTTTTGCCCGGATGGCGGCAGTTTGGCATAAACCGGGGGCTTGACATTGAAATACCTGACCAGAATATTTTTCAACATCTGATACGGCCAGGTGCCGGAAACATAGCGGGTGGAGTTCCAAAGCCATAAAAAGGCGCGGATATAAAGGTAGCGGAAGGTAGTGTTTTTCTCCATCAGGTTTTCAATCCATTGGTGATCGAAAAACGGCACCATGGAAATAAGCAGGTTATAATAATTGGTGCGATCGTAGGATTGATAATGCTTGCGATAAACATCCTTGATGACATCCTTAACATACCCGTCGGCAACAGCCTTTTCCGTGATGGTCGCGCCGGGATACCAAGTCAGGGAAAAAAGTTGCAATTCATACGGGCGGGGCAAACGCAGCAGAAATTTGATGGTTTCTTTGCGGTCTTCGTCGGTTTCGTAGGGGTTGTCCAGGATGACATCGAACAGGGGCATAATGCGATCGCTGAATTTATTTAAGATATGAGCGGCCTTTACCAGATTTTCGGTATTATCCTTGCGGTCATAGACATCAATCAAGGTGCGTTTGCTTCCCGATTGGATTCCCATCTGAACATTGAACAACCCGGCGTCCGCAAGCATTGCCAGGGCTTCTTCGGAAACATCCTCCGGAGAAAAGCAACAATAGAAGGGCAGGCCGACTTTTGCTTTATAAAGCGCGCAGAAATTTTTAATCCAGTCCAGCCCCTTGCCCCGCAGAAAGGTCTCATCCGAAAACAGCATATAAGTCAGTTTGGGCATCCGCCTTTTGGCGTCCGCCAGTTCATCCACCACATTTTCATAGGAGCGCTTGCGCAGTATCTTCCCCTTGCCCTTATAGATGTCCCGCAGCGAACTGTTGATGCAATAAGTGCAGCCATAGGGGCAGCCTCTGGTGGCCATGGTGGAATAGCCATAGGAGCCGTCGCCGAAGCCGCAAGGCATGATTTTGTAGATCAAATCCTCGTTCATGGGTAAAATCCGGTAGTGGTAGGCGATGTAATGCGTGGAGAAATCATAATCCTGAAAAGGCAGGGCGTCTAAATCCTGCACCAGGGGGCCGATCGGATTATGCCGGATTTCACCGTTTACCTTATAGGTTAAACTGCTTACCGCTTCAAAGCCACCGCCGTGCTCAATAGCCTGCACTAAAGCAAGCAGCGCATTTTCACCCTCGCCACGAATCACCAAATCGGCATACTGCATACACTCGTCAGGCCGCACCGTGGGATGAACCCCGCCCCAGACTATCGGAACCGTAAAATTCTTTTTGATTAATTTGGTTATCAGCCGGGCATGGTCGAAAAAATTGGAAGTCAAAGAGATACCGATCAAATCGTAGTTTTTATCTTTCAGGAATTCGGGCAGCGGATGGATAATCTTTTCGATTAAAGGCTCATCGTAAAATTTCCAGTGGGGGGAAAAGAATTTTTTGCGGTCAGGGTCGACAAAAGGGATTAACAGCAGGTCTGTTTCGATATGGTTAGCTTTCAGATAAGCGGATAAAACCCTCGGTCCGTAAGCGAAGTTATCCTGCCCCCCTAAAGACATAATCAGCATTTTCATAATAAATTTCCTTGATTACCTTTTTGGGTATAAAAGAATACTAATCTACCAGCATTTCCTTAATAACAGACTTAATTTGCCCAACAGTATCTTGTTCCAGTCGGCCTAATTTTTTGGTAGCGTAGAAATACCGCAGACCTGAAGCGTCATTGCGAGCGGAGCGAAGCAATCTCCGTGCGTGCGTCTGAGATTGCTTCGGCGATAAGGCTGCCTCGCAATGACGCTTTGGGTCTTATTGAGAACGCTACCAATTTTTTAAGCAGCCTCTTTTTATCCACCGTACGTAATTGATCTAAAACCACCCAACCATTTTTCCCGGCAAATTCGAGAGATACCCGGCTAGGATAGGCATGTGTTTGAGTTGTCATGGGAGCTATAATAATGGTAGAAATGTATTGATTCATTTCATTGGGGGAAATTATAACGCAAGGACGGGACTTTTTTATTTCATGTCCGATTGTGGGATCAAGAGAAACAAGAAAAACATCATATTGCCTTATTACCATTCCCAACCCGAAGTGTCTAAATCAAGGTTATCATCAATTATCAAGCGATCTTCTTTATTTTTGCTCATTTCCTGAAAACATTGTTCCCAGTTTTTCCGCGGTGTTTTATTTGCCGGCTGGATAATTATATTACAATTTACTACCTCTAAAGTTACTTCGCTCTTAATATGACATTGCTCTAAAACAGTATTAGGGATTTTTATCCCCTTCGAATCGCCGATAGACACTATAGTAGCTTTCATAAAACTCTCCTTAGAAACATTATACGTAATTATGAATTAAAAATCAAGATAAGCGGCTATTTTTTATTTTTGTGAAAAACATCTTGAAAAATGTTGTCATGTATGATAGCATAACTATAATTGGTAATGTCCTGAGTTTACCGTTTACCCAAAAGGAGAAAGTACCATGAACAGAGGGACTAAAAAAGCCGCGTTATTAGCTATGGTTTGCCTGTTGGTTTTACCTGCGGCAAAAGCCAAAGCACAAACAACAACTTGTGCTTCCATTCATCAGGTACCGGCCATATTTTCCACCACAAACAGTATCCGTCAAGCCGGAATCGATTGGCATAAAGACCTGTCCCAATCTTATTCGGAAACCTGGCAATTTAAGGTGGAACATAACATAACTTCGCATAAATTCCAGCTCGAATTTATGGAGCATATCACCACTACAGCCCAAGGCTGCAACACCAATCCTACCCAATGCCTGGGAGAAAACGCCGGTGAAACCTGTCAAGTTCCCGCTTGTGCCCCGACTTTGAAAGTGATATTGGTTTATCCGGACGGAAGATCGGTTACATTAAAGGCGGTCAGACAACCGGGGTTGGAATCGCTTCTTACGGGAACTGTGCCATTAAATGGTTCGCAAAGATCAATTGTATATTTCCTGGATGAAGACAGAACTACAGTGACCGTTTTAGTACCGGAAGATTCGCAATATGGGCGGATGATCCCGGTTGGAAGCAAAATAAAAGTGACCGTAGCCGTCCCAGCGCTTTTGGGAGGACAATGCCAGGAGCTTTGCGGAAAAGATGTTTATATTTTGGGGTCAAAACAACGCTCCTGCCAAATGAGTTATTTAAATTGCGAACCTTGCGTAGGGGCAGCACAATAATGGCCTAGTATAACGTTTTAGAAAAAGGTGTACAAACCTGTCATTGCGAGCGGAGCGAAGCAATCTTGATTTTATTGTAGCGTTTAAGATTGCTTCGGCGGTAAGGCTGCCTCGCAATGACAATTACAAGAAAAAGCCATCCGATTATGGGTGGCTTTTCTTTTTACCGCAACAGAAAAAAACTTTAAATTCCCATCTTATCCACTATCCCCCTTACAATTTGGCGGGCGGAACAATCGGCAGGCAGTTCAATCAGGGGAGAACCTGCTATGTCCTGATTTTGAATATCATCGTTTTGAGGAATGATGCCCAGAAGCTCAAGATTCCATTTTTCTTTGACTAATTGGGCATGGTTTTGAGCTACTCCTTGCGGCAGACGGCTGACAATCACCCCCTGGCGGGCGATGTTCAGCTTCATTTCGCGGGCTAATTCGGCGATTCGACCCACGGTTTCCAATCCTCGGAAGCTGGCGTCGGCCAAAAGCAGCAGGTAATCGATGTTGCGGGTGGTGCGTCGGCTGAGATGCTCCAGGCCGGCCTCGTTATCGATAAGCATGAAGGCGTAGTTTTTACTTAACGCATCGACGATCCTGCGGATCAGGTTGTTGGCGTAGCAGTAACAGCCGGGGCCTTCCGGTCTGCCCATAGTAATCAGATCAAAGCCGTCCGTTTCGATTAAGGCACTTTGGATGTGATATTCCAAGAAGTCCTCTTTGGTCATACCGGCGGGCACTTTATTAATGCTGCCCAGCACATCCTCACGGATGCTTCCTACCGTCTGCTTGACCGTTATCCCCAAAACCTGACCCAGATTGGCGTTGGCATCGGCATCAATGGCCAAAATCGGCCCCTTGCCCTGTTGCAGCAATTCCGCAAGCAACAGCGCGCATAATGTAGTTTTTCCCGTCCCACCTTTACCGGCGACGGCGATTGTGTAGCTCATGATCCTCCAAACTGAAGTTTTATTTTTCCTGACACAAATTTGCGTATTTTCTCAGCGGTTGGGTATGATACCAATTCGCTATCAAAGATTCATGTAGCGCGGGAGTTCATCTCCCGTAAGCAGGCGCTGCAAATGGGGGATAAACCCCCGTGCTACGAACTATTCTTCAATGTTTGATAGCGAATTGGTATGAAAACAAAAAATTTACCCTTCTTTGCTTGCGGTTAAAAATTGCAACATAAAAAACTTTGATAAATTCAGATTTTATTACTCCTCCGTCAGCCGCCAGATGTTGCATACCGGGAGGGTGAATATCAGACCTACGCCGGGGCCTTTTGTATCGGAACAAAGGCTTTTCACTCCTTCGACTACCTGCGGGATGATTTCATCGTCTACTACGCTTAAAATTGTCTTGTTATAAGGGCGATTACCGATCATTAAATCGCGGAAACCGGCAAAGACCGGGATGTCGTAGGTAACAATCCGTCCCATGCCTATGCTTTCCAGGATGGTTGCGCCGCTGATACCCAGTTCCAGAAATAAGGCGAGGATGTCCTCAAGATATTCTTCTCTGTTGAGGATTAGAATTAATAATTTTTTATTTTGTTGCATTTTTGGGTATCTTCCGAAATCGAAAGTTGTAGTGCCAGGGCTTTAGCCCTGGAAATTCAGCCCTAAAGGGCTTTAGACTACGAAATCCAGGGATTTATTTTTGTGGTTAAATCAACTACCAGTCCCAAGACTCTGGAAAGCACATTCCGCCGTCGCTATGGTCTTATCCAAGTCCTCGTAGTTGTGAGCGGTGGAAATAAAACTGCTCTCATACTGAGAAGGGGCCAGATAGACGCCTTGCTTGAGCATGGAACTGAAATAACGGGCGAATAAGGTTGTATTCGATGTACTGGCGCTGCCCCAATCAGTTACGGTGTTGGGGGTAAAAAACAGCCCCAACAAAGAGCCGACTTGGGCGGCACAGACCGGGATTTTCGCCTGCCGCGCCGCCGTCTGCAAGCCAAGGCTTAAGTATGCCCCTTTCTCTGCTAACACCTCATATGTACCCGGTTTGGAGAGTATTTTCAGGGTTTCGATACCGGCGCTGACGGCTAACGGATTACCGGCCAGCGTCCCGGCCTGATAGACTGCTCCTAACGGGGCGATATGTTTCATAATCTCCTCTTTGCCGCCGTAAGCGCCTACCGGCAAGCCTCCGCCGATAATCTTGCCCAGGCAGGTCAGATCGGGTTTGATCCCGTAAAATCCTTGGGCGCCGCCAAATGATACTCGAAAACCGGTGATCACTTCATCGAAGATCAATAAAGAATCGTGTTGTGCGGTTATCTGGCGCAACCCTTCCAAAAATCCCTCTTTAGGCAATACCAGCCCCATATTACCGGCTACCGGTTCCACAATCAAGGCCGCGATTTGTCCGCCGTGTTTGCTGAAGAGTTCCTTTACTGCTTTCAGATCGTTATAAGGCAGGGTGATGGTATCCTGAGCCAATGCCACGGAAACCCCGGCGCTGTCCGGCGTCCCCAAGGTTGCCGCCCCAGACCCTGCTTTGACCAGCAGGCTGTCCACATGACCGTGGTAGCAGCCCTCGAATTTTACAATCTTATTGCGTCCGGTAAATCCGCGCGCCAGGCGTAAGGCGCTCATGGTGGCCTCGGTCCCGGAATTGACCAGGCGTACCATTTCCATGGAGGGTACGGCGTTAATCAGCATCGAGGCGAATTCCGTTTCCCGCTCGGTAGGTGCGCCGAAGCTGGTACCCTTAGCCATGGCTTTTTGTAAGGCCGCCAGGATTTGCGGATGGGCATGACCGAGAATCAACGGCCCCCATGAGCAGACATAATCGATATATTCTTTCCCGTCGACATCGTATATTTTGGAACCCTGCCCGTGATCGATATAAACCGGATTGCCGCCTACCGCCTTGAAAGCCCGCACGGGGCTGTTCACGCCGCCGGGGATAATCTTTTTGGCCTGGGAAAATAGTTCCTGCGATTTTATTCTTTCCATATTTCCTCTTTTTGTTATTTAACCCCTGTCTTAAAAATAAACCATGCTGACTTTTTTAAACTCCCGGCTGCTGAAAAGCAGTTTATAGTCTTTAATCCCGGTCGCTTCAGAGATTCTGGCCGCCACATCTTCGCATTCTGCAACAGTCGATGAATGGATCATGGTAAAGAGATTATACGGCCAATCGGGAAAAGTCGGGCGCTGATAGCAATGGCTGACCTCCCGGAATGTGGCCATGATTTTTCCCACCCGCCCGGCATCTTCCGGGGGGACGATCCAGACGCCCATCCCGTTTGCGGTAATCCCCATCCGCTGGTGACGCACCACCGCCCCGAAGCGGCGGATGATGCCTTTTTCCTGCAAATTTTTGATCGCTTCCAGCAGTTCGTCTTCAGTCATATCGCAACGTTGGGCGATCTCTTTAAAGGGATAAGAGGTAAGCGGCAGATCGGCTTGTAACTCTCTTACTATTTTTTGGATTTTATTTTGGTCTGACATGTTAGTTATACAATACCTCGATTTATAAAGGTGATTCTGTAGGGTGGGCTGGGCCCACAAATTGTTGGGCACAGCCCACCCTACAGTAAGGTTACAACTTCTTTTAAGCGTTTCTGTGAAAGCTCAAGATATTCCTCATCCATATCTATGCCTAAATATTTTCGCTTGAGGCTTGTGGCTGCAACTCCTGTTGTTGAACTGCCGCAGAAGGGGTCTAAAATCCAATCGCCTTCGGAGGTTGAGGCCAGAATTATTCGATTCAAAAGCTGCAATGGCTTTTGCGTGGGATGCTTGCCGAATTTCTTTTCATCCGCTGCCGGTGCTGAAATCTCCCAGACGTTGCGCATTTGTTTGCCCTGATTTTGCTCCCTCATCGCCTGATAATCAAAATAATGTTTGCTTTTACTATTCTTGGCTGCCCATAAAATGGTTTCGGTTGAATGAGTAAAGTATTTACAAGATAGATTGGGCGGGGCATTGCGTTTATACCAAATAATATCGTTGAGGATTTTATAGCCCAACTCCTGCATGGCGAATCCCACCGAATAGATGATATGCGTCGTTCCGGAAACCCAGATCGTTCCGTTGGGTTTTAATACCCGCTGACAGGCTTTCAGCCATTCCAGGTTAAATTTATGATTCTCGGCTGCCCCTTTGGTTTGATCCCATTTCCCCTTGTTGACCGATACCATTTTGCCGGACTGGCAGGTAATCCCGCCGTTGGAGAGAAAATAGGGAGGGTCGGCAAAGATCATGTCGAAGGTATTCTCTGCAAATTGATTATTCAGAATCTCAATGCAGGAACCTTGCAGAAGTTTTATTGAATGTTCGGTGTCAGTATAAAACACGCCGGAAAAATCTCCCACAACTCCCCCAAATAAAGTCGATTGAATAGCTTATTTTAATAAGGATGAGTTAGTAATGTCAAGAATAAAGCGGATATGCTAATGGATACCCTATTGCAAACCAGGGCGAGGAAACCTCGCCCCTACATCCGCCGAAGGCGTTTTGTCCTCACGAAGCACACGAAGAAATTTATCGGTTTGGGGATAGATCAAAACAGCAATTAATATCGTAGTCCCAGCCCTTCAGGGCTGATCTTCATGGCATAAAGCCATGCAATAACGACTTATATCATTTTCTGGTTGTCATTCCCGAATGGTTTTATCGGGAATCCAGTTCTAATCTCTTGAAAAACCATATCCCCGATAAAAGCGTTCGGGGATGACAGGGTGACTTATCAACCAGAAAATGATATTACAAATGGTTAAATCTTCTCTATAATTCAAGCCGTTCCGGGTGAACATGCCTTTAGTCTCAGCCTAAGCTGAAAATGCGTGGCTAAAGCCACGGGACTACATTCTTCGTGTCCTTCATGGGCAAAAGGGTGTTTCTATAAAATTCAATTACAAAATCTCCCCCTGCCCCCTCGGAGCCTGCAAGGGGAATTCCCGTACCTCGTACCTCATTCCTACTTAATATGCCAGGTCGTCCCCTGCGGCGTGTCTTCCAGTTGGATGCCCAAATCCAGCAGGCTCTTGCGGATTTTATCGGAGGTGGCCCAGTCTTTATTCAAGCGGGCGTTTTGGCGCAACTCCAGCAGCAGGGTCATGAGGCCGTCCAGTTTTTCCTGCCTGCCCTTGGCTTCTTCGGCAGCGAATAGATGCAGCACCGCTCCCAATTCCTGGATTTTAGATACCGCTGCATTCAAAACTTTAGCTGGGGGATTGGGTTGGTTGGCTGATTGATTAACCAGTTTGAGTAATTCGAATAATGTTCCGATAGCGGCGGCGCTGTTGAAATCATCGTCCATGGATGCGATAAATTGTTCGTGACATCCGGCAATAGCTGCCGTCAAATCCTGATCGACAACATCGCTATCCGGTAAGTTGTCTACAGTGCGGAAGGTGTTGCCGAAGCGCTCCAGGGCGCGTTTGGCCTCTTCCAGATTCTGATCGGAGAATTCGATGGGGGAGCGGTAATGGGTGGAAAGCAGGAAGAAGCGCACCGCCGCGGGCGGGTATTTGGCCAGTATTTCCTTGATAGTAAAGAAATTTCCCAGGGATTTGGACATCTTTTCCTGATTGATGTTGACAAAGCCGTTGTGCAGCCAGTAGTTGACGAAGGGCTGCCCGCTGAAGCTCTCCGATTGGGCGATTTCGTTTTCATGATGGGGAAAGATCAAATCCCGACCGCCGCCGTGCAGGTCAAAGCTTGCCCCCAGATAGTGCATGGACATGGCCGAGCATTCGATATGCCAGCCGGGACGTCCCATCCCCCAGGGGCTTTCCCAGGCCGGTTCCCCCGGTTTGGAGGCTTTCCAAAGGGCGAAATCCAGCGGGTCTTGTTTGCGCTCATCCACTTCGACTCTGGCTCCGGCCTGCAATTCCTCCAAGTTCCGGCCTGAGAGCTTGCCATAGGCAGGAAATTTGCGTACCGAGAAATAGACGTCGCCGTTTAACTTATAAGCATAGCCTTTGTCAATCAGACCTTGTACCAGATTGACAATATCGGCGATGTGTTCGGTGGCTTTCGGCTCTATCGTAGCCGGTTCCACCCCCAGCTTTTTCATATCCTCCTGATAGGCTTGGATAAACTGGCGGGCGACGGCCGAGCAGGGGCGGTTTTCCTTCTGCGCCCGCTGAATGATTTTATCGTCTATATCGGTGAAATTGCGCACATAAGTCACTTCATAGCCTGCGTATTCCAAATAGCGTCGGATGGCATCGAATACCACAGCCGCCCGCGCGTGTCCCAAGTGACAATGATCATAGGCAGTTATCCCGCAGACATACATTCCGACCTGCCCCGGACGGCGGGGCGTAAAGATTTCCTTCTTACCGCTTAAAGTGTTATAGACATGTAAACTCATGGTTTGGCTCTCTTTCTTTCAAGCTGTCATTCGGGGATGACAGTTTACAATGTTATAAGGCATTGTAGTAAATATTATCCCCCATTTTATTTAGTCATACCCGTTCTTGTCAAGAATTTTTCACTGAATTTTCATTTAATACGCTATAGGGGTTGCACTGGTTTTGACTCTATGTTATCTTATCCTGCACATATTAATCAAGAAATGGATGTTTTCATATGCTTCCTGTCAAAGCCGGATTAAGATATGGATACAGTACCGGAACCTGTGCCGCCGCCGCAACGCGGGCGGCTTTGCTCATGTTGCTGCAACAAAAGACTGTGGAAAGTATCAGGTTAAAAATTCCGGCCGGGCTGGAACTGGAACTCCCGGTAAGTGATCAGGCATGGGGAGAATCCTGGGCGGTTTGTTCGATAGTAAAAGATGCCGGAGACGATCCGGACATTACCGCCGGAATCAAAATCTTTGCCCGTGTGGAAAAATTGACTACCTCCGATTTTATCCTGGAGGCGGGAGAGGGCATCGGCAAGGTTACTAAACCCGGTTTGCAGATTCCACCGGGGGAAGCGGCGATTAATCCCGTACCGCGGCGGATGATTGCCCAGCAGGTCAAGGAATTATTGCCCCTGAATCAAGGGATAAAGGTAATTATCAGCGCACCCGAAGGCGTCAAACTGGCGCAGCGCACCTTCAATCCCCGTTTGGGAATTGTGGGCGGTATTTCGATTTTGGGGACATCGGGTTTGGTGGAACCGAAATCGGTTGACGCCTGCCGTACCTCTTTGGTCTTGGCTCTGGATATTGCCGTCATGTCCGGCGTTACCGAATTGACGCTGGTACCGGGGTATTTAGGGGAACGCTTTGTCCGTGAACAGCTTAATATCACAGGCGATGCCGTGGTACAAATGGGCAACTACGTAGGTTTTATGCTGCAAGAGGCGGTTAAACGGGGGTTCAAGTCGATCAGATTGGCAGGGCATATCGGTAAATTGATAAAAGTAGCGGCGGGGCATTTCGATACCGCTGCGGTGAAAGCCGATGACCGGCTGGAAACCATGATGCGGTTTGCCTCACAAGCCGGAGCCGGGTCGAAGTTGTTAGATGAATTAAGCCGGCTTTCCACGGCAGAAGCCGGGGTTGAATTATTGGCCGAAAATAACCTTTTAGGAATATGCGATGAGATTGCACGGGAGGTTTGCCGCAAAGCGGGGGAATTGGTGCAAAACCAAGCCCGGCTTAGCTGTATTCTTTATTCCTTCCAGCGGGGAATAATCGGACAAAGCACAATATCGTTCACTTAAGACGTAGCGCAGGGCTTTAGCCCTGCTTATGGGGTGGCGTTAACGAGCACTCCGGAGCAGACCTAAAGATCTGCGCTACGTCTTGAACAGGGACATGCCCATGAGTCATCCGGTATATCTGGTAAGTATGGGGCCTGGCCATGAGGATTATATTAGTCCTTGTGCCTGGGAAGCGATTAATCACGCTGATTTATTGGTGGGCGCCCGGCGTTGGTTGCAGGTCGTCGCTCATCTGAAAAAACCTCAGGCGCTTTTGGGCGGTTCTTTGGATGAAGTTATCAATCTTATCAAATCCGAGCGGCAGGATAAAAAAATCGCAGTATTATTATCCGGGGATGCCGGTTTATATAGTCTCTTGCCTCGTTTAAGGGATGCTTTGGGGGCGGACGCCCTGGAGGTTATTCCCGGTATCAGTTCGGTGCAATTGGCCTTTGCCCGCCTGAAGCTGAATTGGGAGCGGGCGTGTGTTCTATCGCTTCACGGGCGATCGTTTGACGGATTGGCGCAGGAAATGGCGGGCGCTGCTGTAACGGCATTATTGAGCGACGCCCAACACCCTCCGGCCTGTGTCGCTGAGTATTTGCGCAAGATGGAGCTTATCCCCCAGGCGATTTATGTCTGTCAGCATTTATCCTATGCCGATGAGCGGATTGTCAAGACGGATTTGGAAGGGCTGGCTCAGGTGGAAGCAGGCGATAATTTTTTGTTGATTTTGGAGTTTTAATCCATTTAAAGAGGTAAAATGCCCAAATTATACGGTATCGGCATCGGCCCCGGCGATCCGGAGCTTTTGACGGTTAAAGCGCAGAATATCTTAAAACGTATGGATTTGATTTTCGCTCCCCAGTCCTATATCGATAAAGACAGCCGGGCGGAATCGATTATCCGCGGGGTGATTTCGCAAGATACGGAAATAAGGCGGCTGCTTTTTCCCATGAGCCGGGATAAACAGGTGCTCAATCAATTTTGGAGACAGGCTGCCGATCAGATAGCGGAGGCGCTGAAGATAAAAGCCGAGGCCGCGTTCATCACCCTGGGAGACCCGCTGACTTACAGTACCTATATCTATTTATTGTATATGCTCAAGGAACATTATCCCCACATCCAACTGGAAACGGTGCCGGGGATAACCTCTTACGCCGCAACCGCCGCCGCCGCAAACTTGCCTATGGTGGAGGGCGGCGAATGTCTGGCGATATTTCCTGTGGCTCGGAACTCTCATCAGCGCCTAAAAAACGTTTTACAGCATTTCGAAACTACGGTGTTAATGAAAATCGGCAATAACCTAACTCAGGTGTTAGAAGTTTTACAGGAATTGAAATTGCTCGATCATGCTCTAATGGTTAGCCAGGCCGGGTTTACACAGCAAATAATGGAAGTTGATTTGAGCCGGATTAAAGAAGAAAGCCGCGGCTATTTAGCGGTGATTATCGTCAAAAATCCACATAAATCCGAATCCTAAATAGAGATTAAAGGGAACATTTTTATAGTATTGACATTTTTTATAGCCTTAGGTAATATCGAAATAAACGAGGGGTCTATAAAAACTACAATTAGTTCCAATTTTCCTTATAGGGGAATCATTAACAAGGAGGAGAAAGATGGCTTATACCATTACCGATGAATGCATTGCCTGCGGCGCTTGTGAACCGGAATGTCCGGTTCATGCGATAAATGAAGGCGACCCGATATATTCTATCGATCCCGAGACTTGCGTGGAATGTAAAGGGCATTTTGATTCGCCGCACTGTGTGGAAGTCTGCCCGGTCGAGGCTTGCGTTCCTTTGGAATAAGCGCTTCATCTGAATCCCGGCTTCAGCTTTGGGCGAAAGACTGTGTCGCAATTGATTTTGGCAGACTTGCCGATACCGTATATTGGAGTTACCAGATTTATCGGGTAGCACGGGTTGTACCTGATGAATCAGGTAACTACATTGCGACATAGTCTCTGAAGCCGGGATTTGATTTTAACCCCACAAAAAGTTTTTCGGCTTGAAGACAAGCCGAAAGGCCGTGAAGGTAAATTGAAAATACTATTATCAGTAATTTTATTATTTTCTCTGAATGCCTGGGCCTGCGCCTATATCCCCAGGACTCACAAACGCACCCCTAAAGAAAAAATGGATAACGATATTAAGCAATTTGACGACAGAAGAAAGACAATCAAGGGGAAAGACGCTCCCGGCAAGCTGTTTTAATCTTCTGCCAAAACCAGATCGGCAAAACGGCTGAATACCGTCTGTGCCAGGTTTTCCAGCCCCATAATGTTTTCCCTGCTCACCCGTCTAATCTTTTCAACCTCTTGAATAGTGTATATCCCTTTCAATTCATCGTCATATTCCCGTAGCCAGTCTTCTATAGCCGCTAAACCCACTTCCAGATGAAATTGGAAGGCATAGATTTTTCCTCCCAGGCTGAATGCTTGTTGGGGAAAAAGTGTGGATGAGGCAAGCGAAACAGCCTTATCGGGCAGATCGAAGGTATCTCCATGCCATTGAAATACCGTCAGGGGGTTGTCGAATCCCGCCAATAATCCTCCCTGTTGCGCCTGCGCCGTCAGATGCAGCGGATACCAGCCGATTTCCTTTTGCCGCCCGGCATAAACCTTAGCCCCGGCAGCTTTGGCGATTAATTGCGCTCCCAGACAAATTCCTAGGGTGGGCTTATTTACCCGGATGGCCTCTTGGAGAATCTCCGTTTCCAGCTTCAGACAGGGATACTCCCACTCCTGGTAAACATTCATCGGCCCGCCCAGAAAGATAAATCCTGCGGCGGAGGCATAATCGACAGGCGGTGCTTCCCCGGCATAAAGCCGGATGTATCGCAGCTTCAATCCTCTTTGCTTCAGGATGTTGGCCGCCGTACCCAAATCCTCGCAGGCGATGTGCTGGAAGATGATGATATTGTTGGTTTTGTGCATGGCTGAACTCTGTTAACAACCTATCCCCCGACGAATTTCAACATCTTAAATAAATCACGGAAAAAATACTGTACTTTTTGCCGAAAAGTGTAATTTACCACCCAATCGCCGAAATGCGCCATAACTTTCAGCTCTTTATAGGTAAACTGCGGGGTTTCGATGATAAATCTTCCTTGATTACCCTCGGCGCCGTCGGGAGCGAGTTTTTGAAAATTCCCTTCTTCGGCGTATTGGCGCAGTTTGGTGCCGAATAACGGGATGGCGATATTGAATCCGGCGCCGCTTGCGCCCAGTATTTTGAGTTTTTTAGCATAGATGATAGTTTTCAACATCTCCCATTTGGTTTCACATCGTCCGTTTGCCCCTACGGAGCCTAATACAAAAGACGCGTCGACAATAATACCGTGTTTGGCAAATAAACGTACCGCCTGGGTGACTTTTTCCAGGTTCATGTTTTTATTGATAATATTCTTAACCACGTCCGGCACGCCGGATTCCGGAGCGACGAATACCCGGACACAGCCGGACTTTTTCATCTTTATTACCAAATTCTCATCTACCACATCGGCCCTGATTCCGTTGGGGGTGCTCCAGCTAATGTTCAGGCCCTTCTCGATTATCAGGTCGAAGATGCGGGCGGCTCTTTTTTTGTCGAAAGTCAGATTGTCGTCCTCAAAATCTATATGAGTAATATTATGTTTGGCAACCAGTTCCTCGATTTCAGCTACTACATTCTCAGCGCTTCTTTTCCTGAATTCATGCCCCATGGTCAGGTGGATGCTGCAAAAATTGCAGGTAAACGGGCATCCTCTGCTGGTTATCATGGAGACAGCCCGGACATTGCCGGAAGCGTCTTTTTTCCCGACAGCGGTATTGTATACTTCCCGCGATTTTAACCCAAATTTTGTCGCCTGATGATAAAGTTCCATGGGGAGTAAGTGTCTGGCCGGAAACGGCAGAGAATCAAGTTCAGCGTTAAACTCTCTGGGGGGGGTGAGAACCGGCTGGCCATTTACCTTGAAACCGATTCCCCGGACGGTGTGTAATTCATCCAATTTCCCTTGTTCAATTTTCCGGAGGAGATCAAGTGCGGTCAATTCGCCTTCATTGATTACTACATAATCCACTTCCGGGTGAGCGAGGGTTTCCAAAGGTTTTATAGAGGGATGCGGCCCGCCTAAGATGGTAATTATATTTTTATCGACAGCTTTTACGGTTGCGGCGGTTTTGAGGCCGGCGAATACATTGGCGTAAAAAGCTACGCTGATTCCCACTACATCCGGTTTTATGTCTCTTATGTAATCGGCTATCTGGTCAAACTTAAGTCCCAGGTAATATCTGTCATCAAGCTTATCGGTGTTTCTTATGCCTTCGGCACAGGCGTCTAAAAAAATTACCTCGTGCTCTTTTTCCAGGCTTGCAGCTACATAGGCCAGTCCTGTGGGATGGAAAACAAAAGGAGGGCCGACGCTTTTAACAAAACTCAGGGGTGGATTTATCAGGCAGACTTTCATGGCAAAACAACCTTTAAACTTATTTGGTGGAGGACAGGGGATTCGAACCCCCGACCCCTACCTTGCGAAGGTAGTGCTCTCCCATCTGAGCTAGTCCCCCACTCCGATTCTTATTTTATACTAAATTTAAGCAAAAGCAAAGAGATAATTTTACCCTGTTTATAGCCAAGTATTGTACAAAAGTAGCGCTCATCACTTTCTCCCGCTTGACACATCAAAACAAATATTATAAATATAAATATGTAGTGCAGACCTTTAGGTCTGCCCCTCACCCCACGATTGGCAGAACGCGGCGTTTGAAAAGAGGCAGGGCTAAAGGTCTGCCCCAGAGCGAGATTAGTCCCTGTGTCCGTAGCTATACCTACGATGCTCATAAACTGTGATTCGTCAAGCTGTTAAATTAAAAACTCATCTTACGCAGACTTTGAAAAAAACTCACAAATGTCATTCCCGCAGCAGCGGGAATCCAGAATATAATTAACTCCATCAGCGTAGGCTTAAGCCGGAGCCTTGAAAACCCTGGATTCCCGTTCCCCGTTTTCACGAGGACAAGTTTCACGGGAATGA
>JACRJN010000101.1 GCA_016235675.1 Candidatus Schekmanbacteria bacterium
ATGTGGATAACTCCGGTTTATCTCCAATTTAATTCGGGAGCGCTCACCCGGAGTTATCCACAGTTCCACAGCCGCTACTATTATTTTTTTATTTTTAAAAAAGAAAAAAATCTTTTAACTACAATATACAAGGGTCAGGGTCAATGCTGTTGACTTAAGGAATTTTATAGAAACACCCTTTTGCCCATGAAGGACACGAAGAATGTAGTCCCGTGGCTTTAGCCGCGCATTTTCAGCCTCAGGCTGAGACTAAAGGTATGTTCATCTGGAACGGCTTGAATTATAGAGAAGATTTAACCATTTGTAAGTCGTTATTGCATGGCTTTATGCCATAGTTAACGCTTATGGGATGATTCGGCGTCGGGGGCGGCAAGATAGAAATTAAAACCCCTTCTCCCGCTTAATACTATCATACGCCTGATTGATCCTGGTCAACTGCTGATGGGCGATTTTGACGTATTCCTCGCCCAAGTGGTTGACCTTATCGGGATGGTTTTGCTGCACCAGGCGACGGTAAGCTTTCTTGATTTCTTCGACGCTGGTATCACTGTCCACTCCCAAAATTTTATAGTGACCGTCGTCCGGCTCTTTAACCTGCATCAGGGCAACGACGCGTTGATGATCGGCGGGGAGCACCCCTAGCAGTTCGGCAATTTTATTGATCAGGATTTGTTCGGATTGACGGGTCTTTTTGGGATCGGCCTGGGCGACTTTGTACAACAACTCCAGGAGCATCAATCGGGACTGGTAGTTAGAACTGCGGCGGAATTCATGGCAAAGCCGGTCGACATCTAAATCGGTGTGGATGGATTCCTTGATCAGCTTCTTGATGAGCATCAATTCTTCGCCGCGGTACCCCAAATCGACTTGAAAAAAGCGGCGGATGACCGCTACCTCTTCCGGGGCGATTTCCCCGTCCGCTTTGGCGACGGCGGTAAGCAGCGCCACTAAGTTGGAGACGAAGATAAACTCCCCGTAGCCGGGCTGGTTATAAACCTTGCGGCTATAGTGCACCCGATGATACTGGCGTTCTTTGGCTTCCTTGAAATCTCCGGGCAGGTCGCCCACCAAATGGCCGATGACTACCCCGATAATCGCTCCTACCGGCCCTCCCAGAAGCACTCCTAAACCGGCTCCGATTAATTTGCCCTTAAACCTAGGCAGCGGCGCTCCCATAAAACCTACTCCAAACGCTTAACAATTTGAAAATCGATCTGGCGGCGGTCGATATTAACCCGCTCGATTTGCACCATAAGTTTATCACCGATACCATAGCGCTGTTTAGTCCGCTCTCCCACCAAAACGTGTTCACGTTCCAGAAAATGATAATAATCATCCCGCATGTTGCTGACGTGAATCAACCCTTCCACATATAAACCTTCCAGTTCGATAAATATACCGAAGGGACTGATCCCGCAAACGATACAGGCGAACTCCTCCCCTAATTTGGAGGCCATAAACTGGGTGCGCTTGATGCTGACGATGTCCCGCTCGGCTTTTTCCGCGATGCGCTCACGCAGGGAACTGTGGATAGCGATAGTGTTTAAATGCTCGGTTTGGGTCGCGATATGCGCTTCATCGGACTGGGCTTTTTTTCTGGCGCCTCTTAACAGCCGGTGCACGATCAAGTCCGGATAGCGGCGGATGGGGGAGGTAAAATGGGTATAATCGGACATGGCCAGACCGAAATGACCCACATTGGCCGGGGAGTAGCGGGCTAACTTCAGCGAACGCAGCATGTTGATGGTAATGGTGGTTACCTCAGGTTTATCCTTGATTTGCTGCAACAGCCTTTGCAAATGGATCGGTTTGACCTCTTTGCCCAATTCCAGTTGATAGCCGAAATTTCTCACAAACTCGGTCAATTCCCCCAGTTTCATTAGGTCCGGCACTTCGTGGATGCGATAGATGAAGGGGCGGTTCAATTTGGTCATATGGGTGGCTACGACGGTGTTGGCCGCCAGCATAAAGTTTTCAATCAGTTCATGCGCCAGGTTGCGTTCCTGCTTGATAATATCCTGGATGTTCCCCTGCAAGTCCAGAACGATCTCCGGCTCAGGCAGGTCAAAATCCAGGCCGCCCGCCTCGATCCGCCTCTGCTTTAACAGCATGGCCAGTTGATTCATATCCTGCAAGGTGGGTACAAGCGGTTCATAACGGGCGCAAACCTCCGGGTCGTTATCCGCCAACATTTGTTTGACCTCGGTATAAGTTAAGCGCGCCCGGCTTTTGATCACGCTGTCCACCAATTCGTAATCCAACAGTTCGCCTGCGGCGGAATAATCCATGATGGCGGAAAAGGTCAGCCGGTCAACATTGGGTTTGAGGCTGCATAATTCGTTGGATAAGCGCTCCGGCAGCATGGGGATAACCCGGTCGGGAAAATAAACGCTGGTGCCTCTGGTATAAGCCTCCTTGTCCAAGGCGCTTCCGGGATGGACATAATGACTGACGTCGGCGATATGCACGCCTAAGCGCCAGCCGCCGTTCTCCAGCCTGGTAAGCGATACGGCATCGTCGAAATCACGGGCGCGCTCCCCGTCGATGGTGAAGATTATCCAGTCACGCAGGTTGCGGCGGCGTCTTTCCGCTTCCACTTCCAGAGGATATTCCTCCGCCTCGGCCAACACCTCAGGCGGAAATTCCCGCGGCAGGTTATAGTTGCAGATGATGGCCTCGGTATCGATTCCCGGCGTGTCGCTATCGCCCAACACCTCGATGATCTTGCCCTCAGGATTGCGCTGATGGGTGGGATAGCTTACAATTTCCGCTACCACCAGTTGACTGGGGCGTACCTTATGACCTGCGGTGGAGTAAACGATAACATCCTGATTAATCTTGGGATCGATGGGAGTTACATAGCCGATTTTGCCATCTTTTTCGTAGCGCCCCACCACCTTTTGATGGGCGCGCTCTACAATGCGGATGACCCGGCCTTCCCGCTTGCGGCCTTTCTCCCAATGTTCAACCTGCACTATCACTTTATCGCCGTCCATGATCTCCCGCAGGTTGCGTTCGTTGAGGAACACATCCTCGCCGCCCTTATCGGGAATGAGGAAGCCGAAGCCGTTTTGGTGGATCTGCACATGACCGGAAATCAAATCCATGCGCTGGGGAACCCCGTAACGATCCCCCAGGACACAAATCAACGCGCCTTCTTTAACCAATTGTTTAATCGAACGCGATAAGACTTTACTTGAAGCCTTGGGCAGACCCATTCCCTTGGTTATCTGGGCAACGGTCAGCGGAGACTGGGCTTTGTTTTCTAAAAATTCCAATAATTGTTTTTTATGCATTAATTTACCTTATGCTGAAAATTGTCATAGCTCAGCAGCCTTACCGCCGAAGCAATCTCAGACATACGCATGGAGATTGCTTCGCTTCGCTCGCAATGACGCTTCGGGTCATGGTTTTCATTCATACCATGATTTTTTAAATCAATAAACGCCATTAGTATTATATCCGATAAGTACAAATCCGCCAATAAATAATTTTATATTTTTAAAAAAATAGAACAACACCTGAGACCAAGTTGCCTTCAAAAATGTAGTTACCTGATCCCCGTTTTTACGAGGACATGTTTATCAGGCTCTTTCTGCCCAATGAATTGGGCAACTACAAAATTATTGCTTAGGTCTTATGGCCTTTCGGCTTGTCCTCAAGCCGCCTGGATTTTTTGAAAGACCGCGGCAACGTCATTTTCCTTTCGCGGCATCGGCCTGGGCAAGACCCACCTGGCCACCGCCCTGGGGCACACCGCCTGCCTGCGGGGCCACACCTCCAATGCTGTTGACTTAAGACATAGCGCAGGGCTTTAGCCCTGCCCAAACGCGGCATTTGACCCCTGTGGCCGTAGCAGACCTAAAGGTCTGCGCTACATAAACATCAAAACAAAATTCCTTAAGTCAACAGCATTGGGCTAAACCTCTGCCTTCAAGCCATCCGAAACAAATTTCGTCCGATTTCTTAATTATATATTCTTACCGAAGCCGTCTTCGCCCCAATTTTCCCCATTCAACTTTACAATTTCTTCCACAAATCTCTATCTAATTGATAATAAATGCTAATTAGTGCACGCATACCCTCGTTCTGGTTTTGGCATATTCCATGCAAAATAGGCTGGTATCAAATTAACCCCATTACCTTTTTAAAGGGAGATTTAGTAATGCATGATTTAGATCGTACTCAAAGAGAAAGCGAACTGGGACTGGAATATTCAGGAGAAACGGGAACAATGGGTGAGGTTTTTGCCGAGGCGTTGCTGTCGGAGGCCGAATTATATGAAACGCAGCATGAGGCGGAGTTATATCAGGAACTTCCCATGAGCGAAGCGGAGGAAATGGAACTGGCGGCGGAATTATTGGAAATTACCAATGAGGCGGAACTCGATCGCTTTATACCGATTATATTAGGAGCAGCCAAAGCCGCTCTGCCTGCGATCGGGATGCTGGGTAAAGCGATTGCCCCGCTGGCCATGAAAGCTGCGGCGAAATTAGTTCCTATGGCGGGAAAGGCGATTGGAGGTATGTTAAAAGGCGGCGGCGGATTGGGCAATATCGCCTCCATGGCTGGAGGTTTGCTGGGAGGGGGTGGGGACGCGCCTTTTGAAAGAGCGCGCCGGATGGTACGCTTCGGCAGACTGGCCGGTAATTACGCAGCCAAAGCCCCGGCTAACTCCAATCCCAGGACGGTAGCCAAAAAAGCCATAAGCTATGCTGCCAACAGAATGAATAATAAAAAAGGCGTTATGTCACAAGCTCGGCGTGCCCAAATCGCAAATGCCCGTAAAACCGTTTCGACTGTCAATAGGACTATAAATAACGACAGGGGAGTTGATTATACTGGAGTTGGTTATCTTAACGACGGAAGATGTACGACCTGCGGGAATTTAATTGCTTCCAATCCAATTTATGTTAAACCATCACCTTCGATACCCGTCGGCGTCGACAACAGAGGAACATGGATTCGTTACGCCAACCATATCCGGTTATTGAACGTTTAGTCAGTCATTGCGAGCAAAAGCTTTGCAATCTCCAGTGCCGAGATTGCTTCGGCGATAAGGCTGCTGAGCTATGACTATTCAAATCAATAAATGTAATAACTGTTATTAAACCGCAAACTTTTACGAAAGGAGATACAATGCACAACTTAGATCGCACCCAGAGAGAGGCTGAATTTGCAGGACAGGAGCTTAATCCGGAGCATTATGAATATTCGGGCGAGGCGGAAAATATCGGGGAAGTTTTGGCGGAAACCCTGATGCAGGAAGCGGAATTGTATGAAACCCAGCCGGAGGCGCATTACGAGGCAGAATTCCATGAATCCCATTATGAATTACCGCTGCATGAAGCGGAAGAAATGGAACTGGCAGCGGAATTTTTGGAAATTACCAATGAAGCCGAGCTTGATCGCTTCTTGGGAAACTTATTCAAAAAAATAGCGCGGGGAGCTTCACAATTAATCAAATCACCAATAGGACGTACCATTACCGGAGCACTTAAACCATTAGCTAGAGCCGCTTTACCGACCCTTGGGAAAATGGCGGGCGCCGCTTTAGGCAGTGTGGTGCCGGGGGCAGGAACTGCGATTGGCGGTATGCTGGGGGGTCAATTGGCTTCGATGGCCGGTAATTTGCTCGGTTTGGAATTGGAAGGGTTAAGCGGGGAAGACCGTGAATTTGAAATAGCCCGGCGGGTGGTGCGGGTATCCGCTAATGCTATCAATAATGCGGCCAAAACCTACAGACCCGGTGTAAATCCGAGAGCGGTTGCCAGAACAGCCATAGCTGCTGCCGTGAATAAAGTAGCCTCTGATTTGAACAGAAATGTTCCCGTGGCCGGGAATTATTGCGCTGCTTGCAGCGGACAACATATTCCGGGGTATCACACAACTGTTCCCACTGCTGTGGTTCCGGTTGGAAGCCGCCGCCGGGGAACCTGGATCCGCAACGGTCGTCAAATTATTGTATACGGAGCCTGATAACTTATGAATAATCTGGCTGCATGGATGCTGACCCAGGAGGCGCGAGCGCTGCTGACCCGGCTTGACCGGGTCAGGCCGTTTGCCCTGCATATGCCGATGGTTACCGCCGCAGCGATTTCTCCTGCGGCGCAAGTGGCTATTGAAAGTCATATGATTCGCGGTAAAAAAGTGCTGAAAACCCTGGTGCACAATTATATCCGCTGGCTGCTCTGCCCGCAGGGGCAGCAATCCACACCCGATATCGCCCAGAGGCGGTTTAATATTATCCGCTTTAAATTCAATCATATCCTGACCCAATTCGATATTTTTGCGGATGTGTTATCTCAGCGCAGCGAGCATGAAACCGGGGTTTGGGTGGCGGGATTGGATGATGCAGCCGCAGATGCCCTGGCGCTTCCCGGCTATTATCATGCCCCGCCGGTAATCTGCTATCTGGATCGGGGACACGGGGCAGCCATCCGCCGGGCGCATACCCGCCTGCCGGGGGGAAACAGTAATCCGGTAGCGGTGATCCAAATACCGCGGGAACGCATGGTGGGCAGCGGTATCGCCTCCTCTCTGGTTCATGAGGTGGGGCATCAGGCGGCGGCGCTGCTTAACCTGAATAATTCCTTCAGGCCGGTATTGCGGGAAATGCAGCGAAAGGATGCTCCCCACCGGATCGCCTGGCAATTCTGGGAGCGCTGGATTTCAGAGGTCATCCCCGATTTCTGGGCGGTAGCCAAGGTAGGAATCACGGCCACCGCAGGGCTGATTAATGTAGTCAGCCTGCCGCGCGCCCTGGTTTTCCGGCTGGATATGGAAGACCCGCATCCGGCGCCCTATATGCGGGTAAAATTAGGCTGCGCCTTAGGACAGGCGCTTTATCCGCATCGTCAGTGGGACAATTTGAATAAACTTTGGGAATCGTTCTATCCGCTGACCGGAGTCAATCAGCAGATATGCCGTCAGATTGCCGGACTTGAGGCCACTTTGCCCGGACTGGTATATCTGCTGGTTAATCATCGTCCGCTGTCGCTGCGGGGAAAGTCGCTGAAAGAAGCGCTGAACGTGGGGGAACGACAGCCGGCGCGGCTGTCCGCTTACTACCAGATGTGGCATAGTTTGCCCAATCGTGCCTATGAAGTTCTTCCGACATTAGCCTTTGCGGTAATCGGCCAGGCCAAATCCGACGGCAAGATCACCCCGGAGGAGGAAAGCGACAGGCTGGCGAAATTGTTGACCTACTGGGCGGTGAGAAGTGCGTTGAATGCTTCGGCAGTTGGTGCTGCCCAGCCAAAATTGAGAGAGGCACAGAAGATGTTGTTTTGATGTTATTAAACCACAAACTTTTACTGAGGAGATGCAATGCACAACTTAGATAGCACCCAGAAAGCGCCTGAATTTGCAGAACACGAGCTTAATCTGGAGCGTAATGCCAGACTGGATGAAGCTACGGATGATGAAAAAACACAAAAGGCGCATATTGAGGTAACCGAGGGACATTTGGCCAGACTAGTGACAACTTTTCCGCGAGATGATAATGATGGTTTTGGGCCGAAATTAAAAAGTCCCGAACCCAGGTTGAAATCTGAGATAGAGGAGTATTACAAAAGTAACTATGAATATACTTGGGAGGTTAGCAAAGGTCAGGTTAAATACATCGACAAAGGATATGATCGCGTTGAATACAATGAAAATTCCCAAATGCTGAAAGTTTATTGGAATTGGGATACTACAAATGTACCGGCAGGTACTTATACCGCCAGGGTAACGATTGTCGAGACTAGAACACCTGCTGATAAAAGAGATGCTTTGAGGACTTGTAAGCCACGTGTTTTATGTGCAGGAATTTAGTTACGGGATCTTATTATTTTTCAATATGTGAATACTAATATAGGAGGAATAAAATGGCGAATGAAATACATGATATTAATGGATCAAAGGGATGTAAAATCATAGTAAAGGCACCAGAAGTCCGCAAGGGCGATGTCATACCCGTAACCATGCGCCGCACCGCTACGGTGCCCACGGAGGATTTGCCGCTTTGGGTGGTAATCCGGGAAAGCACCAAGGCTTTGTCTTTTGAAAGCTACAGTGATTACATTAAGGAAATTCTTTGTGACGGCAATGCCGCGGCTGTCGGCAGAGGGGCTTTTGACGACTTGAGAACAAAAAGATTTGTTTCTTATACGGATTCCGATGCTTACCGGTTGCTTAAGATGGCTAGTGAAGCCTTTGTCATGGTGAATTGTGGGGTAGCGGGCAAGGCACTAGAAAAATTTGAGTTTAAGGATGTAAATCTTGAGGACGTGGGTGTCAGGGTAGGGGTGGATACTACAGGTTTTGCCCTTTTATGGAGCAGCTATTTAAAAACCGTAAACGGGGGAGAAGACAAGACTTTACCCTATTTGGACTTAATCCGGAGAAAGTTGGGAGAAGCAAGCCTGAAAGATGACATTTTTTATGAAGAACCGCGCCAAGAGGGACAACCCAAGGGATGTTACGGAATCCTGCGGGAAAAGCTGACCAATCCCTGCCTGATGGAATTAATCTGGTCATACTGGATGGAAGAAGGCATGTTGGTACAGACCATGAACGCCATTATGCTGCGTTTCCAGAACATTAGAAACTCCGATCGGGATCCGCTGGCTATGATGGAAATCGATCCGCTGCGTCCGTTGAATAATCTCCTTTGGGGATATATTCAGGACGAACAGCACCGGTTAAGTCTGGTAAGACGGGCCTTCGAATATGATCACCACTACGGTTTCCGGCTGGTGGGAAAGGCGCTGCCGGCTATGAGAACTGCCGACAGCCGGATGAAGTTCCTGGAAGCGTTCCACAATCTTTTGCATCAATGCACCATCTTTTTCGCCAAAGACGACAACACGACCATAATTGCCGACGGTTTCCCGATAATGAACGCCCTAAAAGACGTGCATCTTTTGCTGACCGAAGGCGCCCATAATCAATACGGAGACTTGCCGTCCATCGCCCGTATCGAAATGCTGATGATGCAATGGCTGCTGGCGCGCCCTGAATTCCGTGAGTTTTTGCCTACCAGGGTGATGGTGGCTTACCCTGAACCATGGATGGATCGGGTGGATGCCATGAAGACCGTCCAGGGCTGGACATCCACTTCCGTCCTGCATTTCCGCGAACTGGCCGTATTTGGCGAGCAAGTCCTGCTCTCAGTCCGGTTCGGCAATTGGAGTAAGGCAACTGATGCCTTCCAGGCCGCCAACTGGGCACGCTTCTGGCGTTCGGAAATTCAGGCGTATATCCACGCCTACCGTGCGGTAACCGGGGTGGATTTGACCTCGACCGTGACCAATCAACAGGAAGCGGCTATCCGCTTTACCCAGCCCTCACAGCTTTTGCAGCAGCGGCTGGTTGCGCAGCAAAGACAAAGGTAAACAGGGCTGAACATGATCATCGACTGTCACTGTCATGCCGGCAAGGGAGACGGGTTGACCGGCCCCTGGGATACGGCGGCTTCGCTGGAGCGATACTTGCGCCGGGCGACAGCCGCCGGGATTAAGCGTACCGTATTGTTTGCGGTTTTCCATTCCGACTATGCGCAGGCGAACCGGGAAGTAGGCCGTATCGTTGCGAGCCATCCTGGACGCTTTTTCGGATTCGCCTTTGTGCATCCGGATCGCGACCGCGGCCGGATATATCCCTTGGTGCGGGAAGCGGTGGAGCGCTACGGCTTTTGCGGTATTAAGGCACACCGGCATGACGGGCGTATTTCCCGCGAGTTATGCGAAACAGCAAGAGCCTTCTCTTTGCCGGTGCTGTATGACGTGATGGGCGAGGTATCGGTAACAGAGCTTTTGGCGCAGGAATATCCCGATGTTTCGTTCATCATTCCGCATCTGGGCAGCTTTGCCGATGACTGGCAGGCGCAATCGGCGCTGATCGATCATCTGGTGCGCCATCCTAATATTTTTACCGATACCTCTGGTGTCCGCCGCTTCGATCTGCTGCAACAGGCGGTGAAACGGGCGGGAGCGGGGAAGGTTCTTTTCGGTACGGACGGCCCCTGGCTGCATCCGGGGGTGGAACTGGCCAAAATCCGGGCACTGCAATTAAAGCCCGCCGATGAACGGTTGATTCTGGGGGGGAATTTCCTCCGGCTGGTGAGCCGGAGGAATTCTCTTTCTTTGGCAGCACAGGCTTAGGCCCAATACTGTTCACTTAAGGGATATTTGAAGGATTCCACCAATCTGTCATTGCGAGCGGAGCGAAGCAATCTCGATTGTATTGTAACCTGAGTTCGGAATAAGAAAAATCGTAGTCCCAGCCCTTTAGGGCTGATTTTCATGGCAAAGCCATGCAATAACGACTCACAAGTGGTTAAATCTTCTCAAATTAATTCACACCTTTCGGACTGAACATGTCTTTAGTCTCAGCCTAAGGCTGAAAATGCGTGGCTAAAGCCACGGGACTACATTTATTATCCCGAACTCAGGTTTTGGTAGCACAGGCTGGAAGCACATGACACACAGGCAAGATGCCTGTGCTACCGATGCAGGGCTAAAGCCAATACCGTTCACTTAAGGGATAAAATAAAGGGTTTCCTATAGTCTGTCATTGCGAGCGGAGCGAAGCAATCTCAAGTTTCCCGTACGTCTGAGATTGCTTCGGCGATAAGGCTGCCTCGCAATGACAACCCCTTAAGTGAACGGTATTGGGGCTAAAGCCCATTGTGAGAACTGTATGCCTAAAAAAATTCGCTTAGGGTTAATATCCTATCTAAACACTAAACCCTTGATCTACCCCCTGCTTACCGGGGAATTAAAGCATAATTTCGACATATCCCTTGCGCCGCCGTCCATACTGGCAAAATCGCTGGAGGCCGGAGAAATCGACATCGGCTTAATCCCCGCTATCGAATACGCCACCAGAAAAGATTATCTGATCCTGCCCGATATGGGCTTATCTTCCATGGGCGAAGTGCGCAGCGTTTTATTGTATGCACGCAAACCCATGGCCGAGATTAAATCGGTGGCGCTGGATGAGTCCTCCCGCGCATCGGCGGCTATGGTGAAAATATTGTTAGCCCGCAGGCTGAAAGAAACACCTAAATATATCCAGGGAAAGCCGCCGCTATCCGATATGCTCCAATCCGCCGATGCCGCTTTGATTATCGGGGACAATGCCCTGAAACCGGTACCGACTGATTTATATCGCATGGATTTGGGGGCGGAGTGGAAGGCTACGACCGGTCAGCCTTTTGTCTTTGCCCTATACGTCGCCCGCCCTGTCGCCGGTTTAGCTGAAGCCTATGCCACGTTGATTAAGTCCAAAGAAATTGGAATGTTCAGAATCCCTCAAATTGCACGGGTGGAAGCGGAACGTTTGAACCTGTCTTATGAAAGTTGTTTAGAGTATCTTACAAAATGTATTTATTATAATTTATCTCCGGCTAAAATTGCCGGATTGGAGCTTTATTACAAAATGGCCTGCGAACTGCATCTGATCAAAAGGGAGGTAACCTTAAAATTTTATCAAAAGGCTCAAGAGATTCCATTATTTACGCCAGGCTGGAGGCTGGCGAACGCTTAAGCGCGGCCGAAGGTTTATACCTTTTACAATCTCCGGATTTACTCCGCCTGGGACAATTGGCGAATTTAGTACGCAACCGGTTGCATCCGACCAATGCAGTGAGCTATACTATTACCTGCAACATCAACTATACCAATATTTGTATCAGCGGCTGCAAGTTTTGCGCTTTTTACCGGCGGCAGAATGACCCCCAAGCCTATTTATTGAACGATGAGCAAATTTTAACCGCTATCGGGCAGGGGTTGAAAAACGGCGCCATCCGGGTATTATTGCAGGGGGGGCTGCATCCGGATTTGGGAATTGATTATTTTGAGCGGCTCTTTAATAAAATCAGGCAGAAATATCAAATTCAGATACACGCCCTCTCACCGCCGGAAATTATTCACTTAAGTCAGCTTTCCGGTTTAAATGTTACACGAATCTTGCAGCGTTTAAAAGCGTCCGGATTGGATTCCATTCCGGGAGGGGGGGCGGAAATCTTAAGCCAGCGCACCAGAGCGGCTTTAAGTCCTAAAAAATGTTCGGCGGATGATTGGCTGTATGTGATGGAGATCGCCCATTCCCTGGGTTTGCCAAGCAGTGCGACTATGATGTTCGGGCATATGGAAACCAAAGAAGAGATTCTGGAGCATTTGTTGCGGCTGCGGGCGCTGCAAGATAAAAGCCCCGGATTTATCGCCTTCATCCCCTGGACTTATCAGCCGGGCAACACCGCAAAAGCTGCCGAAGAGAAAATAGGCCGCGCTGCCGTTTCCGCTTTCGATTATTTGCGCACCCTTGCAGTCAGCCGTATAATGTTGGATAATATTCCCAATCTTCAGGCATCGTTATTGACCCAAGGGTCTAAAATCGCCCAATTGGCCTTGAAATTCGGGGCAAACGACATCGGTGATTTGCTGGTGGAAGAACATGTTTTGCAGGCAACCGGCTTAAACCAGGATTTGTCCAGGGCGGAAGTGGAAAATCTGATAACGGAGATGGGCTATCAGCCCGGCTTGCGTGATACGATATATCGGTTCAGTCATTATTCTTGAATTTCGTAGTCCCAGCCCTTCAGGGCTGAATTTCCAGGGCTAAAGCCCTGGGGCACTACGGCTTGAGGGCATAAGCGCTAATTTAAACGTAGCACAGGGCTTTAGCCTTGCTTCTTTTCAAACGCCGCGTTCTGCCAATCGTGGGATGAGGGGCAGACCTGAAGGTCTGCGCTACAGATAAATGCCTTAAGTTAGCGCCTATGCCCCTTGAGGGACTGTCTTGCAAGGTAGTTACCTGATTTATCAGGTACAGTAGCAATAGTAGGGTGGGTTGTGCCCACCATTTTAAACTATTCTTGGCTGATATTTGATTGGCATAAATAATGTCAGGCCATCAAATTTGGTGGGCACAGTTCACCCTACAAAACTACAAAACTGAATTTCCAGGGCTAAAGCCCTGGCACTACTTTAGGTGAAATTTAAAATGTAGCGCAGACTTTAGGTCTGCCATTGAGGAGGCGGGGCTAAAATCCTGCGCTACACCTGGTGAAACGAGATAATAACAGGGGATTGTTTTGAGAATCAGAAACCTTATGCTAGCGGAGGTAAAGAAATGAGGAAAATGTGTAGTTTTTTGAGTCTGTTGTTGTGTGCAGGCTTGCTAAGCTGTTCAAAGTCATCGGAAACAAAACAGCAAGTAACCCAATTGGAGACGGTGCCTAATAGCGATGATCCGCTTCAGCCGTTGATGTCCAAAACGCATGGGAATATCGACATCTTGCTTTATGGTTTGATGAATTTCGACAAGAAGAAGATAGAAGAGAGTGTTGCCAATATATCTCAAGCCAGTCAGTATTTGGCCGGACAAACTCAATTTCAGTTCAAAGGTTCATCCGCCGAGTGGGAAGCTCTGTGTGCGGATTTGCAGGAATCTGCCGAAAGTATTAAAGAAAATTATTTAAAAGAAGAATACGATAAAGCGAGCGTAGCTTTAGGAAAACTGGTGACTTCTTGTGTAAATTGTCACAGACCTTATCGTTTCGGCAGGTAATCAGGCTTGCGGCCTGAGATGGTAGACATGAAAATTAAAAATCCCGGAATTAAAGCCGCGGTCATCGGAGGAAGCGGGGCCTATCGACAATCCAGGGGGAATTGGGGACGGGAGGGAGAGGTAGTTGAAATCGCTACCCCGTTTGGGTTCGCTGCGCCGCTGCATTTATTTTCCCCCCCCGATACGGCACCTTTTATTTTCCTCTCCCGGCACGGAGAGACGGGCTATCAAATCAGCGCCCCTTTTGTCAACTATCGCGCCAATATCTGGGCGCTGAAGGAAATGGGCATCGAGCGGATTATAAGCTGGAGCGGGCCGGGTGCGATTTCTCCCAAATTCAAACCGGGCGAATATGTAATCCCGCACGATTTAATTGATTTTACTAAAAACAGAAGCTCTACCTTTTATAGCAAGGGCGGCTTGGGCTTTATCCGCCAGAATCAGCCTTTTTGCCCTCAGGGACGGCAGGCTTTGTTGGATACCCTGAATGATGCCGGATTAACGGCGCATCCCCAGGGGGTTTATCTCTGTACCGAAGGCCCCCGGCTGGAGACTGGCGCTGAAATCAGCTATTTTTCCCAAACCGGAGCCGACATGGTGGGGATGACTTTAATCCCGGAGGCTTTTTTAGCCCGTGAATTGGAAATGTGCTACAGTGCCTTATGCTATATCACCAATTACGCCGAAGGGATCAAGGATTTGCCCTATCGGGGAGGGGAACTTTTCGAAGGGACGCTTCCCTGCTCAGAGGCTGACCGGGTAAAAAATTCCTTGTGGCAAATCGGTAACTTATTGCCCCAATTCGTCGAGCGGTTGTTGCAGAGTGAACGGACATGTCATTGCCCGGAAGCGATGTTACGCTATAAAAAAAGAGGAGACATCGGCCCGGATTGGCACGAATGGGTTAGCATACCATGATTTTATCGGCTCCCTATATTTTACCGGTAGATTCGCCCCCAATCCTTGACGGGGCGATTGTTATCGAAGGCGGCAGGATTGTGGCCAAAGGCGGGCGGGGAAAAATCCGTGAAGATTTTCCCGGTCACCCGGTAAGAAACTTACCGCGGCATATTTTAATGCCCGGCCTGGTTAACTGCCATGCCCATTTGGAATTAAGCGCCCTGCGGGGGAAAATCCCGGTCGGCCAACCCTTTACCGAATGGTTGAAACAGGTGGTTACCCTGCGCTCAGCCTGGCAATCAGAGGATTACCGCTTATCAATCGGGCAGGGGATTGCGCAGCTTATTGCCGCAGGAATAACCTGCGTAGCCGATATAACGGCAACCGGGCTGTCTTTACTTTTGTTGGAAGAATCGGGCTTGCGGGGAATAGTCTTTTTGGAAATCATCGGTTTTCAGCATGATTTGGCGCAGGAAAAAGCCGGGCATCTAAAAAGTCATTTGATCAGACTTTCCGCCCAAAATGGGCGCTTTGCTTTAGGGGTCGCTCCCCATGCGCCTTATTCCGTATCGCCTGATTTATTCAGACAACTAGGGAAATTATTAGGGGGTTATAAATTAAGCGTTCATTTAGCCGAAAGCCGGGAGGAAGTTAATTTTTTAGCCGACGGCTTTGGTGCTTTCCGGGAATTTTTAAAGTGGCGGGGTGTTTGGGACGACGCCTGGCAGGCACCCGGTTGCAGCCCGGTGAACTATCTGAAAAATCTGCACCTGCTGGTGCCGGATGCGTTATTGGTGCACCTGAACTATCTGGATAAAGCGGATTATGCCGTTTTGCTTCAAAGCAAAATCCATCTGGTAACGTGTCCGGCCAGTAACCGCCGGCTGGGGCACAGTAATTTGCACCTGCAAACCTTGTATCGAAACGGCGTAAATGTAGTTTTAGGTACCGACAGCCTGGCAAGCAACGATGAACTCAATCTGTTCCGGGAAATGAGGCTCTTATCTTACGAAAATCCCTGGCTGAGCTTTGCGGAAGTGATAAAAATAGCTACTTTGCACGGGGCGAAGGCTTTAGGTCTGGAGGCGGAAACCGGATCGTTAACCTGCGGCAAATATGCGGATATTATTGCCATCGCGGCGCCGGATCATTTGGCGCAGGACAGAATAGAAGAATATATAGTTAATGAGGCGTTAAATCCGGAGCTTGTTTTGATAGACGGTAAGGTCGCGGTTGGGGGGTTATAAAATGTGGTTAGATTTGTAGGGTGGGCTGCGCCCACCATTAAATCAAACTCACGAATATTCTAAAAATCCCTGTTGTTTTATGGTGGGCACAGCCTACCCTACAAATCTACGCGCGGCACCCGATAAATCGGGTAACTACAATATTAGATTTTCCGGCAGAGAGTGCCCAGGATATGCAGAAGAAAAAAGAAGTCAATTTACAGTATATCATTTGGGGCTTTGCCCTGACTATGTTGCTGTTATCCATAGCTTTCGGCTATTATGTTTACAGCACCACCGATCGGGAGATGGCCGAGCAATTCAGCACTCAGCAGGTTTTTTTAGCCCAGGAAGCGGCGACGGGTATTGAAGAGTATCTGATGTCGTTGCGGCAAAACATGCTGCTTTTCAAAGAGTTATCCGCTCATGATAATTTGTCGTATCCGGATTTGGCGCTGCCCTTTTTCAGCAATTTCAGCCGCACGGCACTTACCGACATCTGGATGGTCAGTTCGGAAGGGGAAGTCCAATTCTGCATCACCCACCCTCAAATGAGGGGGCACTCTATCGCCAGGGAGATTTATTTTTACAAAGCGCAGCAGGCGGAAAGCAACCAGGTTTACACTTCGGTTGGTTTCAAGCTGGGCAAAGAGCTGGATAGCGCCATTAATAATAAATGGATCATCCTGTCGTTAAGGCTTAACAATCTTCAGGCTAAAGAACCGACGCAAAAAGCCAATATCCTGATATTTTTAATTTCCGTCGATAAGATCGTCAGCCGTTTCATTTCACCGATACGTTTGGGCCAAACCGGTTATGCCTGGCTGTTTGATGAAAACGGGGTTTTGTTGCATCATCCCGAACATCCGGAGATGATAGACCGCTCAATTTTTAAAGCCGATTCCAGTTGCTGGGAGTGCCATGTTAACTATTTCGAAGCGGAAAAACGGATGCTTTCCCAGGCGGAGTCAGGCAAAGGGGAGTTTTTATCGGCTACCGGAGAACGAAAATTAATCGCCCACTCTCCGATACATATCGGGAACCGTATCTGGACTCTGGTAGTAACGGCTTCCTACAGTGAAATTACTCTGCTGTTGCTGGAAAGCTTTTATCAATTGGCGGGCTTTGTCGGCTTAATTGCCGTTACTACCTTGGGCGCGGCTCTTTTTATTCTGCGTATTAACAAAAAACGGATGGAAGCGGAAAGTAAAGCGGCTTATACCAGACAATTGGAAAAAGAGGTAGCCGAACGCACCCAGGAAATAAAAAAGGAAGAGCAGAAGTTAAACGGCATCGTCAGCGCTATCGGCGCTCAGTTGTCGGTAATCAGCCCCGACAAGAAGATTTATTGGGCTAACGACACTATCCAAAAAGCCTTCGGGACCACCAATTTCGAGGGACGCTATTGCTACCAGATGTATTATCAACGGCAGGAACCTTGTCCTGACTGCCCGGCCGACCGGACTTTCCAAGACGGACAATTTCACCAGCATGAACAATCCTGCTTGAATGGGGAGAGAAAAATATATTATCAGATAACCACTACTCCCATTTATAATGCTGACGGTCAAATAGAACAAGTGCTGGAATTGACGCAGGATATAACCTTGAATAAACTTCAGGAGCAAAATTTATTCGACTCCCAAAAAATGCTGGCGGTAGGTCAAATCTCCCTGGGTTTGGCGCATGACTTAGGCAACCCCTTAAGCATTATCGCCGGCTCTGCTCAGTTTTGTCTGCAAAAACTCAAACCCCCTAAGGAGATACAGGAACATTTGACCGTGATCGCCCGTAACGCCAGCGCTTCCGCAAAAGTGATTAAAACCCTGCTGCAACTTGCCCGACCGACCGATCAAAGCGAAATGGAAATGCAGGCAGTGAGTATGGTCGATATTGTTCACCGCACCTTGCTGTTATTAAGTACGGAACTGGCGAAAAAATCTATAAAAACATCCGAAGAATACCCGGATCAACTACCATTTATCTGGGGTGATAAACATCAACTGGAACAGGTTATGGTTAATATCATTCTGAACTCTATCGAGGCGCTTTCCGATCACGGCGGGATTAAAGTCATTATGACGATAAATGTGGAAACAAATTGTCTTTGCGTAAGTTTTATCGATAACGGGCCGGGATTCCCCAAGGAAAATATCGGGAATGTTTTTGAGCCGTTCTTTACCACCAGAATGCGCGGCGTGGGTTTGGGACTGTCTGTTTCCAAAAGAATCATCGAAGCCCACCGCGGGGTGATTAAAGCGGAAAATGCAAGCGCCGGCGGAGCTAAAATCACCTTATGTATCCCGATAGCGCCCAAAGATACCGGATATATTGAGGAAGCGGAAATTTGATGGTAGCACAGGCGTCCAGCCTGTGTGTTGTTTCTTGGTAGCACAGGCGTCCCGCCTGTGTGTTGCGGCACAGCATGGAAGCTTTCAATTTAACCCCAATACCGTTCACTTAAGACGTAGCGCAGGGCTTCTATCCCTGCTTATGGGGTGGCTTCGGCGGGAACGAAGGAGCAGACCTGAAGGTCTGCGCTACGTTAAGTGAACTGTATTCGATTTAACCCACAGCATTGCACCGTTTTTGTGTGGGCGTTGCCCACATCACAGGCAAGATGCCTGTGCTACCGTTTTCTGGCAGAAAAGAAGTCAGGAGATATTCGAAGATGAGCGAAGAAAACAGAAAAAAAACTGTTTTGGTAGTCGACGATGAAGAAGACATGCGCTGGTTATTGGCCAATATTATCGAGTCCGAGGGTTTTGCCGTGGATCAGGCCGCCAACGGTCAGGCTGCCATAGATCACCTGCACAACAATGTTCCCGATTTGGTTTTGTTGGACATAAAAATGCCGGTTCTGGACGGGATACAAACCCTGCAAAAAATCAAACAGAGCCACTATCCGGTGCCGGTGATCATGCTCACAGCTTACGGCGACATCCGTTCCACCGTGCAGGCCATGAAGTTGGGCGCCTACGATTATCTCACCAAGCCTTTTGAGAACAAGACGATATTGTTTACCATCAAAAGAGCGGTCGATTATCACAGTTTACAAATGGAAGTGGAAAATCTGCGCAAACAGATTCACGATCAGACCTCGTTAGTAAATCTGATGGGGAACAGCCAGCAAATTCAGCAAATCAGTTATCAGGCCAATCAGGTGGCCAAGACCAATTTTTCGGTGATTATCCAGGGGGATACCGGCACCGGTAAGGAACTGGTGGCGCATTTTATCCACAGTAAAAGCCTGCGCAAAGATAAACCCTTTGTTCCCGTCGATTGCACGGCCATCCCGGAAAGTCTTTTTGAAAGCGAGCTTTTCGGATATGAAAGGGGAGCGTTTACCGGAGCCAATCAAGCGAAAGCCGGTTATTTCGAGATGGCTAACGGGGGCACGCTCTTTTTGGATGAACTGGCCAATATTCCCCTGGGAGCGCAAAAAAAGCTGCTGCGGGTAATCCAGGAGCGTTGCTTATACCATTTAGGGGGGAACAGGCCGATAGAAGTGGATGTAAGAATTGTGGCCGCATCGAATATGCCGCTGGATGATGAGGTGACGCAAGGCAATTTTCGCCGCGATCTTTTCCATCGGTTGAATGAATTTACTATTTACCTGCCGCCGCTGCGGGAACGAAAAGAAGATATATTTTTTCTGGCCAAGAAATTTTTAGATGAAACCAATAGCGAATTAGGCAAAAAGGTGAATGGCTTTACCCCCGCCGCTATCAATAAAATTTTGGAAAATGATTGGAGAGGGAATGTCCGGGAATTGCGCAACACCATTCGCCGCGCGGTTTTGCTGAGTCCCGATATGATCGAACCCCAACATTTATTTCAGAACCAGACATCCGGCAATAATAACAGCGGCGGGATGGCCGATCCCCTGCTTTTTTCCCAGACAGGTGCGTCGTTACACGAAATCGCCCAAAGAACTACCGAGGAGGTAGAGAAAAAGGTAATCGAAAATACCCTGCAAAGCACCAAAGGCAACAAGGTAAAGGCGGCCAAACTTTTACAAGTGGATTATAAAACCCTTTATCGCAAAATGAAACGCTATCAGTTGATGTAAGGGACTTGGAAATTTCAATTATACCGTTTATGTCATTGCGAGCGACCTTTAGGTGAGCGAAGCAATCTCTGCCC
>JACRJN010000105.1 GCA_016235675.1 Candidatus Schekmanbacteria bacterium
AAGGAAAGTAATTTTAACCGACAACCGACAACCGACAACTAAAAAAGGATCGTGTAAAATGGATTATAAAGACACTCTGAATCTACCGCAAACCTCTTTCCCCATGAAGGCCGGTCTGTCCCAAAACGAGCCGAAGCTTCTGGATTTTTGGAAGAAAATCAACCTTCATTCCCAAATACTTCAGAAAAAGGCGGTCAAGGGCAAATACACCCTGCACGACGGCCCCCCCTACGCCAACGGCAATATCCATATCGGCCATGCCTTGAATAAAATCCTCAAAGACTTCATCGTCAAATCCAAAACCATGTCCGGTTACCAATCCCACTATATCCCCGGTTGGGACTGCCACGGCCTGCCCATTGAACATCAGGTCGACAAGAATCTGGGAGCCAAAAAGGCCGGGATCGATAAATATCAGAAGCGCCAGCTTTGCCGGGAATACGCCCAAAAGTATATCGATATCCAGCGGGAGGAATTCAAGCGTCTGGGGGTTTTGGGGGATTGGGAGCATCCCTATCTGACTTTTGCCTATAAATATGAGGCCGACATCGTGCGCCAGTTGGGGCAGATTGTGAAAAACGGGCTGATCTACCGGGGCAACAAACCGGTGCATTGGTGCACCTCCTGCGCCACCGCCCTGGCTGAGGCCGAGGTCGAATATCAGGAGCATCAATCGCCTTCCATCTACGTCAAATTCGCCTTAGAGCCGTCCGCACTGGCGGCTTTAGGTTTGGCGGAAGAAACGTCAATAATTATCTGGACGACCACCCCCTGGACATTACCGGCCAATTTAGCTGTCGCCCTGCATCCGGAATTTGATTACGTACTGGTGAAGACAGAAAAGGGAAACTTTATTCTGGCCGCCGGTCTGCTGGATACCTGCATGAAGCAAATCGGTATCGCCGATTATCAGGTATTGCAGACCTTCAAGGCCAAACTGCTGGAGCGCACCCACTGTCGTCATCCCTTTTATGACCGCACATCGCTGATCATCATCGCCCCCTATGTGACGCTGGAGCAAGGTACCGGCTGCGTCCACACCGCACCCGGTCACGGGCAGGAGGACTATGTCAGCGGGATGAGATACGGCTTGCAGATTTATAACCCGGTGGACGGAATCGGCAAATTTGCAGCCGATCTGCCTTTATGGGGCGGCCTGTTCGTGTGGCAAGCCAATCCCCTGATTGTCAAACACTTACAGGAAAATGGAACGTTACTGGCCACGCAAACCATCGGTCATACCTATCCCCACTGCTGGCGTTGCAAGAACCCCTTGATCTTCCGGGCAACCGAGCAATGGTTTATCTCTATGGATGAAACGTCATTGCGAGCGACCGAAGGAAGCGAAGCAATCTCTACCCGTGCGTCTGAGATTGCTTCGGCAATAAGATTGCCTCGCAATGACAATTCAGTACGCAAGTCCCTTCGCCAACGCGCTTTAGCTGAAATCGCCCGCGTCCAGTGGATTCCGCCCTGGGGTCAGGAGCGTATTTCCAACATGATCGCCAACCGTCCGGACTGGTGTATTTCCCGGCAGCGCTCCTGGGGCGTACCGATTACCGCCTTTTACTGCGCCGGATGCCATCAGCTTTTGCTGGATGATCGGATTATTGCGCATGTGGCCGATTTGATGGAAGCCGAGGGCAGCGACATCTGGTTTACGAAAGAAAGCCGGGAACTGCTTCCGGCTGGAACGGTCTGCGCCCAATGCGGCGGCAGTGAATTTACCAAAGAGATGGACATTCTGGACGTCTGGTTCGATTCCGGCGCAAGTTTTGCCGCGGTTTTAGCTGGCAATCCCCATCTAAATTCCCCGGCGGACTTATATCTGGAAGGATCAGATCAGCACCGCGGCTGGTTCCACAGTTCCTTGCTTATCGGGGTGGCCAACCAGGGCAAAGCCCCCTATCAGAGCGTGCTGACCCATGGCTTTGTGGTGGACGGCAGAGGCAAGAAGATGTCCAAATCCCAGGGCAACGTGATCGCCCCGCAGAAGATTATCGAGCAAAACGGCGCGGAGATATTGCGCCTTTGGGTGGCGGCGGAGGATTATAAGGAGGATGTACGCATCTCTCCGGAAATACTCCTGCGCCTGACCGAGGCTTACCGGCGCATCCGCAACACCTGCCGCTTTCTGTTGGGCAATCTGGCCGATTTCAACCCGGTTGGCGACAGTCTGCCCTATGAACAATTGCTGGAATTAGACCGCTGGGCATTGCATAAATTACAAGATTTGATTCGGAACATCAATAATGCCTATCAGACCTTCGAGTTTCATGTAATTTACCACAGCCTGCATAACTTCTGTACCGTGACTTTAAGCGCCGTCTATCTGGACATTCTCAAAGACCGGCTCTATTGTTCGGCCAAAAACAGCCGTCTGCATCGTTCGGCGCAAACCGTTCTTTGGGAGATTCTGCACTCCCTGGTACGATTGATGGCGCCGATTCTCTCCTTTACCGCCGAGGAAGTCTGGCAGTCCATGCCGCAGGGGATGGTAGCTGAGCCAAGCGTTCATCTGGCGACAATGCCTGAAGTCAACGAAAAGTATATCAATCAGGAATTAGCCAACACCTGGGAGCAATTATTAGGCGTGCGCACCATCGTCTACAAAAGCCTGGAAGCCGCCCGCAACCAAAAACTGATGGGATCGTTTCTGGAAGCCGGCGTCAGCTTGTATCTAACGGCTGAGGCCTTAGAGAAGTTGCAAGGCAAAGAGACGCTGTTGTCCGAAATATTCATCGTATCGGCGGTTGTGTTGAAAGCTCTGAATGAGTTTGACGCCAATCTGCACAAAGTCAGCGGCGGCGAAGAGCATCAAACCCTGGGAATGATCAAGGCAGGCGTAGACCTATCCACATCCCAAAAGTGCGAACGCTGCTGGAACTACTACCCCAGCGTCGGGAAAGACGCCGACTATCCGACATTATGCGAACGTTGCGCCGGGGTAATTCGGGGGTAACACAATGGGTGTGGACGTAACTTAAACAGCGTCAGGGCAGGCGACAATGCGTTATAATTTCGAATGGGATCCCGTAAAGGCAAAACTAAATCTACACAAACATCGCATAACTTTTCAACGTGCTGCAACCGTTTTTCTTGACCCACAGGCTATTTCTGTATTCGACGATGAACACAGTCTGGAAGAAGACCGTTGGAGCAGTATCGGCCTTGATAGCGAGGGAGCCTTGCTTGTGGTTATTCATACCTTTCACGGTATCGACGCCTCAGCTTGCAACATTCGCATTATTTCGGCGCGCAAAGCCACCAAGAAAGAATCTAAACAGTATGAGGAGTTAAGCCTATGAAAAAAGAATATGATTTTTCTAAGGGAGAGCGGGGGAAATTCTACAACCCTAAAGCTGAATTAAATTTGCCTGTTTATTTGGAACCGGATGTAGCCGATTACATAAGTAAAATCGCAGGAGAAAAGGGAATCAACATAGAAACGCTTGTAAATGACTGGCTGAAAAGGGATATTGGGTTAATTCAGACGGCTAAATAAAATTAAAAGATATGTTTGGTGGGCACAGCCCACCCTGCTACTGCCGATTTGATTAAAAATGAAGGAGTTTAAAATGACCCAAATTGCCAGAGAAAAATTAATTAAAGAAATTACCCATAAGTTAGAAGAATTAAAGGAATATTCTCTTTGCGAAGTGGAATTTTTTGTGGAATATTTGGAAGAGCGGGAGAAAAAAGAGCTTCAGCTTTCAACAAAAGAACTGGCGGAATTAAAAAAGATTGGACTGGAAATGAAACAAGGGGAATATCATACGTTAGAGGAAGTGTAACAAAGCTCCTTCGCCCCCTGGGAGAAGGTTGGGATGAGGGTACAAAAGATAAAAAAATCAAGAGCGTTTCCGGAAATAAACGCTGCATTCGGTTTCCCTCTTTTGCAAAGAGGGATTAAGGGAGATTTTCAAATTGAAGTCAACCTTAAGTGATTATCCCAACACACTAAAGATTAAATTCTATATGGAAAATAACAAGTTACAAATCCCCCTTAGTCCCCCTTTGCCAAAGGGGGAAATTTAATAAAATAAACCAAACCGCCCACCTACAAAGGAGAGCGCATCCGCCTATGAAAAAAAACCACAAGATAAAAAAAATCAAGAAAATACTGATCGCCAACCGGGGGGAGATCGCCATCCGGGTGCACCGGGCTTGCGCCGAGTTGGGGATTGCTACTATCGGGATTTACTCGCACCATGACCGGTTATCTTTGCATCGGCATAAGGTGGATGAAGCCTACCTGGTCGGCGAAGGCTTGAATCCGGTCAAGGCTTATCTGGACATCGAGGGGATTTTGAACCTCGCCAAAAAGTACGGGGCGGACGCCATCCATCCCGGCTACGGCTTTTTGTCGGAAATCCCGCAGTTTGCCAAAAGATGCAAGGAGGAGGGGGTCATCTTCATCGGCCCCAGCCATAAGGTGATCGCGCAGATGGGCGATAAAACGGCGGCCAAACGATGCGCCAAAAACGCCGGATTGCCCATGGTTCCGGGAACAGAAAAGGCGGTCAGCCTGGATGAGGCGCAAACATGGTGTGAAAAGCACGGCTGGCCGGTGATTATCAAGGCATCGTTCGGCGGCGGCGGGCGCGGGATGCGCATTGTGCGCGAACCTTCCGAACTAAAGGATTTATACCTGCAAGCCCAGCGGGAGGCGCAAGCCGCTTTCGGCTGCGGCGATATTTTCCTGGAGAAGGTGATCGAAAACGCCAAGCACATTGAAGTGCAGATCATGGGCGATCATTACGGCAACGTGGTGCATCTCTATGAGCGGGACTGCTCCATCCAGCGCCGCCATCAAAAGGTGCTGGAGATGGCGCCCTGCCTTTTAATAAGCCCGCAGGTGCGGGAAAAGATTTGCCGCTATGCAGTGACCCTGGCCAAATCCATCGACTATCAAAACGCCGGCACCGTCGAGTTCCTGGTGGACAAGGACTGGAACCCTTACTTTATCGAGGTCAACACCCGCATCCAAGTCGAGCACACCATCACCGAAATGATAACGGGCGTGGATTTGGTAAAAACCCAGATTATGGTGGCCGCAGGTTATCCGCTCAATAGCAAAGAAGTCAACCTGCCGAATCAGGGGGCCGTCGCCATGCGCGGTTATTCCATCCAGTGCCGTCTGACCACGGAAGACCCGGAAAACAAGTTCATCCCCGACCATGGCCGCATCGAGTTCTATCAATCTCCCGCCGGTTTCGGTATCCGTCTGGACGCAGGCTCGGCCTTTGTGGGCGGGATGATTACCCCTTATTACGATTCGCTTTTGGTCAAGGTTACCTCGCTTTCCCTGGATTTTGAGGACGCGGTGCATAAGATGCTGCGGGCGATCAAGGAATTCCGGGTGCGGGGGGTCAAAACCAACCTGGCCTTTATGGAAAACGTGCTTACCAATGAAACCTTTCTGGCCGGGAAATGCACCACCTCCTTTATCGACACCCATCCGGATTTGTTCCAGTTCAAACCGAGCCGGGATAAGTCCTCGCATCTGCTGGAGTACATCTCGGAGATCACCATCAACGGCAACCCCATCGTTCCCAAACCGGATCGGGAGCGCAAGTTCCGCGACATCAAGGTTCCCGAACCCAATCCGGGCTACCGGATCGTCAAGGGTAGCCGGGAGATTTTCCGGGAGTTGGGGGCGGAAGGCTTTTCGCGCTGGATCCGGGAGCAAAAACGCCTGCTGATTACCGATACCACTATGCGCGACGCCCATCAATCGCTGCTGGCTACCCGGACGCGCACCCATGATATGCTGGCGGTGGCGGAAGTTTTCGGTCACGACAACCCCGGTTTGTTTTCCATCGAGATGTGGGGCGGGGCAACCTTCGATGCCCCCTTAAGATTCCTGCGGGAGTGCCCCTGGGAGCGCCTGATCCAACTGCGGGAGAAGATACCGCACATCCTGTTTCAGATGTTGCTGAGGGGGGCGAATGCCGTAGGCTATACCAGCTATCCCGATAATGTGGTGCGGGAATTTGTGAAACTTTCCGCCCAATACGGGATCGATGTATTCCGCATCTTCGATTCGCTCAACTGGGACGAGAACATGGCGGTGGCGCTAGAGGCGGTACGGGATTCCGGGATGCTTGCGGAAGCGGCGATTTGCTATACCGGCGATATTCTGGATGAGCGGCGGCAGAAGTACAACCTCAGGTACTATGTGGATTTGGCCAAACGGCTGGAGAAAATGGGCGCCAATATCCTGTGTATCAAGGACATGGCCGGACTGTGCAAGCCCTATGCCGCGGAAAAGCTGGTGCGCACCCTGCGGGAGGAGATCAGCCTGCCGATCCATTTCCATACCCATGACAGTTCTGGGGTGCAGGCCGCTTCCATCCTCAAGGCCGCCGAGGCCGGGGTGGATATAGTGGACGCCGCCATCAGTTCCATGTCCGGGCTGACCTCTTCGCCCAACTTAAATTCGATTGTGGCGGCGATGCAGCATACCGAACGGGATACGGAATTGTCCCTGGAGGATTTGAATAAATACGCCGATTACTGGGAGATTGTGCGGGAGTATTATTACCCGTTTGAAAGCGGTCTGCTGGCCAGTTCCGCCGAAATCTACCAGCATGAGATTCCCGGCGGGCAGTATACCAACCTCTGGCCGCAGGCGCAGTCTATGGGGCTGACCGACCGCTGGGGGGAATTGAAGAAGATGTACGCCTCGGTCAATCAACTGCTCGGCGACATTGTAAAAGTCACTCCATCTTCTAAAATAGTGGGAGATATGGCACTATATTTGCTTACTAATAATATTAAGCCGGAGGAGGTGTTGCAAAAGGCGCCCAACATCGACTTTCCCGATTCGGTGATCGGATTTTTCAAGGGCGATTTGGGGCAGCCGCCGGGAGGGTTTCCGCCGGAGTTGCAGCAGGCGGTGCTGAAGGGGGAAAAGCCGCTGACTGAGCGTCCGGGCAAGAGCTTGAAGCCGGTAGACCTGGAGGCGGCCAAAGCGGAACTGGAGCGCAAGCTTCAGCGCAAAGCGCCGGATTATGATATTATCTCCTATCTGCTCTACCCTAAGGTTTTTCTGGAATATGCCAAACAGCACAGTCATTACGGCGATGTCAGCCTGCTGCCGACCGAAATTTTCCTGTACGGCCTGAATATTGGACAGGAGGTCTCGCTGGAATTTGCTCCCGGTAAAACTATCGAGATTAAGCTGCTGGGCATCTCCAAACCCAAGGAAGACGGCACCCGCACCCTGTTCTACGAGGTCAACAGCGAGCCGCGCAATATCACGGTGGAAGACAAGGCGCTGTTTGTCAAGACCAGGAAAAACCCCAAGGCCGACCCGGACAACCCCTGTCATGTCTCATCCCCCATGCCGGGAATGGTAGTGGAGATTTGCGTAAAGCCGGGCGATCCGGTGGTCAAAGGCGACAAACTGCTGGCCATCGAAGCCATGAAGCTGGAAGCCTCCGTCTGCTCCAACGTAGATGGAGTGGTAGAGCGAATTGTGGTGGAAAAAAATACCCAGGTGGAGACGGGCGATTTGATTCTGGAGTTTAAGTCCTGCACGTGAGGTTTTAGATAACCACGAAGAGCACGAAGGACACGAAGAAAAATTTAATAATTTAAAAAAAGGAGAAGAATGGATGCCGACAATCTCCATGTTCTTCGGAATTCTGGTTTCCATTTTCTATGAAGATAGCGAACAGCACCATACGCCGCACATTCATGTTCGCTACCAGGGGAAGAAGGCTTCTATTGCAATCGATGATGGTCGTGTTCTTGCCGGGGATTTTCCCTTGCGCCAACTGCGAATGGTGCAGGTTTGGATCGATATTCACAGGGACGAGCTTATGGCAGACTGGGAACTTGCCGTTAACGGCGACGAACCGTTTCGTATCACTCCACTCCAATAAAGGAAACTATTTATGGAAACGTTACTTGATGTTATTAGTGTAAAGACTCGTGATGATTATACCATGGAACTGGGTTTTGAAAATGGCGAAACCCGTATTTTCGACATGAAGCAGTATTTGGACAAGAAACCTTTTGTCAAGCTCCTCAACTCTCCGCTATTCTTCAAAGCCTCCGTCCGATATGGCACTGTGGTTTGGCCGGGAAATATCGATATTGCACCGGAGACGCTTTGGGCACGCTCCAGACGGATATAACCATATATTCCCACTATCGCGGAGTCTACGGCTCTGTTGTGAAAAATAGGGTTTAAAAATGGAATTTCTGTCAGACAATTTTTTAATCGACGGCAAAGATTTATTGCAGCATGAATTTTTTATCGAGTGTATTTTAAAAGCGGTAAATCTGGCTAAAACGCCTTTTAATATCGCCATTTACGGCTCAGCGGGAATGGGACGAACCTCTTTGATGAAGAGGATGGCCAAAAAGCTGACCAATGAGGGGAGTTTTTATCCGCTTTGGTTTAACGCCAGAGAGCATAAAAGCGAGCCGAATTTGGTCTGGCCGCTGCTTAAATTGTTAAAAGGCAAAATTATGGCCAAAGGGGGGCTGGCGGAAAACGAGTTCCGCAGTCTGGGCAAGGCTTTTTTGGATCTGGGAACGCGTCCGGTAACCGAAGTGGCTAATGACATGATGCTGGCGGCCAAATTCCAGGCGCTGGAAAAGCAGCTAACCACAGATGCCGCCGGAAGTGAATTGTTTTCGGATAAGGGGCAGGAGGCTAAATACGGTTACGAAAAATTAGTCAAAACCATGTTAAAAGAGCGCAACAAGGAAAAGCTGATATTTTTTATCGACGACCTGGATAAATGTGCCCCTGATAAAATAGCCGAATTTCTGGAACTGGTGGAATTGTTTCTGGCCGCCGATAAATGTTATTTTATCTTTGCCTTAGACTCCCAAATTATTGTCGATGCGCTAAACAGTAAATACCCGGAATCAAAACAAGGAGTTAACCGCGAAAAATACTTGGAAAAATTTTTTGGATTTAATTTTCATATCCCGGTTATGGATAAAACCATAAGGGATGTTTTTATTGCCGAACAAAAGGAAGAATTAGCGGTAATTGAAAAGGGATTTGAATTAAAAACAGGGGAACTAATTAAATTATTCGATATAGCCAGTATCAATACCCCCAGGGGGATAAAAAAAGCACTAAACCGCGCCCTTTATTTTTTACAGGCAATACCCTCGTTTAACTGGGAGACCTTCAAAACCCATATCGACGAGGATATGAAATTCGCCAATGAGTTCTTAAAATATAATCCTAAAACCAGGGGAACCTTTTTTGTTTTAGAAGAACACTTTGCCGAAGTTTTGGTCAAGAACAAATCTATTATTTTATTTTGGATTATCATTTCCGATGTTTGGAAGGAGCTGCGGGATTTTGTCGAGATTATCCCCCCCACTATGGACGGTCAGGGCAATTTATCAATCATTTTCGACGACGGCCGGCTGGATGAGAAATCTTACGACGCCTCGCACCTGCGCAAATCCTCAGTAAAAATATTCCAGGATTTCCTGGTCAAAGGGGTGGAAAGCTTTGCCTTGACCGAAGGTTTGTACAATATGATTTTCGAAGCGCTCAAGTATTTTAAAAACACTTTAAACATGACCACCGGCATTGAAAGAATTATCGTCATGAAGGCGGTGGATAAAAGATTAAGGCAAGTGGGATTGTAGGTTAGCCATATGAACCGACGTTTATTAATTGTGGATGACGAGGAAAATTTGCGTTTTTCTCTAACCAAGGGTTTGGAGAAAAACGGATATGAAGTGGCAGGTGTATCCCGCGGCTTTGAGGCTTTCCAAATCATGGAAAAGCAGGATTTCGATCTGGTGCTTTTAGACATCTGCCTGCCCGACATGAATGGCTTGGAGATTTTGGACAAGATCAAGGCCGCTCAGCCCCAATTGCCGATTATCATGATGACCGCCTTCGGTGAAGTCGGGATTGCGGTAAGGGCGATGAAACTGGGGGCTTATGACTACATCGGCAAGCCGTTTCTTTTAGATGAGATGCGTCTGGTAATCCAAAAGGCGCTGGAAACAGTCAGCCTGAAGGATGAAGTGGCTTATCTGCGCCGGCAAAAAGAGCTAAGCCCCGCCCCGATGTTTATCGGCCAAAACCCACAAATCAGAAAAATCCGCCAGTTGATCGAGATGGTCAGCAAAACCCCGCGCACCTCAGTTTTGTTGCAGGCCGAGAGCGGCTGCGGCAAGGAGGTCATCGCCAATCTCATTCATTGCCGGAGTCAGCGCGCCGATAAACCGCTGATCAAGATCGATTGCAGTACTATCCCGGAGACATTACTGGACACCGAGCTTTTCGGTCACAAGAAAGGCTCTTTCACCGACGCCAAGGAAGACCGCAAAGGCTTGTTCGAACTGGCCGATGGGGGGACAGCCTTTCTGGACGAGATCGGGGAAATGAAATTAATGCTGCAACCCAAATTCCTCCAGGTGCTGGAAACCCAAACCATCCGCCGGGTCGGGGAGAGCAAGGACATTAAAATTGATACCAGGATCATCGCCGCTACCAACCGTAATTTACAGCAGATGGTCAAGGAAAAGACCTTCCGCCAGGATTTGTATTATCGGCTAAAGGTCATGGTGATTGAAATCCCGCCTTTACGGGAACGCAAGGAGGATATTCTGCCGCTGGCGCAATATTTCCTGGATCAATATAACCGGGAATTCAAAAAGGCGGTAAAAGAGATAACGCCCCAGGCTCAGGAATTCTTACAGGATCACGCCTGGCCGGGTAATGTGCGGGAATTGAAGAATGCCATGGAACGGGCGACGCTTTTAGCCGATGCGGTTATTACTCCGGCACATCTGCCGCTGGATATGAACGATGGAACGGCTTTAGCGGACATAGATTCTTTAAGCAATCTCTCCCTGGATGAAATGGAGAAGCAACACATCCGCCGGGTGCTCAAACACGTCGGCGGCAATAAATCCCAAGCCGCCGAATCCCTGAAAATCTCCCGCTCCACGCTTTGGCAGAAGTTGAGAAAGTACGGGCTGGATGGGGAGTGACGTATTTCTAATTATTTGAGGTTTTATTTTGTCCAAGCGAATTATTGATGGTCTCGTAAAAAGTCAAAACCCTCATTTTCTTGTCATTCCCGTGAAAACGGGAATCCAGTCTTTTCAGATAGTTAAAACCAAGCTGGATTCCCACTTTCGTGGGAATGACGACTTTTTACGAGACCATCAATTATAACTGTTTATGAAGCTAAAGAATTATAGGAGATAAAAATGTACGGCTACAAATGCGAATATTGTACCGGGATAGTCAGAGAAAAGATAGTCGCCCAGGAAGCCTTCAAATATAAAAAAGGGTTTGTTATCCTGGAAAACGTGCCGATTGGCGTCTGCGACAAATGCGGGAACCGGTATTACTCGGCAGAGATTTTACATAAGGTGGAAGATGTGGCTAGCGGGAAATGTGTCCCCGATAGAAATGAGTTGATACCGGTTACCCATGTGGGGTGAACTATTACAATAAAAACACTCTCACTTGTTCTCTTGACATTTCTCATTACGGGCTATAATATGAAAGATAAAGGACAACGGCTGCCTTCCTGGCTGGTGAAAAAGACTGTCCCCGGCGCTCAGGTGCACCAGATGAAAGCGCTGTTGCGGCAAGCCAGGTTACATACGGTTTGCGAATCGGCGCGCTGTCCCAATTTGGGGGAGTGTTTTTCGAAAGATACAGCGACATTTTTGATCATGGGTAATATCTGTACCCGCGGCTGCGGTTTTTGTGCCGTCGATAAGGGAACCCCGCAAGCCCTTGATCCAGATGAGCCGTTACAGGTGGCGCAGGTCAGCCATAAGCTGGAATTACGGCATGTGGTGATTACCTCGGTTACCAGAGATGATCTGCCGGACGGCGGAGCCGCTCATTTTACCGCTACAATTCAGGCGGTCAGGGAATTGCTGCCGGAAGCTTTGGTTGAAATCTTGACGCCCGATTTCGGCGGCGATTTGAAGGCTATAACTCAGATTGCGAAGGCGGCACCAGACATTTTCAATCACAACCTGGAGACAGTGCCGCAGTTATACAGCCGGGTGCGCTCCCAGGCCGATTACCGGCGGTCATTGGAAGTGTTAGCGCAGATAAAATCGCTAAATCCCCAAATCCGCACTAAATCCGGTCTGATGCTGGGTTTGGGAGAGACCAAAGATCAAGTTGAACAGGTCATGCTTGATTTGCACCGGATGGCATGTGATTTGCTCGTAATCGGTCAATACCTGAGGCCGACCTTGAAAAACCTGGAGGTGGAGCGTTATCTTACCCCGCAGGAGTTTGAGGAATATAGGGAATTGGGTTTGAAGCTGGGGTTTCGTCAGGTTATGTCCCAACCTTTGGCGCGTAGTTCCTATCACGCCGGGGAAGTGGCGCAAATGGGTTAAGGGAAGCAAATCAATTATTTTAGACTATAAATGAAAATTACCGGTACAATTTGGCTTGAAAAAATTGTAGACAAGTTAGCCTATAAACATCATCTAACCCAAGATGAAGTTGAACAGGTATTAGCTAATTATCCTAAATATCGTTTTCTGGAAAATGGGAAAATTGATGGCGAAGATGTTTATTCGGCGTATGGATGCACCAATGCCGGACGATATGTAACCATTATTTTTATCCGCAAATTTAGAAATCGAGCGTTAATTGTAACCGCCCGTGATATGGATGAAAAGGAGCGCAGGCAATATGGCAAATAAAGCGAATTCAATCCCTAAAAATATGAGTATTAAGGATGCGGCAGACTTTTGGGATACTCACAGCGTGGCCGATTATCCTTCCCATATGGTACAATTGAAATATGTGCCGGAGGAAAGGACTACTTTTGTAGCAATTGCCAATGATTTGCTGTCTCAAGTAAAAGAACAAGCCAAAAAACGCGGGGTATCTACGGAAACATTAGTTAATTTATGGGTTAAAGAAAAACTCACGACTTAAATATAGAAATATAGGGGAGCGATTCAGCTCCTCCTTGAATTCAAGGGGGGTAATTATGGCATCGAAATGGGTTGACCAGTTACGTAACTATGTTTTGTTCCGTGAACTTAGCGACGAGGAACTGGAATTAATCGCCAAAGCCACCAAGGAAGAAAGTTACCAGGCTGACGAGGTGCTGTTCAACTATGGCGAAAAGGGCGGGAATCTCTATCTGATCAGCGAGGGGATGATCGAGATAACCATTCCTATTATGCGTTTCGACAGCAAGGAGGAGCGGGTATCGCTGTTAAAGGAGGGGGATTGTTTCGGCGAGTTGTCCTTTTTCGACAATAAGCCCCATTCGGCCCGCGCCACCGCCATCAAACCAGTCAAGGTTGTGGTGATCAACAACAACGATTACGAGCGCAATATCAAGGAAAACCTGGAAGCCGGATATGAGGTGCAGAAAAAGATTCTGGCTAAAATTGTTAATATTGTACGGGATATGAATACCCGTTATTCTTATAAACCGTTTTTGGAATAGAGAAAACAAGTGGAAGAATTTCATCGGATAAAAAGACTGCCGCCCTATGTCTTCAGCGTGGTTACCAATTTAAAGCAACAGGCGCGCTGGGCCGGAGAGGATATTATCGATTTGGGGATGGGCAACCCGGATCTGCCTACCCCCCAGTTTATAGTGGATAAGCTTTGCGAGGCAGCGCGCAACCCGCGTAATCATCGCTATTCGGCATCCCGCGGTATCTACAAGCTGCGCCTGGCTATTACCGATTGGTACAAGCGCAGATACCAGGTGGAACTAGACCCGGAGACCGAGGCTATCGCCACCATCGGGGCTAAAGAGGGATTATCGCACCTGGCCTGGGCGATTGTCGGCCCGGAGGATGTGGCGCTGGTGCCAAATCCAACTTATCCGATACATACTTACAGTATTATTTTATCAGGCGGAAACGTCCAGAGCATCCCACTGCCCGACGGCAATAGTTTCGGCAGCTTCTTTGATAACCTGGAGCAGGCAATCAAACTCTCCTGGCCAAGACCTAAGCTGTTGATTTTAAGCTTCCCCCATAATCCCACCACTACCGTGGTGGAACTGGATTTCTTCGAAAAAATCGTGGCGCTGGCCAAAGAATACGGTCTGCTGGTAATTCATGATTTAGCCTATGCCGATCTGGTTTTCGACGGCTATAAAGCACCCAGCATTATGCAGGTTCCGGGGGCAAAAGACGTGAGCGTGGAGTTCTTTTCCCTCTCCAAAAGCTACAGCATGCCGGGCTGGCGGGTCGGATTCGCGGTCGGCAACAAAAAGGTTATCTATGCCCTGACCCGCATCAAAAGCTATCTGGATTATGGGATGTTTCAACCGATTCAAATCGCGGCAACGGTAGCCCTCAACGCTCCCGATGATTGTGTTCATGAGATTGTAAATACCTACAAATCCAGGCGTGACGTGCTCATCAAAGGTTTAAACAGTATGGGCTGGAATGTGCCCGCCCCTAAAGGCACTATGTTCGTCTGGGCAAAAATTCCCGATGAATTCAGCCATCTGAAATCTTTGGAATTTTGCAAGCTGCTACTGCAAGAAGCCAAAGTCGCCCTCTCCCCCGGTATCGGCTTCGGCGAGATGGGCGACGATTATGTGCGCTTCGCCCTGGTGGAAAACGAGGATCGTATCAAACAAGCCGTGCGCGGATTCAGGCGGGCGTTGAGTAAGCATGGGTCGTAATGTGATTGCGCTCACCATTTGTGGTGGGCACAGCCTCTCTTTGAATAAAAGGTGAATATGAACGATACCCGTTGGAAACAGCGATTTCAAAATTTTGACAGGGCACTTGTCCTGTTGCGTTCAGCGCTGGAAGAAAAAGCCTTGGATCAGTTTTCCGCACTGGAACAGGAAGGTATCATTCAACGATTCGAATACAGTTACGAAATGGCCTGGAAAACGATGAAGGATTATCTGGAAGAAAACGGCGTAATCATAACGCCGGTCACACCGCGCACTGTGATTAAAGAAGCGTTTGCCGCAGAGATTATTGAAGACGGTCAGATATGGATAAACATGATGCTGCACCGGAATCTTCTTTCCCACACCTATGATTTTTCAAAATTTACCGAAGTGTTGGAAGCAGTGATGCAACATTACCTTTCCGCCTTGGAAAGATTGCACGAATGGCTATTGGAAAAACAGGTGGAAAACTGAACCAGACAGGATTATCCCCAGAAGAAACAGACTTGCTTTGTTCAGTATTCCGTCGTTACCCCAAAATTGAACGGATAATACTTTTTGGCTCAAGAGCCAAAGGGACAGCGCAATTCAATTCCGATATCGACTTGGCAGTTGTTGGGATAGGCGATGAATTGCTGGTCGAGAAAATCGCAATTGATTTGGAAGAGTTGCCTTTGCCTTATAAATTCGATGTAAAATCCCTAGCCGGAATAAAAAATCAGGCATTGATCGACCATGTCAACCGCGTTGGGATAACGGTGTATGAGATAGTGGGCAACGCCCACACAAAAACGGCACAATCACTGGAAGTTGTGGGTTAAATCAGAGCCTCCGTGCTATGCCGCAACACAGGCTGGAAGCCTGTGCTACCATAAGGTCGGGCACAGCCCACCCTGCAACTGCTCACAATATTTAGTAATCTTAAGTTAAATTATGTTAAGAACAGCTACAAAATCTTATCTGTTCCTTCCCCTGTTTTTATTATCCGTTAGTTATTCCGCTGATTTATATGCGGCTGCCGATCCCTGCCTGTCTTATCGTCACCAAATAAAAAATGCCCTAAACAGTTGCGATTTTGACAAATTGTTGTCTTTACAAAATTCTTTAAAGGACGACCCAACTTGCCCGGAGGTACAAGAGCAATTGAAAACGGCTAAAAGTCAATACTTCTTTGCCTGCACCGTCCCGTCCCTCAACCAGGCGTACATTAAATGCGATTATGAAACGATAGCAAAAACGGAAGACAGCGTGCTCAGGGAAATGCAGGACTGCCTGGAATATCCCAATATCAAAGAAAAGGTATTGGGAATGAAATGCTTGTATTTCGATAGCTGTGAAAAAAAGAAATTGGGTAAGGCTAAAGATGATTGTAATCTGGAAGGTATTAAGGAAATTGAACAGTTTGTAAATACTTCCTCCCTGAAAGAGTGCTCGGATCATTATCTGATGCAGGAAGCGATACGCGGCTGTAAATGCGATGCTTTCAATACCTGCATTTTAAAAGATCTTGACCGGTTTAAACAGGAATGCGCTGTGCACAAAATCCTGGAGATAGACACCACCTTAAAAACCGATATGAAAGATTGTGCCAATTTTTCTATCATGGAGCGCAAGGTTTTGCAGGCCAAGTGCAATCTGGGTAAAGATTGCCAATCCCAAATAATCGCCCAGAT
>JACRJN010000104.1 GCA_016235675.1 Candidatus Schekmanbacteria bacterium
AATGCGTGGCTAAAGCCACGGGACTACATTTATTATGTTGAACTTGGCAGGTTTGAGATAAAAACTTTCCCCTTGCCTGTTTCGGCTTGGAACAAGCCGAAACATCAAATTTTATCAATATTGCGTAACATGAGTTACTTAGAAGATTCGTCCCCGAACGCTTTTATCGGGGATAACATCATTCGGGAATGACAAAACAGTATAATCCCTGAAACATGGCATTTCTTAACTTAATAGCATTGGGGCACAATTAGCTTACAGCAACGGCTTGTAATCCCTTAACCGGGAGAATATCAACATCTATCTGCCCGATATGCTTACATATCGATTGATATTCCAGAGCGAATTTTTTTAACAAATCGTCTAAAATAAAAGCTAAATCGCAGTCATTTAATTTGTTTGTCAAAACTCCCTCCTGGCGGTAAATAAGGATGGTTTTGAGAAAATCCGGGCGGGGGAAATTATTATCCGGATTAGCCGGTACCGGTTCCAGATTTTTCCTGGGTTCAAATGCGATTAGTTTAAGTTTATTTTCCTGCTTCGGCATAATTTCCGGTTTTTCATGTGCAGAAGGGGAGAAGGGCAGGCTGTTTTCAAAGCTCTGGCATTTCTTTAATAATTCCGCATAGCTGTTGCGCACCTCGGCGCGCAGCAAATCACCGATCAATTTCTCCGCTTGCAGTTCCGACAAGGCGCTGCGCAGATGCGCGTATAAATCAGCATCATTATCGTTATTCACGCTGGATATAAAAGTGGAAATGCCTACCCACATCGCCTGTAATCCGATTAAGGTAAAGCTCAACGAGGATGCGGACGGGGTGGTAATCAGACGGCAGGCATCATCCTTGCCCTTTAAAAAATAGTAAGGATGCACATTAAAAAGCCCTTTCAAGTCATTGACCGGTTCGCCTTTTGGGGAAAGAAATGAGGACTTGAATAATATCTCCTTTAATTTATCTACGGTTTCATATTGATTATAAAAGAAGATATATAAAAGGTCATAATAGTATTCGAAAAAAGCGGCTAAATAAATAAAGTCCAACAGCGATAAATCTTTTTTACTCAGACGGATGGTTAAATGCGCTTTTTGTTCGGGAATTATCAAAGGGTCGCGTGTGGGGCGTTCGATTACGATATTATTTAGCTGTTCCTGCCGATAGTTAGCCCCGGCCAAATCCTCCCGGCGCAGCTTGGTTTCATATAAATGGGCCTCGGCTAAATCCACACCGCTCAAAATCGCACCGCTCAAATCAGTCCAGATGAATTTAGCTTCGTTGAGTTTGGCGCCGGAGAGATTCGCCCCGTACATATGGGCAAAGGAAAGGCTGGTTTCATTCAGATTGGCGCTGGTCAGATTAGCGCCGCGCAAATCCGCCCAGCGCAGGAATGTCCCGCGCAAATCCGCTTCGTTCAGATTGGCTTCCCGTAAATCCGTGCCGCGCAAATCAGCTTTTCGCAAGTCAGCTTTGAATAAATTGGCTTTGCCTAAATTGGCGTTGCTTAAATCGGATTTGCTCAGGATTGCCCCTTGCATTCGGGCTTCCTGAAAATCGGCATTGTTGAGTTTGGCGGAACTTAGGATAGTATTACATAGAGTTGCTTTGCAGAATTTGGCCTGGCATAAGTCGGCTTTATAGAGATTGGCGCGGGTTAAATCGGCTAAATATAAATCGGTTTTTTCCAGGAAGGCTCCTTGAAGTTTCGTACCCTGCAAAATCGCCCCGCGTAAATTGGCCTCCCGTAAATTTGCGCCGCTCAAATCGGCCTCGCTCAAATCGGCTTTGCGCAAATCCGCCCAGTGTAAATTGGCTTCAGACAGGTTAACGCTGCGCAGGTTGATACCGCGTAAATCGACACCACTTAAATCAGCTTTGGCCAGCGATTCGCCGTTTTTACTCTTATCTAATATTTCGTTACGGGTCAGGCTCATGGCTTAACACTTCTTACAATTTCAAGGGCATTATCCATTTAGTTTCGATGGGTTGTGTTTGCGTCCCAACATGTCATCCCCGAATGCCTTTATCCCCGATAACTACTTCGGGGACGGATACGGTGTTGAATTAAAACTAGTGTTTAATTGCATAAGTTCGTTACGGTATCATTCTTTATAACTACTTGATATTACGAATTATAAATACCAAAAATGCGCTTACAGATTATTGCAATTTAACACTAGATTCCCGATAACATCATTCGGGAATGACAAAACGGTCTACTAGGGCAATTAGATAAAACCTACTACTTTACAGCCGGTTTTGGGTGGGCAGCTCCGATTGCAGATTGAAAGGACGAGATAGATTTTTGCAGAAAATTTGACTCAAAACCGCTTGGAAAGAGGTGATGGTGCCGGAGGGGGGAGTCGAACCCCCATGGGCGCAAGGCCCGCGGGATTTTGAGTCCCGTGCGTCTACCAACTTCACCACTCCGGCTTTTGTTGACTTGTATTATTGCATTTTCAGCGGGGGGTTGTCAAGACGTTATCCTCAATTCTATACTTAGAATATATCCGTAAATAACTTTTCCCTCGCAGGCAAAGAGGGGTTGGGGCGATTTTCAAATTGAATCTAACCTTAAGTAATTATTCGAACACGACATATTGTCAAAAGATTAAATTCTTTATGGAAATTACAATTTGCAAATCCCCCTTAATCCCCCTTTGCTAAAGGGGGAAACCAA
>JACRJN010000106.1 GCA_016235675.1 Candidatus Schekmanbacteria bacterium
AATGCGTGGCTAAAGCCACGGGACTACATTTATTATGTTGAACTTGGCAGGTTTGAGATAAAAACTTTCCCCTTGCCTGTTTCGGCTTGGAACAAGCCGAAACATCAAATTTTATCAATATTGCGTAACATGAGTTACTTAAGGTTGATTTCAATTAGAAAATCTCCCCCACCCCTCTTTGCTAAAGAGGGGGAAATTATTTGCAGATATGTCTAACTTATTGTATTTACAATAAACTTATCCCGAACTCAGGTTATTATAGGCGGGGTTAGAATCTCTCGTAAGAAATTCGTAATGCTCCCAATTTATTTGATAAGTGGGCGAACTTTTTGCTTTGCTTGGCTAAGATGCAAGTTTTCATGCCCTGAATTCACCTGAAAGGCTGGAATTTTTGCCCGTTATCCCTTCATCGAGAATTGCTGATCTATTAAAAATAATTATGCAATGTAATATAATTTATGATATAATGTGGGTAAAAAATAAGGCAGGGTGAATTCCTGCCTTAATTTAAGTTTTAACCCTACAACGATACTTAGCTTGATAACTAGTTGAAAACATGATGGTTTTGCCTAAATTGCCCAACACAGCCTGAAACAGCAAAATATCAACGATTTCAGTATGTTAAACGTGTAAGTACCGTTGTAGGGTTAATACCAAATTGCATTCAAATTTACATTTATCGTAGCGCAGACTTTTAAGTCTGCAACTGGGGAGGCAGGGCTAACGCCCTGCGTTGTAAGAAGATACCACATTATATAGTAGACTCATCTTGATTGCATATTAGTTTAAAAGGAGGAAATATGTTAAAAAAACCGTTAAAATTATTTGCCCTGACTATTAGTTTACTCACTCTGCCGGTAACCGCTTTTGCCTTGCCTATAACTTTTAAAGCCAACAACGGCAATAGAAGCGCTTCGGTCGATTTTAATGTAGTCGCTAATCAGTTGATTGTCAAATTAGCTAATACCTCGGTCAATGATGTTCTGTTTCGGGATGAGATTTTATCTACGGTATTTTTCGATGCAACCGGGAGCGGAGATTTTAAATTTACGCCGCTTTCCGCTAATCTGGCGGATAATTCCTGGGTGACAAATAACGGGTTAACCGATCCCCAGCCTAACGGGGTAGGGGGGGAATGGGGATATATATCCGATATTCCCTCCGACAAAAATGTTCCCGGTGGTGCAAAACAGGGAATCGGCTCCACCGGGTTGGGTGTGTTCGGCCCCCAAGACCGTTTTCCGGGGGGAAATCTGGACGGGCCGAGTAGTCTTAACGGAATATCCTACGGCTTAACCGGAAAATACGATAATCCCCAAACCATGTCCGGCAACCAGTTGATCGACCCTTTTGTTCAAAATTCCATAGAATTTATATTGGGCATTCCTAACGGTACTAATATTACAGGAATTTCCAATGTTCATTTTCTGTACGGCACCAGCATTTTGACGGAGAATATTCTTCCCGGACAACCGGTAATTCCAATTCCGATAGAGCCTGCCGCCCCAGTTCCCGAACCGGCTACCTTCCTGATATTGGCCGCTTGTGTTGCCGGATTTAAAGCGGCAAAAGTGAAGAAACTGATTTAATTGCAATAATCTTTTGATAGCGTAGAAATGCAGAGACTTGATACTTAGAGCTTATCCGTAAATAACCGTTACCTTTGGTTTCCCCCTTTAGCAAAGGGGGATTAAGGGGGATTTACAAATTGTAATTTCCATAAAGAATTTAATCTTTTGGTAATATGTCGTGTTCGAATAATTACTTAAGGTTAGATTCAATTTGAAAATCTCCCCAACCCCTCTTTGCCAAAGAGGGAAAAGTTATTTACGGATATATTCTAATTCGCGTTCATAGAAGTAAATTACGTTTTAATTGTCATAGCTCAGCAGCCTTATCGCCGAAGCAATCTCAGACGCACGCATGGAGATTGCTTTGCTTAAGCTTGCAATGACGCTACGGGTCTTCTATTGAAAACGCTACCAATAATTTGCTGCCTGTGGCTTTCTAACTTATCCCGAACTCAGGTTAATTATAGTGTCATTTTAAAGAAAAAAACTTTTTAACTATTTTTGAGCATTAATAAATAACGGTTACGGCGTAATTGCAGGCGATTCCGCCGTAATCCGGAAGGAATGGATATTGCTGGGGATTTTTCGGTTTCTTTAGAGATTTTCGTAGAAGCGGGTGGTTTTTCTTCCTTAATTATCCATGTAGGGTCTAAAGAACGTGTGGTGCTTTGCGGTTCTTCAGCCTGTCGTGAGCTATATTCATAACCGCTGCTGCTTCGGATATATACAAACGGCTCTTCGGTTTGCGGATCGGTTGTGGCGCAAGCGGCTGTAAAAAATAAAATAATTAATATAAATATTTTGTTTGTCATTTTGCGTTATGTAACTTACTGTATTAAATGTCTAAATATACCCTAACCTTCGCCAACATGTCATTTATCAAATGCGGGAGGGGTTCTGACCCGGCACCTACGATTTCTACATTGGCTATTTTCATCGGCAAGAGAATTTTGGGTATTTGATTGGAGCTTATGGCTTTGGCTATTTTGGGGGTAATTTCCCCCATCATGGAATTGGGGATGACAATAGCTAAAGTACCTAATATAAGATTCAGGGTGGGAACCGTCTGGATGATGGCATTTTCCCCGGATGCCCCGCGGTTGGCTTTGGACTTCATCATGGCGGATGTCGCTACGGCATTGGTACCTAAGGCTACAATATCCAGTTCCGGAGGTAAATTGTCCCTCAGATTCCTGATAATATGACTGCCGATACCGCCGCCCTGTCCGTCTATAACACCGATTACCGGCATTTCCCCTCCTTATTCAGGCAGGGGAATGCTGCGTTGTTGTTCTTCCAATACCTTGCTGATGACCTTTTTAAGTTCATCCACCTTAATCGGCTTATTGAGATATTCGAAAGCGCCTAGATTCATCGCCTCTAAATAGGAATCCACCTCTCCGTAGGCGGTAACCATAATCACCCCTATCTCCGGCTGCAATTTTTTAACTTCCCGCAAAAGCTCGATGCCTCCCATTTTGGGCATTTTCATATCGGTAATGATTAAATGACAAGCCGCGCCCCTAACCTTACCAAGAGCCTCTTCGCCATCGCCTGCGGTTAAAACCTCATAACCGGAACGAGCCAAAATTTTGGACAGACCGGTACGGGAGCTTTCTTCATCGTCCACTACCAGAATACACTTTTTCTCCAAGGCCATGTGCTAACCTCCTCAAACGGTGACCGTCGGCCACTTAACAGTTTAGGGGTTGTAATAAAATTGAACTTAAAATCCTAACCAATGCTTATAGTATAACACGGCAGAATTTAATGTCAAATCCTAATATTTACTTCGAAAATAAACCTCACACCGGGTCTTTCGGCTTGAGGACAAGCCGAAAGACCCGGTGAAAGACGGGTGACACCGCCATAATATTTTCATACTTTGTGGTGTTCCTTAGAGCATGGGGGTTTTCGAAGTAAAATCGAGGAGAGTGTTCACCTAAAGATAGATATTTATATATTTAAAAACGTAGTCCCGTGGCTTCAGCCACGTATTTTCAGCCCCTTAGGGCTGCAAAAAAAGGTGTGTTCGTATGAAACGCGCCGAAAGTATTGAGAGTCATAATTGCAGGGCTAACGCCCTGAAGTTCAGCCCTGAAGGGCTGGGACTACGAACTACGAACGAAAAAACAATTTCTATCTATATGTCAACACTCTC
>JACRJN010000107.1 GCA_016235675.1 Candidatus Schekmanbacteria bacterium
AATTTGGAATGGTTTGGTATCACTCATATCCAGCGGCAAAATATCCGAAGCATTGCGTAATGAGTTGCAAAATATGGGGTTGTGGGATTTTGTTAAATCCGTTTACATGGTTACCTATCGTATCGGCCAGATATTCAGCGGGGTCTGGGAGCAGGTAAAGGTGGCTTTTTCTGGGCTGAGCGAGGCGTTTTACCCTGTATTCAACGCTCTTTATGAAATCATTGCCCCGGTAGGCCGGATTTTATTCAGTCTGGTTCAGGCTTTGGGATTAGTCAGTTCGGCGGTGCCCTCCGATGCCTTCAAAACCTTCGGCCAAATTATCGGCTGGCTGGTGGGAACGCCGCTAAAGATGCTGGCATGGGGGATCGGGATTATTCTAAGCCCGATAGAGTTATTAGGTAAGTTTATCGGTACGGTGTTGAATACCGTCTCCGCAATTCCTGAGTTTTTATTGCCAAAGGGCATGGAGGGGTTACAGAAACAACTGACCGCCGGGTCATTAGCTTTAACCATGGCTGCTACCCCGGCGATAACTACAGTCGGCAGTCATCCGTCGGCAGTCGGCAGTCAAAACCAGACTGCTGACTTCCGACTGCCAACTGCCGACGAAAACTTGTATCAGTCCAGGTTGCTGGCGGAGAAAAATACTAACTATTACCAGACTTTCAATAACCAACGAACGGAAAACACTAACATTACCCCGTCGCCCCCTGTTAACCCTAGCCAGCAACCGCTGGAAGTCAAGCTGCATCTGGATGGGCGGGAAATCTACCGCTCAATGATCAATAAAGAGCGGGAATACGGGGTGCGCAGCAATGGGTAAGAAAGGCCGAGATACCGAGGTACCGAGATAGCGAGATACCGGAAGACTCCTTTTCGGTATCTCCTTATCTCCCTCCCTATCTCGTAAAGTTATGAAGATACCAGCTACATCCAGATATCAATTCGCAAAGCTGTATCAGGATGGCGATGTCCAGTTTTGGGGGAATCGACAAAAGGTTGATACCTCGGCCAGGCCGGATGACAGGTTTCATACAATAACAGAGGGAGACCGGGTTGAACTGTTGGCTCATAAGTATCTGGGGGATGTAAACCTGTGGTGGGTGATTGCCGATTATAACGACCTTTTCTTTTGCCAGGATTTGGAAATCGGAACCAAACTTAGAATTCCTTCATTAGAAAGAGTTCAGTTGGAGTTAATAAATGCCTGAGAGATTCGCTCCTACATTTTTGATTCAAATTGAGGGTGAGCAATTATCCAGCGACATTACCCAGAAAATAACCAATTTTGTGTATGAAGACTGTGAGGATCAGGATGACCTGCTGGAAATCACTCTGGAAGGCGACATTACTTTAGCGGATGATCCCCTGTTGCAGGAGGGCAATATTATTAGCGCCCGCTGGGGCTATGTGGACGAATGGAGCGACATTAAGGAATGTGTCCTCAAAGAGCCGGAATATGAATTTGGCGATACGGTGAGGGTAAAGCTGAAAGCCTATGATAACGGCGCCAAACTCAAAGGTAAAAGCAGCCAGAAAATCTGGAAGAACAAGACTTATACCCAAATAGCCAAGGAACTTGCTGATAAGTATAAGCTCAAAGCGATAGTAGATGACACTAAAGAAGTAATTGCTGGCGAACCCCAGGGCAATAAATCGGATTTTACTTTCCTGAGTTATCTGGCGGATAAGATTGGTTATCAGTTTTACATCCAGGGAAATGAACTGCATTTTCACAAACGCAACCTGAATAAAAAACCGCTGCTGACTTTGACCTATCGGGGCAAGGATGGTTTATTGCTGTCTTTTCACCCCAAGGTAAAAACTCAAGGGAGCAAAGGAGAAGGGACAGAAACCAAAGCCGTTGGTTTTGATCCCATGGCAAAGAAAGCCGTTATCCATGAAGCCAATGACGGTAATACCAATCAGACGGTACTGGGCAAAAAGACGTTAATGGTGGATGGGGCAACTGGTGAGGAAAAATATGAGGCTCAGGAAACAGGCAAAATTATTCCGTGCCCGGAACAAACAAAAAAAGACAATCAGGCTTTGGCGGAGAGTGTAAAACAAAACGCCCAACTGGATCAACTGGAGGCGGAAGCCACGGTAATCGGCATCCCCACCATAGCGGCCAAGGAGATTATTGAGATTGCCGGCGTGGGCAACAAGTTCAGCGGGAATTACTACATCAAGCAGGTACGGCATGAGATTGGCGCGGGTGGGTATTTAATGACCCTGGATTTAAAACGCAATGCTGTGGGTAAATCCTCGGAAAAGGCAGCCAACAGCCAAGGGAAAGAAAATAAGCAACATGGTCAAAGTGATACTCAGCCTAAAATGATTACGGTGGATGCCGAAACCGGGAAGGAGAGGCTTGAGACCTGAAACTTGAGGCTTGAGAATGTAAAATCAGTTAGTTGCAGTTACTCAAGCCTCATTACTCAAGCCTCAAGCCTAAATTCATGACGAACTCATTTCAAAAATTCTTCCAGAATCTGATTCAACATGGCCTGGAATACTTCGGCCTGTTTTACGGCTGCTATAGGGGTATGGTGGTGGATAACAACGACCCGGAGATGCTGGGTCGGCTGAAGATAAGCTGCTCAGCCCTTTATGGTGATGATGTGCCACCTTACTGGGCCTGGCCGAAGGTGCCCTTTGCCGGCAATCAGATTGGCTTCTTTGCTATTTCCCAAGTTGGTGATGGGGTATACATCGAATGCGAATATGGTAATCCCAAATATCCCATCTGGAGCGGCGGCTGGTGGGCTAAACCGAATGCGCAAAACGAAGTACCTGAAGTGGCCAGGTTATCTCCACCCACCAACCGGGTTTGGCAAACCACCGCTGGTCATAAAATTGAACTGGACGATACCCCGGGGGCGGAGAAGATCAAGATTACCGATAAGTCGGGCAACTATATCCTGATTGACAGCACCACCCGCAACGAGGAGCATCTGATTGGCGGCAAGAAGATAAATACCATTGCCTTGGATAAAGAGGAGACAGTGGGCGGCAACTGGAATGTTACTGTAGCCGGCAAGGTGACCATTACTGCTCCCGAAGTGATTATTACCGGAGGGTTAGTTAAACTCTCTAGTCAGGCGGCATTACATAAGCTGGTAGTGGATACCTTCTTGGAATTATTCAATAACCACACCCACAATGGGATATATCCGGGGTCGGGCAACAGCGACGTTCCCAACCAGCAGGCGGGGGCGGGGTATAAGACGCTTAACACAGAAGCATCCTGAAAGACCGAGGTACGAGGTACGAGATACGAGATACGAGGTACGCAACTGCTTTTCTTCCGTATCTCGTGTCTCGTGCCTCGGGAGTTAAACCATGAACACGGATTTTCTGGGCAAGGGAATCAAATTCCCCTTTCAGTTCAACGTAATCGGCGGGACAGAAACCTCGGTGGCGGTTTCAGAGAAATATGAGCATATCAACGAGAGCCTTCAGCAGATACTGGCTACCAGCCCCGGAGAACGGGTGATGCTGCCGGAGTTTGGTTCGCGGTTGCGGGAGTTACTGTTTGAGCCAAACAACGCGGTTTTAAAAACACTGGCCCGAGTATATGTGATTGATGCCATTAAGCGCTGGGAAAAGCGGGTAACTGTGAAAGAGGTTTATGTTGATGACAGCCCGCAAAACCTGGAACAGGGGCTAATCAATATTCACATTGGTTACGAGGTGATTAAAGATCAAGTGCGCGGGAACATGGTCTTTCCGTTTTATTTGGGGCAACTACAGTGAGGAAGCCGAGATAAGGAGATACCGAGGTACCGAGATACCGGAAAGAAGTAGTTCCGCTATCTCGCTATCTCGGTACCTCGCTATCTCGAAAAAATTATGAAAACACCACAGATTCAATATAGCTCAAAAGATTACCAGACATTACTGGCTGATTTAAAGCAGAAGATACCCTACTACCTGCCGGAATGGACGGATCACAACGATTCAGATTTCGGTATTGTTCTTTTGCAGTTATTCTCCCATGTAGCTGACATCCTGCACTTTTATCTGGACAGGATGTTAAATGAGGCGTTTTTACCAACGGTTTATGGTCGGGATAATCTGATAAACCTGCTTAAACTGATTGATTACAAATTAGCCGGGGCGGTGCCGGCTACTGTAGATTTGACCTTTACCTTGGGGCAAACGTATACAAGCAATATCAGCATCCCCAAGGGCGCCAAATGTCAGAGTGTAGGGAATGAGGTAATCTACTTTGAGACGGAGGCGGGCTTGGTGATCCCGGCCGGCCAGTTATCCGGCATCGTTGGCGCTACCGAGGGGCAAAGCGGCGAGGAGACCTTGGGGTCTTCGGACGGGACGGCCTACCAGAAATTTGCCATCAACGCTTCGCCGATTATTGATGGCACACTCAAAGTTTTTGTAGCTGGCGAGGAATGGACAGGGGTGGATTCGTTAGCCTTAAGTGAACCGGAGGCCAAGGAATACTACACCCAGCGGGATGCGGATGAGAAGATTACCGTGTTCTTTGGGGATGACAGTCAGGGGAAGATACCACCGGATGGCACAGAGATAACCTGTCAGTACCGAGCAGGCGGCGGTGTGCGGGGAAACTTGGGGCCAAATACCATAACCATTATAAATAGCTCTATCCTGCATCAGGGAATGCCGATAGCGGTTAGCGTAACCAACAACGAAGCCGCTTCCGGCGGGGCGGACAGAGAGTCTGCCGAACATGCCAAGGCTCAAGCCCCCTTGCAACTGCGCGCCCTGAACCGTTGTGTAACCGAGGATGATTACGAAACCCTGGCGCAAGGTTATCCCGGGGTAGCCCGGGCCAAGTGCGCCCCGATTGAGCCTAAGAGCTACCGGGCGATTGATTTGTACATCGTGCCTAACGGGGGCGGCTTACCCAGTGAGTCCTTGAAATCCGGCTTGCAGGCTTATCTGGAAGGCAAGCGCATGGTGCTTGATCTCTTGACCGTGCAGGATGCGGTGTATGTGTCCATCGATATTGAGGGAACTGTATATGTCAAAACTACTTACGTGCAAACGGTGGTGGAAAAGGCAGTCAGGGAAGCCCTGGACAATTTTTTTGCTTATACCAGCGAGTATGTGGACTTCGGCCGGGGTATTTACCTCAGCGATTTATACCGCCTGCTGGATGAGATAGCGGGCGTGGATCACGTGAATCTGGGTTCACAGATGACTAACGTGACCTTGCAGGATAATGAGTTTCCCAAGTTGGGAACGGTGAGTCTGAGTTTTTCGGGAGGGGCGTAGATAGGCTCCAGGCTCCAGGCTTCAGGCTCCAGGCTTCGGGCCAAAGAAAAAATGCTTTTAAGCCCGGAGCCCGGAGCCTGATGCATGGAGCCTGACCTCAGGCTTCAGGCTTTTGACCTCAGGGAATTTATCATGGCTTGAAGGGATTTGATGCATTCAGTGTGTTTGCTTTTAATTTCGGCAAAACTTTTATCTTGCAGGTAACCCAATTTTAAAGAAAGGTCAATGTAATATCCCAATTCCGCCAAGGAACCCAAAGCAATCGAAAGGAAGTTGATATACTCTGCCAGCGAGGTTCTGTGTGAACCTTCAACAATATTGGCGGGTACTGAGACAGCAGCACGCCGCATTTGGGAAGTGAGTGCGAACAACTCTGATTTAGGAAAGTCATGAGTTGCTTTGTAAATGTCAAGTACAAGTTGATCAACTAAATGGAAAACTTTCAACTTTGTGTAATCTCTGGCCATATTTGGCTTCAGGCTCCGGGCTTCAGGCTTCAGGCCAACGTCAATAACTGTTTTTGGCCTGAGGCCTGAAGCCTTTTCCGCTAGTTGTTATCTTCTAGGCATTGATCTACCTCAGTAGTTACTTATATTGTAACATGGGAAATGGGCTTATGCAATCACAATGGTTTTCATCTGAAGCCCGGAGCCTGGAGCCTTGAGCCTGGAGCCTGAATTCATGAACTACGGTTTCCAAAGCGAAGCGGCCACGGATTTAAGCAACGTTGTCCAGCGGTTTAAGGTAGGCCGGGCATACGAAGGCCCGCAGATACTGCTGGGGTGGGGATTTTTTAATGACGATAATGTGGCTGAGTTCAAGATTATGAAAAAGGCCGGGGCTTATCCTTTATCTATTAACGATGGGATTTTGGTGGTTTCCGGCAACAGCTCCGGGGCTTATGGGGATTTGGAGGTAAACGCAGGCGCTATCTATTATTACACCATGTTTGTAAAGCTGGCAGGTGAGACAGAATTTAAGTTTGACACAAGCTGCATGGGCAAGGCATTGGCGGTTAGAACCGGCTATTACCAGGATGCCCTCTGGCGTTTAATCCCGCAGGTTTACCGGGTTAAGAACGGGGTTCAAATAGACTTAGAGAAAACCCTTATAACTTAAGCAGGCTACAGGCTTCAGGCTACGGGCTACAGGCCAACTGCAACAATTTCTTTTAGCCCGAAGCCCGAAGCCTATAAAGACATGGAGGTAATTTATGAATACGCAAGAGATTCAACCAGTAAAACAGGATTTCTTTCTTTTAGAACAACCGCAACAAGAAATGCTCAGTTCCATAGAGAAGTTCTTCGGCGAGATGATTACCGGGCACACCGCTTACCAAATCAAGAACTTCATCATCGGCCAGTTCCATACCCCGGACAGGAAACATCGGCAAGCCTTAAGGGAG
>JACRJN010000022.1 GCA_016235675.1 Candidatus Schekmanbacteria bacterium
TCGCAGGCAAAGAGGGGTTGGGGCGATTTTCAAATTGAATCTAACCTTAAGTAATTATTCGAACACGACATATTGTCAAAAGATTAAATTCTTTATGGAAATTACAATTTGCAAATCCCCCTTAATCACCCTTTGCTAAAGGGGGAAACCAAAGGTAACGGTTATTTACGGATAAGCTCTTAATGAGTTCATAATTTGCGATTTATTATTCGGCAAAATTTCAACCTGTATGCTTGCCATAAAAGTAAAAACCCCGGACTCCATTATGTGTGCCGCTTTTATGCGGGCGCTGCCCGCAGCACAGGCAGGATGCCTGTGCTACCGGTACGGGCTGCGCCCGCTTTTATTTGGTAGCACAGGCATCCTGCCTGTGTTTGGGTTGAGGAACGAAACCCAAGATTCCCTCGTTCGCTTTTATGTCTCTGTTCCAATTTTTGAAATCACAATTTATGAGCTTTAAAAGTATAAATAATGATTTTTTTGGAAATGGCAAGATTTAAACCTTGACAAGACATGCCACAACATATAATATATGGCAAGTAAGTTATTATTGTTGCTACAAGAGTCTTTTAAGCTTGGCTGCCGGCCTAAAAGCCAGAAGGAGGCGTTATGGTAAAGAAGTTGTTGACAGGCTTTCTTGGAAGTATCATCTGTTTATCTTTCCTGGGGATGGCCCAGGCTGCACCAGTACAGTTTGCCGGTAACGGGCACTATTATAATGCTATCGGTAGCGGTATAACCTGGGATGATGCCCTGGTCGCGGCTGCATCCCTTTCTTATAATGGGCAATCCGGATATTTGGCTACCCTTACCTCTCAGGCGGAAAATGATTTTGTGGTTAATAACCTGGGTAATGTCTGGGGTTATTGGTTAGGCGCTTTGCAACCCGATGGCAGTGCGATCCCGGATCAGGACTGGCACTGGATTACCGGGGAAGCCTGGAGTTATACTAATTGGGCGGGTGGTGAACCTAATGACTGCTACGGGCCAGCCAGTGAACAGGTGTTGCAAATGTGGTATGGCGGCGGCTGGAATGATGAGAGACATTTTACCGTTTATAACACCGGATTTGTCGTGGAATACCCGGTTCCCGAACCGGCTAGCCTCTTGCTTTTAAGCTCCGGCTTAGCTGGATTATGGGCCGCACGCGGGAAAAAGCGTAACCGGCAGTTATAGTATTACCCCCGGTTTATTAAGTTTTAAGCACCAAATTGGCAGCCGGAGTTTTAGTACAATGGGACTTGAGGGGTTTTGGTTAAAATGGGGCGAATTTTTTTCGCTCCATTTTTTGTCGTAGCGCAGACCTTCAGGTCTGCCCCTCATGCACGATTAGCATGGATGTTGCGCTTAAGGACTGAGGTATGAGGTATGAGTAAAATTCACTCAGCTAAGATATTGCGGCTAGCGATAATTACTTAGATTTCGTAGTCCCAGCCCTTTAGGGCTGAATTTCCAGGGCTAAAGCCCTGGCACTACGGCTACGGCTGGTGGGCACAGCCCACCCTACAAAACTAATAAATACTGCTTGTAATCTCAACAAATTCCACATTAACTTGGCTAACTGTACCATTAATAGAGACATGTACTTTAGCGCCCAGCTTATCAGATGGAACTTGCCCGGCAAGACAGCCTTTGCTTACTTTATCCCCCATTTTAACTACAGGAACAGCGCTGATTCCCACATGCTGTTTCAATTTAATCAGAACCTTGGCAGGCAAAAGAGGCGAAGATAAATAAATCGGTTTATTTTCGGCGTATTTTACCATATTTAATCTTTGTAACAACTTGCTTAAGGGTGTACGGCGCTGCTTGCGTTCAGCCGGAAGCGGTCTGGACTGAAACGACGGGGTGGGAAATTTTTGCTGCGCCAATTCCTTTCTCAATGCCTGATAAAGGGCGCGGGGGGAGAGATTGCAAGGGCAGGCCACGGTATCGCAAATCCCGCAATTGCAGCAAAGCAGGGCGGATGTTATATGCTGACCGGCTTCGATTTGTTGCTGGCTGAGCACTCTTACGGTCGAATGCGGCTCCAGCGGATGACCTAAAAGATAGCGCGGGCATAAATCGGTACACATCCGGCAGTTGTCGCAGGCGGCCTGCACCCTTTTTAACTGCTGCCAGGGCTGAATTTGAGTGCGTGTGATTAGAAAATGATCCGGCGGGATGACGATTATTCCCGATGTGATTTTGGTGGTATACTCCTGCCGGTAATCCGTCACAGATTGTCCCATCATCGGGCCGCCTATGATTACCCTGAAATCGGTAAGGCGGCTGCCTCCCGCAGCGCTAATCAAATCGCTTAGCGGCGTACCGATGGGAACATCCACAACCACCGGCTGCCTGACCTCTCCCGTTACGGTAACATAACGGCTGGTGACCGGCTCTCCGGCAAAGGCTGAGGCTGCCTGATACAGCGTGGTGACATTATTTACCAATATCCCGACTGAAAACGGCAGTTGTCCGGGAGGAATGCGCTTTCCCGTTACCTCGTTGATCAAGATATGTTCATCCCCGGCGGGATAAAAATCATCCAACGGAAAAAGGGAAACCTGCGGAAAGGGTTTAATCTGATCCTGTAGATGATTTATCAGGTGATTATGCTTTTTCTTGACGGCGATAATTCCCTGCCGCGCTGAAGCTGCGGTCATGATCAGCAAAAGCCCTTGTATAACTTGCGAAGCGTGACGTTCCAATAAGATATTGTCGCTATAAAGCAAGGGCTCACACTCCGCCCCGTTGGCGATAACCACTTCAACCTGCTGCTTTAACTTGGCATGAGAGGGAAACCCCGCTCCGCCTGCGCCCACCACACCGGCTTGCTCTATTTTATTGATAATATATGCTGCTGATATTTGCATAGGTATTATTAAATTGATGTTTCGGTGTGTTTTCACACCGAAACCTTAAAAGGGGGAATGTTACCCCTGATAATTTCGGCGTGAGGACACGCCGAAACATCAATTGATCTTTTCCTCATTATCCATTATCCATTATCCATTGTCAATTATCCCTGGTCAATTATGCTTTTTCAGGTTGACTTTCCTAACTATTATGTTGTAAATTATATACGCTATACTAGGGGATTTATCACTTTTGCAGCCTTCGTAAAAAGCCTAAAATCCGTTGTTTCTCAAACCCATGCCCCCCTATGTGGCATGGGTTTGCTCATTTTGCGCTTTTTACGATCCCATCCTGATCGGAAAAAATAAAAACTCAATGGAGGATGTTTAATGGCCGACAAATTCGTTTACTGTTTCGGAAGAGGATCTGCCGAAGGCAATGCCGACATGAAAAATCTGCTGGGCGGCAAGGGCGCTAACCTGGCTGAGATGACCAATCTGGGCGTGCCGGTTCCGGCGGGGTTTACCATCAGTACTGAGGTTTGCAAACTATATTATGATAATAACCGCCAATATCCCGGTCATTTATGGGATGAAGTGCTGGAGAACCTCAAAAAAGTGGAAACCGCCATGGGGCATAAATTCGGCGATCAAAACAACCCTCTCCTGGTGTCAGTGCGCAGCGGCGCCCGCATCTCTATGCCCGGCATGATGGATACCGTTCTGAACCTGGGCTTAAATGACGATACCATTCAAGGCGTCATTAAACAGTCGGGTAACGAACGCTTTGCCTACGATAGCTATCGCCGCTTTGTGCAGATGTACGGCGATGTGGTTTTAGGGGTTGGCCACGACAAATTCGAAAAACTTCTGGAAGCCAAAAAAGAAAGCCGTCAGGCTAAAAGCGATACCGATTTGGACGCCCGGGCGCTCAAAGAATTAGTTAAGGAATATAAACAGTTAGTCGCCAAAGAAACCGGCAGCCAATTTCCCGATGACCCGTTTGAGCAATTGAGAAAGGCCATCGGAGCGGTTTTCGAATCCTGGGATACCGAACGCGCCGTTACATACCGCAAGATTCATAATATCCCCGGCCATTGGGGCACGGCAGTCAACGTCCAATCCATGGTCTTCGGTAATTTGGGCAATGACTCAGGTACCGGTGTAGCTTTTACCCGTGATCCTTCCAACGGTAACAAGATATTTTTCGGCGAATATTTGCTCAATGCCCAGGGAGAAGATGTGGTTGCCGGTACCCGCACCCCGCAGCCCATCAATAAAGCCCAGAAAAAAGACAACGGCGGCGTATCATTGGAAGAAAGTATGCCTGAAGTATATAACGAACTGGTAGGGGTTTATCAGAATCTGGAAAAGCATTACAAGGAGATGCAGGATATAGAATTTACCATCCAGCAGGGAACGCTCTACCTTCTGCAAACCCGTACCGGCAAGCGCACCGCGGCCTCAGCCGTCAAGATTGCGGTGGATATGGTAAAGGAGGGGTTGATCGACAAAAAGACCGCCATTATGCGTGTTTCTCCTGCCCAGTTAGACCAATTGCTGCATCCTACCATCGATCCCAAGGCATCAGTCAAGGCGGTGGCCAAGGGGTTGCCCGCATCCCCCGGAGCGGCTGTAGGCCGGGTGGTATTCAGCGCCGAACATGCGGTATTGGAAGCGGAAATGGGACATGCGGTAATTCTGGTGCGCAACGAAACCTCCCCGGAAGACATCGCCGGTATGTACGCCGCCAAAGGGATTTTGACCGCCCGCGGCGGAATGACCTCCCATGCGGCGGTGGTGGCCCGCGGCATGGGCAAATGCTGTGTGGCCGGCTGCGGCGCCATCCGCGTATCCGAAGAGGAGAAGATTTTCACCGTCGGCGATCAGGTGGTGAAGGAAGGGGATTTTATCACCCTCAACGGTACCACCGGCCAGGTAATCCTAGGCAAAGTCGCTCTTGTGCAGCCCGAATTAAGCGGCGATTTCGGTATCTTGATGGAATGGGTGGATGAATTTAAAACCTTGAAGGTACGCACTAACGCCGATTTGCCTGCCGATGCCGCTATCGCCCGTAAATTCGGGGCGGAGGGTATCGGATTGTGCCGCACCGAGCATATGTTCTTCGGCGAGGAACGTCTGCCCATCGTTCAGCAAATGATCCTGGCTGATAATAAAGAGGCGCGCCTGGAGGCTTTGGCAAAATTGCTGCCCTTCCAGCGCGGCGATTTTTACGGTATTTTCAAGGCCATGGCCGGACTGCCGGTAACCATCCGCCATCTGGATCCGCCGCTGCATGAATTTTTGCCCAACCGGGAGGAATTGATCGAAAAAATCACCGAAATTAAAGTTACCTTGAAATATATCAGCGACGAAAAGGAAATAAATCGCCTCAAATCCCAGCTTCATGAGCATGAAAATTTATTACACAAAGTGCAAAGCCTGCATGAGTTCAATCCGATGTTAGGGCACCGCGGCTGCCGTTTGGGTATCACCTATCCGGAGATTTACGATATGCAAACTCAAGCCATTATCGAAGCCGCCTGCCAGTTGGCTCAAGAGGGGCAGGTAGTTGAGCCGGAGATTATGATCCCGCTGGTGGGTACCGTCGAGGAGTTGAAGACTACCAAAGCCGCGGCCATCAAAGTTGCGGAAAGCGTGATGGCTAAGCAGGGTATCAAAATCAAATACTCTATCGGAACGATGATTGAAGTGCCCCGCGCCGCACTCACCGCCGATGCCATCGCTAAAGAGGCGGAATTTTTCTCTTTCGGCACCAATGATTTAACCCAGATGACCTTCGGCTTCTCCCGTGACGACGCCGGTGTCTTTTTACCTGGCTATGTGGAAAAGGGATTGCTGCCGGAAGACCCGTTTGTCGCCCTGGATCAGGTCGGTGTAGGATTATTGGTGCAGATGGCGGTGGCTAAGGGACGCGCTGTCAATCCTGCGCTTAAAATCGGCATTTGCGGCGAACACGGCGGGGAACCGTCATCCGTGGAGTTTTGCCATCGCTCCGGCTTGAATTATGTTAGCTGCTCTCCGTATCGCGTACCCATCGCCAGATTGGCGGCTGCTCAGGCGCGGATTAAGGAAAAGGCCAGCGTTAAGCAGGAATTGGATTAAATTAGATTTAAAACAGTAGGGTGGGCATTGCCCACCATTTTAAACTTTCCCGGTTAATATTTGCCCGGCATAAATTCTGTCATTGCGAGGCAGCCTTATCGCCGAAGCAATCTCAGCCGCACGAACTTTAGATTGCTTCGCTTAAGCTCGCAATGACGCTTAAAAAATAATCTTAGCCGTAGTGCCAGGGCTTTAGCCCTGGAAGTTCAGCCCTAAAGGGCTGGGACTACGGAATTTAAGGCTTTTTCCTGATGTAAACAAAAAGGTCTCTCTATTTCTACATGACCTAACTTTTTGAATTGCAATTTTGCATTTTAATTTTTGATTTATTTCACCGCCATTGAAAGTCCCTCCTCGCTGATGGTATAAGTTAAGGAGTTAGTGCTATGACTTATATTGGTGTAGGAGCTTTGTTGTTCGGCATAGGTATGCTCTCCGGCCTGACCCTGATCATTAAAATAGCCTTCGATAAATTCCATATCAAGAAAAAACAGGAAAAATTCTTGTGGTGGGCTTTCACCATCGGAATGGTTGGCGGGCTGGTATCTTTTTTCCAGGGGCAGTATTGAAGACAGAAAAAGGAGTAGGGACATTAGTACCGACCGGAATCACGGGACGAAACAACCTACACCAACCTGGTGACACCAATGTCAATTTACTTCCATTCCCGCTCGGCGGCCTTTTCA
>JACRJN010000108.1 GCA_016235675.1 Candidatus Schekmanbacteria bacterium
ATTGTTTCCGGGTAGCTACATTGAAAAAAATCAAACATACATTACTAATTTTTCTAATCATCTGCGCCTGCCGGTTTAACCAAAACATCAGAACCGCGGAAAAGACCGCAGTCGTCCCCTCCCCCCAGGTTAAGGAAGGCATCCGGTTGATGAATAAACGGCGCTTCAATGAAGCGCTTAAAATTTTTAATCTGGCGCCCGCCGACCCGGAGGCCTGTTTTCAAAGCGGTCTGGCTTATTTTCGTATGGAGCGCTTTTCGGAAGCTCGATCAGCTTTTCAAAAGACCCGGCAAACAGCCCCGGAGCATTACCAGGCTTATGAATGGTATTGGCTGACGGAATTAGAACTCAATAAATCGGATGACATGAGCCGCCATCTGGTTAAGGCGGAGATTGACCAGATATTAATGCAGAAAGATGTTTCCCCCGGATTCCTGTTCAGCGCTTATTTGGGATATAAATACCTCGGTGAAACGGGAAAAAGCCTTCAGTTGTTAAAAGAAACGGCGGTTAAAGTAAAGGAGGAAGAATTAAAAAATGAAGTAGCTGTATATTTATTGGAGGAGATAATCGCCGAGCCTGACCCGCAAAAACGCTTGGATTTAGCCGAACTGTACCTGACGAATTTCCCCCAAGGCCGCAACTTTGATTTGGCGGGCCGGATTCTTTTTCAGACGGTTGCCGATCTGAAAAATGATGAATTATTGAAACAATATATCAAGCGATATTCCAGGAAAAAAAATATCTACCTCAACCGGACCATCGCCGTCTGGCTGGTAAAAAAAGGCTGGGACATTGAACAGGCCAAGAGTTTATTAGATGACAATCTAAGCCTGATGAATAAGCCGGAATATCAGGAGAAGCCTCAATTTATGTCCTACGGCGACTGGGAATTTATCTTAAACAGCTTCAAATCTGAATGCCTGGCTTTATTGGGGGAAATTTGTTTCAACCGGCAGGAATACTCCGAATCCAAAAAATATTTCAAACTGGCAGTCAGCTTAGGCAACGACAAACCGCTGCCCTACTATCATCTGGGAGAACTGGCGCGGCTAGACCATAAAAATGAGGAAGCTCTAGCCTTTTTCAAACGTGCGCTGGAAATTAACGGGGGGGCTGAATCCGGCGAAAAACCCTTGCGGGAGTTATTGGAAACCATCCACAATTATCGGGGTGAGCCGAATATTTTTTTTGCCCGAAACGAAGGAATAGTGACGTTTGTCCCGATTACGGAACAATTGGGGCTGAAAAATATAAAGGCGCAAAGAATCGCCTGGGCGGATTACGACCAGGACGGGTGGACGGATTTTATCCTGGACGGCTCCCGCCTTTTCAAAAATATACAGGGCAAGAGGTTTGAAGAGGTCAGCAAAAATGTCGGACTGGATAAATTCGGCGGGTACAAAGACGGCGTTTGGGGGGATTATAACCGCGACGGTTATCCCGACCTGTTTCTGATCAGCTACCAGGGGTATAAACTGCTGGAGAATAATCAGGGGACGTTTCTGGATGTCAGCGACAAGGCTTTACCCGCGCTGCCGGCCATGCCTACGGAGGAGGCGGCCTGGGGGGATATGAATAATGACGGCTATCCCGATTTATATCTGGCTAATTATGAACGACCCGGAGTAATCAGCGGTTTGGGGGTACAGGATCGGCTTTTGCGCAACAATGGCCGGGGGCGTTTCGATGATGTGACGGAAAAATCCGGGATAATCAGCGATGAGCCGATGTGCGGACGCTCCGTGGTATGGGGCGATGTCAACCGGGACGGCCTTCAGGATATTTTGGTCTCCAATTACCGGCTTGACCCTAATTTCCTCTGGATAAACCGGGGGCATTCAACCTTTGTCGACCAGGGGGAAAGCCGGGGGGCAAGCGGTACGGAAGTGGAAGGCGGCTACGGCAACTCCATCGCTTCGGTAATGGGTGATCTGGATAACGATGGGGATTTGGATATATTTACCGCCAATCTGGCGCACCCACGCTATTTAGAATTTTCCAACAAAAGCCAATTATTGTTTAATCTGGGCGATTCTCAATTTAAGAATACCTTTACCCGCTCCGGTATCTGTTATGAGGAAAGCAACGCTATTCCCATATTGGGCGACATCGATAACGACGGCGACCTTGATCTGTTTGTAACCGCCATCTGGCCGGGACGGTACTGTCATCTATATTTAAACGACGGACGGGGACAGTTTCGCGAGATAAGCTGGCTGGCCGGGGTTCAGGTTCAAAACGCCTGGGGGTGCGCTTTCGTCGATTATGATAATGACGGGGATTTGGATTTGTCGGTTGCCGCAGCGGATGGGCTTGTAATTTTTGCCAATCAGAAGATCGGCGGCAAGTGAATCTTCAAGGATGAAGGATGAAGGCGGAAGGATGAAAATAGAAATTCATCCTTCCGCCTTCATCCTTCATCCTTGATCAACTTATTCCTTCACCCGCTGTAAATATTTCCCTTCCGCAGTATCAACTTTTACTTTATCACCGGTGTTGATGAAATGCGGCACCTGAATACTCATCCCGGTTTCCAGGATAGCCTTTTTGAAGGAATTGGTTACCGTGGCGCTTTTTATGCCCGGTTCAGTTTCGGTTACTAGCAAATCCACGGTATTAGGCCATTCGACGGCTACCGGCAGACCATCGTGCATATCCACCGTAATCGAGGTATTCTGTACCAGGTAATTGCTGCCGTCGCCGATGATTTCTTTGCCTAGGGCAACCTGCTCGTAATTTTTGGTGTTCATGAAATAGTAATTTTCGTTGTCCGCATAGAGATATTCCATTTCGGCCTGTTCCATTTCGGCCTTATCCACTTTTTCTTCAGAGCGGAAACGGTATTCATAATTACTGCCGGTTTTAACCCCCTTCATTTTTACTTGCACCATACCGCGCCAATTGCCGGGCGTCAGATGAAGCACGTCGGTAACACGGTAAATGTCGTTTTTCATCACAATAATCATGCCGACCCTGAGTTGCGTTGCAGGAATTAACATCTTTAACCTCACTTATAATGTTGATTTCTAAATACGCATAATAAACTCTATAAGGACAGGGAAAGTCTGCCCGGCAAGGATTATAGCAAAAATATAACGTTAAGGCAAATGCCTTCCCTTGGAATAAAAATTATACTTTAAGGTCAATCCCGTTCACTTAACGTAGCGCAGACCTTTAGGTCTGCTCCGGAGTGCCTGCCAAAGCCACCCCATAAGCAGGGCTAAGTCCCTTAAGTGAACGCTATTGGGTTTAACTGCTGAACTTCCCCACCCAGTCGCCGACATAATGAGTCAGTATGATAACTGTTGCCGCGATTCCTACATGCTCTAAAATCAATTTCCAGGTTTTAATTTCCTGATCTTGGGCGATGTAAAAGGTGAGCGCGGTCAAAACAGAAAGTCCCCAGATTACGCTGACAATAATTGCCTGGGTAAGTTCCAGAAAAAATACGGGAACAGAAAAGGTCAGGGCGAAGATGAATTTGAAAAAGAAGGTAGCCAGGGTAGCTTCCCAAATTTCCAGGGCGGTGTGAGTATTTTCCGCTTCTTCGGCAACATGGATGCCCAAGGCATCGGAAAAGGCGTCGGCAATGGCGATGGTTATGATACCGCCGATTACCACCTCTTTGGAATGGGTGCCGGAATGTAATCCGACCATCAGCCCCAAAGTGGTGATTGTGGCGGAGGTCAAGCCGAAACTGAAGCCGGTTTTGATTGAATGTTTCATATAAAAAACCCTTCGTTTTTTTGTTGTCGGTTGTCGGTTAAAGATTTATTTCTCTTTACTTCGAAAATAAATTTTTTGACTTCCGTAGTCCCAGCCCTTTAGGGCTGATCTCCGGGGCTAAAGCCCCGGCACTACGACGTAGGAAAATATTTTCATGATTCGCTGGAAGCACATGCCACAGACAAGATGCCTGTACTACCGGATGCAGGGCTAAGCCCTGAAAGCATGTTTCGGCCTGGGGACAAACCGAAACAAAAACCGACAACTGACAACCGTCAACCAATCTTCTCCATCCCGCCCATATATTGCCGAAGCGCCGCGGGAATAATCACCGAACCATCGGCTTGCTGGAAATTCTCCAGTATCGCCACAACGGTACGTCCTACCGCCAGGCCGGAACCGTTCAAGGTATGAACCAGTACCGGTTTGCCCTTGCCGCCCTTAGGACGATAGCGGATAGCCGCCCGCCGCGCCTGGAAATCCTCAAAATTGCTGCAAGAGGAGATTTCCCGGTAGCGCTGCTGACTGGGAATCCAGGCTTCGATGTCATAGGTCTTGGCGGCGGAAAAGCCTAAGTCACCGGTACAAAGGGTAATAATACGGTAGGGTATCTCAAGATGCTGCAAGACCATCTCCGCATCGTGCAGCAATATTTCCAATTGGGTATAGGAATCTTCAGGGCGGCTGAATTTTACCAGTTCCACCTTGTTGAACTGGTGCTGGCGGATGATCCCCCTGGTGTCTTTGCCGTAAGACCCGGCCTCCCGCCTGAAACACGGGGTATAGGCCACATAAGAGAGCGGCAATTGCTCCTCTTCCAGGATTTCGTCCCGGTGGATATTGGTTACCGGCACCTCGGCGGTGGGAATCAGGTAATAATTATCGTCGGCCATCTTAAATAGCTCTTCGGCAAATTTAGGCAATTGCCCGGTAGCGATCAAACTTTGCGGATTGACCATAAATGGCGGCAGAACCTCGCAATAACCGTGCTGTCGGGTATGCAAATCCAGCATGAAGTTGATCAGGGCGCGCTCTAATTGCGCCCCTTGCCTTTTATAAAGGCAAAAACGGGCGCCGCTGATTTTGGCCGCCCGCTCGAAATCCAGGATGCCCAAGCCCTCCCCGATTTCCACATGGGACTTGGGAGGAAAATCAAAAGCGCGCAGGATACCCCAGCGCCGCACCTCCGGATTATCAAACTCATTTTTGCCCACCGGGACGCTGGCGTGCGGGATATTGGGAATATTCAAAAGATATTGCTGCGCTTCCGCTTCCTTCTGATTCAAATCCACTTCTAGGGCTTTGATTTGCTCTCCCACTAATTGCATATCGCTGATCAATTTATTTGCATCTTCATTATTTCTTTTCATCACGGCCACTTGAGCGGAAACCTTATTGCGCCGGGCTTTCAGCCCCTCCACCTGCAACAATAATTCACCATACTTTTGCTCCAGCGCCCAAAAGTCTTCCAGATTAGGGATTTCCCCCCTGGTTTTTAGGCGCGTGCTGACATCTTCCTTATTGTTTTTCAGGTAACGCCGATCAAGCATACATGCTGTCCTTTCAGGTAGTTATATTATACCATATTAGGCTCCAGGCTTCGGGCTTTGGGCTAATTCAAATACCCTCCATGGGAGGGTTGTTCCTGAAGCCCGAAGCCTGAAGCCCAGAGCCTGAAGCCTAATTTCAGGTATCAATTATCAGGTATCAATTGTCACTTGTCAACCAGTGCTTTGTCAATACATGAGTTATTTAGAAGGTTTCCCCCGTTGTAGGGGCGAGGTCTCCTCGCCCTTGATACAATCGGTGGAAATGGCACCAAAAGGGCGGGGAGACCCCGCCCCTACAATTACTATTTTCATGTTTTGTGGCGACCGAAAGGGACATGACCATTTCGTGCAAAAAATAAGGGGAATTAACCATTTAAGGCTAATTCCCCTTGATAATTCTTTATTGATTATCCAGTTATTTTTTTGTCTTCTTATACCCTACCAATCCCAAACCGGCCAACAACAATGAGATCGTGGCAGGCTCCGGAACAGTAGCATTGGGATCATTCACATTAACCGATGCGGTATCCATACTTACCGGGACTATCTCTCCCATGCTTGCGAAAGGATTGTATTCCGATAAATTTAACTCTAACAGACTTTTCCCTTTGCCGACAGCGGTCATATTTACTGTAGCAATAGGAAATTCACCGCTTGCAGATTTCCAGGACAGGAAATATAAATCATTTAAATTACCGGAACTGTTATCAAGCTTGTCATATCCCGTATCAAATTCCCAAACCGTCGTATTGAAAACAACATTATTGACTTGTAATACACTGGGATTAAATTTTAAATTTAATCCCCCGCCGTCTATCGCGGTATCGAACCCTAAACCTTTAATACTAACGTCAATAATCGCGCCAATGTCGATTGTGGCGGCCATCGGATCAAAAGTCACCGTCGGCGCAGCTTCGGCGGCGGTAGCTAACAATAGAGCTACCATTAACGAATAACCAAATTTTTTCATTGTCCCCCCCTTGTGATTTTACTGCTTGCTTACGTTTTTTTGTTTAAACCTTCCTCCATTTTATAAAACTAGTTAAATAACAATAAGTTAATCAGTCAGGCATCCTTTTTTCTTCCAACTATGAGTCCATATGGATCACATTATATATTATTTTGTTGATTTTGGCAATACTTTTTTATATTTTTTAAAAATAATTTTCCCATTAAAAAAATTTTAATCTTTAGCCTATTTATGGTATAATTTGCAATTATTGTACCACGTTAGGCTTCGGGCTTTAGGCTAATTCAAATACCCTCCATAGGAGAGTCTCTTTCCGTTCCTGAAGCCCGAAGCCCAGAGCCTGAAGCCCAATTAAGGAATTAATCATCAATATGAACCAAAAAACCTTTATAATCGGCCATAAAAATCCGGACACCGATTCGATCTGCTCGGCTATTGGCTATGCACGCTTCAAACAACTTCAGGGCGACAGTCAAACAGTAGCCATACGTGCGGGTGAAATCAATCCGCAAACCGAATTCGTATTAAATACCTGGCAGACGGCAGCGCCCCCGTTTTTGCCCAGCCTTATTCCCAATGTCGGCCAGGCGATGACTCCCGATGTGGTTTACCGTCATCCGGAAACCTCGATCAAAGAAATTCTGCAATTAATTGAAGAAAATAATATTCGCTTGATTCCCATCGCCGATGAACAAAAACGTTATCGCGGCATCGTAAGCTTATTCGACATTGCCCAGGAGTTTTATTGGAGCGCCAACCCGCAAAAAGGCCGGGTGATTTTTACTTCCGTAAACCATATTCATCAAGCCTTGGGCGGGAAAATTCTGTTTGCCGAAAATCGGAATGAGACCTTTTCCGCAATTTTGCTAATCGGCGCCATGCAGGAGAGTTCTTTTATCCGGATTCTTTCCAATCTTGAGCCGCAAAAATGCGTCGTGATCACCGGGGACAGGGAGGAAATTCAAAAAGCCGCGATTGGATATAAGGTCAAGGCTTTGGTGGTTACCGGCAATTTGCCGGTATCTGCATCAATATGTGAAATGGCGCAGCAGCGACAAGTCAATTTAGTGAATTCCCCCTATGACAGCGCCGTAACGATGAATTTGATCAAATTAAGCGCTCCCGCTTACCGGGTGGCACAAAAGCGGGACGGCCATCTGACTGCGGAAACGCCCTTGGAGCAGGCTAAACCTAAAATATTGGAGGCGCGCAACCGGGGGATGGTGGTTTTGGATAGCGAGGAGAAGTTGATCGGCATCATCACCAGGGCGGATTTATTGCGTTATGCCAAACCCCGCCTGATTTTGGTCGACCATAACGAATTATCCCAGGCGGTGGAAGGATCGAGCCAGGCGGAAATTATGGAGATTATCGATCACCACCGGCTGGCCAATCCACAAACCTTGCAGCCGATATTATTTCTCAATCAGCCGGTGGGCAGTACCTGCACGATTATCGCCAAATTATATTTCGATCACCAGGTTGATCTGGACAAACAAACGGCGGGCTTGCTTTTATCCGGGATTATCTCCGATACGCTCAATCTCAAATCCCCTACGGCTACATCGCTGGATGCCCGGATTATGGAAAAACTGAATACCATAGCCGGTATAAATATTGAGGAATACAGCAATCAAATGTTCGGAGCGGGAACCAATTTGGCCGATTGCCACCCGGAAGAAGTGGTTCTCAACGATTTCAAGGAATACAAGACTGATAAAATAACCTTCGGGGTAGGTCAAATCGAGGTAGTGGGCTTTGGCGGATTGGAAAAGATCAAGCCGCAATTAATAGAAGGGTTAAAAAAGGCCAGACAAAGCCGCACCTATCATTTTTCCGCCCTGCTTGTAACCGATATTAGCGCATCCAATAGTTTATTGATTTTCGACGGTACGCAAAATCTTTTACATCGTATCGACTATCCCCTCCTGGAACCGCATATCGCTGAGCTTAAAGGGGTGCTTTCCCGCAAAAAGCAGTTGCTGCCGCATTTGTTGACGATATTTAAGGATGCGGAACCGTAAACGGTTGGATTTTAGACCACGGAAAACACGGAATAAATGTAGGGTGGGCTGTGCCCACCTTTTAGGTAGCCGGGTTTAAATTCTAAAAAAACAAGTCTTGACTTTTTCTTGCCCTGAAATTACTATTGCAGCAATCTATAACGCATAGCAATGGTGGGCACAGCCCACCCTACAGGAATATTTACATGGCGATTAAAATAGGTATTCTGGGAGCGGCAAGTTACGTGGCCGGGGAACTGATAAAAATATTATTGCTGCATCCCCAGACCGAAATAACCTACCTGGAATCGGAGACTTTTGCCGGGCAAAATATCACCCTTGCTCATTCATTTTTGCGGGGGCTTTGTAATCTAAGTTGCGAAAAATATAATAAAGATGCTGTTTTATCCCGCTGTGAATTGTTATTCATCTGCAAATCTCACGGCGAATCCATGGGCTATGTTGTCGACTTGCAGGATAGTAACTTGCGGATTGTCGATTTGAGCGCCGATTTTCGTCTCAAAGATGCTCAAATATACCAAAAATGGTATGGAAAGAATCATTTACTGCCGCAGGCTTTGGCTCACGCTGTGTACGGTTTGGCTGAGATAAATTCCGGGCAGATAAAACAGACCTCGCTAATCGCCAATCCGGGCTGTTACCCGACCAGCGTTATTTTAGCCTGCGCTCCATTAATTCAAGCGGGAGTTGTTAATAGCCAGGCCATTGCCGTCAATGCTTTTTCCGGTTTATCCGGTGCAGGCAAAACCCCTAAGGCCGGTTTTAATCTGTTTATCGATGCTTTCGCCAATATCAAACCATATCGAGCCGGTGCTCATGCGCATCAGCCGGAAATCGAGCAGGAGCTACAGAATTTCAGCCAACAAAAGGTGCAGGTAAGTTTTATCCCGCATATCGTTCCCATAGAACGGGGGATTATCAGCAATATCGTTTTAAATGCCAATCGAACACTTAGCAATGAACAAATAGCGGAGATTTATCAGGAATTTTACGCCGGACAGCCCTTTATCCAGATCTATCATCCGCCGCAAATGCCGCAAATCAGCGATGTGGCGGGAACCAACTTTTGCGCCCTTGGCTGGTATTATGATCAGCGCACTAACCTTTTAACGGTTATTTCGATGCTTGATAATGTGCTGAAAGGCGCCGCCGGTCAAGCTGTACAATGTATGAATATCATGTATGATTTCCCGCAGACTTTGGGTTTGCCGTGGGGGAAGCTGCTTTAATTAATGGATAATTGACAATGGATAACTGATAATGAAATTTCCGTTATCCATTATTCGTTATCCATTATCCATTAATATATGTACCTAACTACTATCGAAGAATTTTATAATCAAAGACGCGGCAAGGGTTTAATTCTCTCCCCCAAAGATTGGCAATTGGCCTGTGTTTGGCAGGAGCAGGGGATACCGGTAAAAATTGTTTTGCGCGGCATTGAAAGCGCCCTATCCAAAGCCGATTCTGCTAAGGAAATCCGCTCCCTGGCTTATTGCGATCAGGAAATCCGCCGCCTTTTTCAGGAACACATCAAGCAAATGGCGGGCGCTCCACCAAATTCCGCAAGCCAAACGGAGACGGGGCAAGTCCCTTATATAATTGCTCAATTGGAGGAGTTGAAAACCGGTTTAAATACTAGTATGATGTTAACCAACGAAAGCGGTTTGATCGAAAAATTGCAGCAAACTTATTTGCAGATACAGGAATTATCGAAAAATCCATCCGACGATTGGCAGGTATCAGTCAAGCAGATTGCCGTGGATTTAATCGCCTGTTTAAATCAGATCATCCCGGATGATCAGGCAGTCCTTTTGAAAAAGGCCGCCCAAAAACATTTGCAGGGTTATGAAAATAGAATGAGCCGGGAGGCTTATCAAAAGACTTTGGATATTTTAATCAGGGAACAGCTCTTAGCCGAGTTCAGTTTGGAAGCCTTTTCCCTTTATGCAGGAATAATTGACAATGGATAATGGACAACGGACAATGGATAATGAAGAAGAAAAAAAGGGGAAGAGAAATGCTTTACCTCAGACCTCATCCCTCTTTCATTCTCCATTATCCATTGTCAATTCTCCATTGACTAATAGTTGTCCTATTTGCGGTGGAAATGGCTGGGTGGTAAACACTGAAGGTAAAACCGAGCAAGCCCGCCGTTGTCAATGCTTCATGGAAAAGTACCGCCAGCGTTTGTGGGAAAAATCGGGGGTGCCCAAAAATTTCCGTAATTGCCGTTTGAGTAATTATGATGTATACAAAACCGACAAAAATAAACGCACGGTAGATAATGATTTATCCATCCCCAAAGAGATATGCGCCAATTTCGCCAACAAGTACCCGGTCATCGAACAAGGCTTATTGCTCATGGGCACTATCGGTGTGGGTAAAACTCATCTGGCGGTGGGGATTATCGCCGAATTGACACTAAACAAAGGGGTACCCTGTTTATTTTATGATTTCCGGGACTTACTGAAAACCATTCAGAGCAGTTATGACCCCCGCTCCCAAATCTCCGAAACTTCCGTATTGGAACCAGTGGTAAACGCTGAAGTTCTGGTATTGGACGAATTAGGCGCACGCAAAGTAACCGATTGGATGCTGGATATGCTCACGCATATAATCAATAAACGCTACAATGATAAACGAATCACAATTATAACAACTAATTATGTAGATAACCCCCTGCAAAAGGAAGAAGAATCGCTTACTGATAGGGTGGGTTATCGGATTCGTTCCCGTTTGTGTGAAATGTGTGTTGAGTTACAAATCAAAGGCAAGGATTACCGCGAGGGAAAGAAATCTAAATTTAACTTTAATTTTTAATTATATTTTACCGCAAAGGCGCAGAGAACGCAAAGAAAGACTATTAAAAGGAAAAGTGAAAGTTTTTTCTTCCTTTGCCCCTTGCCCTTTCGTTTTTACCCTTCATTTTTTGTGCTCTCTGTATCTTTGCGGTGAAAAATTTATTTGTAGTTTAATAAAGGAGGTCTAGTTTTATGGGAATGTGGGTCGGCCGGGGGCGTAAAGCCCGTATCTGTTATGGATTTGACGAGATCGCCCTGGTGCCGGGGTCGATAACCATCAATCCTAACGATGTCGATATAAGCTGGAAAATACGGGATTTGAAAGTTGATATCCCGATTCTGGCGGCAGCCATGGACGGGGTGGTGGATACTAATTTTGCTATCGAAATGGGTAAATTGGGCGGTTTAGCTGTCCTTAATCTGGAGGGCATTCAAACCCGTTACCCTAATCCTAAGACCATTTTGGATGAAGTCGCATCAGTTCCGGATTCCAAAGCCACGCATTTAATTCAAACAGTTTACGCCGAACCGATAAAAGAGGAATTGATCGGCAAACGTATTCAGGAAATCAAGGCAGCGAAAGTTCCGGCCATAGTTTCCGCCATCCCGCAGCGCGCCTATCAATTCGGCAAACTGGCCCAGGAAGCCGGAGCGGATATATTTGTCGTGCAGGCTACCGTTTCCACGGTAAAACACATTTCTTCAGAATATGAAACGGTGGACTTTAAAAAGCTGTCCCAACAATTATCCATCCCTTTGATTGTCGGCAATTGCGTCACCTATAATGTCGCCCTGGAATTGATGGAATGCGGTATCGATGGGCTGTTAATCGGGGTCGGCCCCGGTGCGGCCTGTACTACCCGCGGTGTTTTGGGAATCGGAGTTCCTCAGGTCACCGCTACCGCCGATACTGCGGCCGCCCGTGATTTCTACTACAAACAGACAGGCCGTTATGTACCGATTATTACCGACGGCGGCATGAGCGTGGGCGGTGACATTTGTAAAGCCTTTGCTTCAGGTGCGGATGCGGTTATGGTCGGCTCTTCCTTTGCCAAAGCCATCGAGGCTCCGGGCAAGGGACATCATTGGGGAATGGCTACCCCCCATGCCAACTTGCCGCGCGGCACCCGCATCCGGGTCGGCACCAGCGGTACATTAAAACAAATTCTGCACGGGCCTGCCGTATTAGACGACGGTTCACAAAATCTGGTAGGGGCGTTGAGAACATCTATGGGTAATTGCGGAGCCAAAAATATCAGAGAGATGCAATTGACTGAGTTAATAATCGCTCCTGCAATTAAGACCGAAGGCAAATTGTTTCAACAGCAGCAACATGTGGGGATGGGAAAATAGTTGGTAGCGTTTTCAATCAGAGACCTGAGACGTCATTGCGAGCGAAGCGAAGCAATCTCCACCCGTGCGTCTGGAGATTGCTTCGGCGGTAAGACTGCCTCGCAATGACGTTTTTCAGCTCTACGCCGCCAAATAGTTAAATATAGTTGACAAATTATAAAATTATAGCTATAGTTTTTATAGAAGGTGCTCGGTGGTTAGGACAATTCCAACATTATTCCCCGTGTAGTGAACGCGTTGGGAGTATAAAAGAACTAACAACGACTGGACACCTTATAAGCACCAGCCGCTCTTGTGCGACTGGTGCTTTTTTTATTTTTTGGCCGATATATGGACTGGAAAATTTGGACCAGTAGTTAAGATGTGCTTAGGGTGATATAATTGTAACGGGGAGGGTCCAAAAATGAAGAAAAGTTTCAGTCCGGGATTTATGGCCAAGGTAGCCTTGGCCGCTATCAAAGAAGACTCAACTGTAGCCGGATTATCGTCCAAATATGAGGTACACCGGACGCAGATTGGCAGTTGGCGCAAGCGGGCGATGAACGGATTGGTGGATATTTTCCGGGGCAAACAGGATGAAGCCAACCGGGAGCGGGAAAAATTAATCGAGGATTGCGGGAAGGCTTCCACCGTTTTAGCCCGGATTATTCACAAATTATAAATAGCAGGGGGAAGCCGGGACAGGACAAGTTGGGGGAAGAAATTTGAAATAGCGAGGTAATTTGGGTTGAATTTAAGGGTCAAATCGGAGCACGTAAAAACTTCGGAGGGACAGAAGCAAAAATTGGACAAAATGCTGCTGAGGCAGACAGACTAACCCATTGTATTTGCAGAACAAAAGCATTTTAGGCAACGACAACATCAGCAAAATAAAATAGCTATACCTAATGTGCTCATAAACTGTGATTCGTCAATCTGTTAAATTAAAAATTTAAAAAGCAAAATTAAAATTTAAAATTCAAAAAGTTTTTTATATTGGGAAGTTATCAGGTAGTACAGGTTTGTAGGGGCGAGGTTTCCTCGCCCTTGTGACAGGGCGGGGTGACCCCGCCCCTACAAAGGACGCAGGCAGGCTTGCCCTCGTGAAAACGGGGGATGCCTGCGCTACCCTCCTTAAAATTTTGAATTTTGAATTTCAATTTTGCATTTTTATTTTTAAATTTTTAATTTGTTGGTTTTAGAAATCACAATTTATGAACGTTTAAAGTATAAACTGGTTTATATCCAACAGAATACCTATATTATTTATTAACTTTTGTCTGCTGGGGGCGTAAATAATTCCTATCTTTTTTATAAAACGACAATTATCTATGGCTCTGATTTGATCCACCAATATATCGGATTTTTGATTTAATCCCCCCTCGTCATCTGCCAGATGAACCCTTAATATATCCGATTTGGATTCCACATTTGTAGTTATAGGACATATTATGGTTGAGGGATGACATTCATTAAGCAGGTCTGTTTGAACTACCACCACCGGGCGGGTTTTTCCTTGTTCAGTGCCAAGCTGGGGATTAAGATTTGCTACCCACACCTCCCATTTTTTAGGCCGCATTGATAGTGTCGGAAAACCTCATTCAATAGAGGTCAATCTTTACCGTTACACTGCCAATAATCCCATTAATTTCATAGACCCATACGGACTTTTTAGATGGGATACTTTTAAATGGGGCGTTTTTGAAGCTCTTGCCGGGG
>JACRJN010000016.1 GCA_016235675.1 Candidatus Schekmanbacteria bacterium
GGGAAACCCCGCCCCTACGGAAATATCAGACACATTTAGCCTAATCGCTTGATTTAGTTAAATACACTGCATTAAGCGATGAATTATTTCAATCATATCTTATAGTTACAACTAATGAATTTTTATAATTTCCTATATAAATATAAAAATAAATATTTTAATTTTTACTGTAATTGAATAGTTCGTAGTCCCAGCCCTTCAGGGCTGAACTTCAGGGCGTTAGCCCTGCAATTATGACTCTCAATACTTTCGGCGCGGTTCATACGAACACACCTTTTTTTGCAGCCCTAAGGGGCTGAAAATACGTGGCTGAAGCCACGGGACTACGTTTTTTAAATATATAAATATCTATCTTTAGGTGAACTGCATTAAGCGATGAATTATTTCAATCATATCTTATAGTTACAACTAATGAATTTTTATAATTTCCTATATAAGAACAAATAAAAAGGGTGAGCAGGCATAAAAGCCCGGCTCACCCTTTTTAAGGCTTAACTGAAAACCCTAAACAGCCTCGTTTCCCTTTTCTCCGGTACGAATTTTAATAGCGTTTTCAATATGGTAGATGAAAATCTTGCCGTCGCCGATTTCACCGGTGCGGGCGTTCTCCACGACGGTTTTGACAATCTGATCGACATCGGAGTCTTTGGCTACGATTTCCAATTTTATTTTAGGCAGAAGCTCCACCTTGTACTTTTCGCCGCGCCATTGCTGCACCAGCCCTTTTTGCTTTCCGTGTCCTTCGATTTCGCTAATCATTAATCCGGAATAGCCGACCTTATCCAAAGCGCAGCGCACATCGGATAATTTTTCCGGGCGGATAATCGCTTCAATCTTTTTCATTGTTTTAATCTCCTTAATTATTTTTGGGTATACAACTGACAATTCCCAGTTTATGGGTAACAAATTCAGGATAGGCCGAGTTGCCGTGCTCTCCGATGTCCAATCCCTCGATCTCTTCCTGCAAGGTAACCCGGATGCCGACGGTCGCTTTAATAATCAGCCAGGCAATCATGGAAAGCGTGAAAGAAAACGCCCCGACGGAGACGATGCCGATTAATTGGGACATCAGCAGGGTGGTTCCGCCGCCGTAAAACAAGCCGTTGCCGGTAGCCGTTCCGGTAATTTTATCCTGGGCGAAAAGTCCTACACATAAAGTACCGAATACCCCGTTGGCAAGATGTACAGACAACGCGCCAACCGGGTCATCCAGTTTAATTTTATCAAAAAACATAACGGAGTAAACAACTAAAATTCCGGAAATCAGGCCGATAATGATGGAACTGCCGATGCTAACATAGGCGCAGCCGGCGGTAATCCCCACCAGGCCGGCCAGACAGCCGTTTAAGGTCATGCCCAAATCCGGCTTGCCCAGGACGATCCAGGAGATAATCGTCGCGCTTAAAGTGGCCACAGCCGCGGCGGTGTTGGTGGTTACCGCCACATGGGAAATCGCCAGCGGATCGGCGGCCATGGTAGAGCCGGGGTTGAATCCGAACCAACCCAGCCAGAGAACCAAAGTCCCGATGGTGGCCGAGGTGAGATTATGACCGGGAATGGGGTTGATGCGCCCGTCGTCGCCGTATTTACCAAAACGCGGGCCTAACACGATGATACCGGCCATCGCCGCCCAGCCGCCCACCGAGTGTACAACAGCCGATCCAGCAAAATCGAACATCCCCAGTTTGGCCAGCCAGCCGCCGCCCCAAATCCAATGGCCGACGATAGGATAGATGAACATAGTCATAACAAACGAGAAAAGAATAAAGGCGATAAATTTGATTCTTTCCGCAACCGCTCCGGAAACGATGGTAGCGGCGGTTCCGGCAAAAACCAACTGGAAAAAGAATTTAGCCATTAGCGGGACAGTGACCCATGACAAGGCCGAGTAAACGCCCTGATAGGCCGCGCCCGCGGCCGGGGAATTATCCGCTCCGCTTAGGAAAAACAGCCCCTGCAAGCCGCAAAACGGGCTGCCGTCACCGTACATCAAGCCCCAGCCAATCACTAAAAAGCCAATTGAGGAGATGGCGAAAACAATAAAGTTCTTGGAAAGAATATTAACACAATTTTTTACCCTGGCAAAGCCCGATTCCACCATGGCAAAGCCCAGGTTCATAAAAAACACCAACATACCGGTAATCAGCACCCATAAGGTGTCCAAAACTACTTTAGTCTCCATGATCTAAAATGACCTCCTGAATTTTTTCTATATTTCATCCTTTGTGGCGCGCTAAGGTGAATGGTTTAAAAGATATTTGGTAAATTATTTTTTATTCCGAAAATAAACCCCATGTAGGGTGGGCTCTGCCCACCATTTTAAACTATTCTCTATGCTGTCAGGTGGTAACACCTGACAGCACCCACATTCAGCCGTTAGTTGAGCAAAAAGTTTCTTCATTTTACATATTTTTACCTCCGTATATCTGTACTAATCCTGAAACCCCGTTGGCGAGTGTAAGCTGTGGGGGTGGCGCCATATATCCGACAGATTACACTTGCTCTTATATGGTAGGGTGGGCTGTGCCCACCAAAATTGGTGGGCACAGCCCACTGACAGCTTTCTTCTAGGTTACAAATTATTGCCTCTGGCTCTGGACAAGGGGGTTTCCGAATGTTTATCCAGCTTTACTCCCACATAACCGGGCACGCCCATTTCCGGAATATCCAAACCGGCGATCTCGGCGGCGGGGTCAACCCGGTTTCCTACCAAAATGTCGATCAGTTTGAAAACCACCAGGGAAAGTATCCCGATATAAATCATATTGGAGATAACTCCGATACATTGAGCGACAAATTGGGAGGCGTCTCCATAGAAAAGCCCGGTAACCGTTCCGGCTACGCCGTTCCAGCCGTCGCCGTAAGAGCCGTCGGCAAAAAGCCCCAGAGCCAGACAGCCCCAGGCGCCGTTTACACCGTGTACCGCGATCGCTCCCACCGGGTCATCTATTTTGAGGGTCTTTTCTATAAAGAAAGCCGCTTCCACTACCAACACCCCGGAAATCAGTCCGATAATACAGGCGCTGACCGAATTGACGAAGGCGCAGGGTGCGGTAATCGCCACTAATCCGGCCAGCATCCCGTTGCACATCATGCTCGGATCGGGCTTCTTGGTGCGCACACGCCACATCCATAAGGTGGCGGCAAAGGCTCCGGTAGCCGAGGCCAGCATGGTATTGGTAGCCGCAACCCCGATGCGCAGGTCGGTACCAGCCAAAGTCGAGCCGGGATTGAATCCGAACCAGCCGAAGGCCAGAATAAAGGTACCGATTACCGCCATCGGGATGTTATGCCCCGGAATGGCATTGGGGCTGCCATCCTGATTGTATTTGCCCAGACGCGGGCCAAGCATCCAGGCGCATATCAGGGCGATTACACCGCCGGTCAGATGCACGACTGATGAACCGGCAAAGTCCACATGCCCGTGTCCTAAGCCGAAATTCTTACCCAGGGTGGCCAGCCAGCCACCGCCCCAGACCCAGTTGCCGTAAATCGGATACATGATTGTTCCGACAAACAGGCCGTAGATGAAGAACGAACTGTATTTCCAGCGCTCAGCCAAAGCGCCGGTCGGAATGGTCGCGGTGGTGTCCATAAATACCATCTGGAACAAAAACAGGGTGTAAACCGCCACATCATAAGTGCCGCTCAGGAAAAAGCCCTTGGTGCCGAATATACCGAAATCCTTACCGAGCAGGCTGATGGTGACCTCGTTATTCAATCCGGCGTACCCACCTAAAGTGGCAATCGGGCCTAACCCGCCGAACATCAGGGCGAATCCGCAGACATAAAAACCGAGCATTCCCAGAGGATAGATCATCATATTCATGGCCATGGTATGAGCCACGTTTTTGGCTCTGGTCAAACCGGTTTCCACCATAGCGAATCCGGCCTGCATGAACATAACCAGAAAGCCGGTCAGCAGCACCCACATAAAGTTGATGCTGACTTTGTTGTGCCCTACCGCATTGGCCACCTCAGTCAGCGTTGGCTCGCCGGGTTTGGCCGCGGGCACATCGGCAATCGTCCCGGTGCTGGCTCCGGATGGATCAGCCTGGCCGGTCACTTGCTGTGCTGAGGCAAAACCGCCGTCCATCCCGGATAAAGCAAGGCAGGCCGCCAAAAGCAGGCCGCCTCTTATGCCTTTTAGTTTAATTTTCCTAATTCCCATATTTTTTTCTCCTGCATTTTGTGCTATACTGACGTTGGATATAAATCCTTAGGTTGGCAGGCACCGATCTTTGGGGCGGCGCCACCGTTTCCCGATTTTAGACCGGCGCCTGCTTCGCCTAAAACATATACGCTACACTACAAGACAGAATTTCCTGGCTGTATTTAGCATTATTTTTAAACACCTTATCTTTAGACCAATCCCGGCGAAACTCAGGCCGCAGGAAAATCTTTTCCCCCAGCTTGATGTTGGCGGTCAGTGTCGTTTCATATAGTTCCACTGCGCTTTGTGTTGTCACCCCGGTTCTTTTCATGTTAGCACCGGCAGAGGCGGCCTCCCTCAAATACTCACCGCGCAAGGCCAGACCGAAATAATCGGTAAAATCATAAGCCACTACTGTAGCCAGTCCCTGCCAATGATTGGTTTTAGCCTCGGAGCCGGTATCGAAGTTGATATTCACCCGCAATTTGTCCACCGGTCTCAAATCCAGGATAAAATCGAAAAGGTGCCGGGTACGGTTTTGGAATTCTTCGTCATTCTCATTTCCGTGAATGGTGTTAATATAGAATGAGGCTTTTTTACTGTCGGCAGCCAAACGGACGCCGTAGGTTTTGGAATTATTATTGTCCTGAAAGGTATCCCAGCCGTTGACGCCGTATAAATTAGCGCTGAAGTTGTCGTTAAATTTGTAACCCAGACTCAACCCGGTGTGGGTAAACGGAATGGCGTTTTGATAGAGCAGAGAACGTGACCAGTTGCAGTTCCAGACGCTTTCCCAGACCTCGGCGCCGATCCAGGTGGGAATGCGCCCCACTTTGATGTCCAGGCCGCTGCCGATGTCAGCCAGGTAATTGGCGTACGCTACCGATACGGTAAAATCGTCGTCATCCGCCCGTCCTTTAGTGGCGTGCTTGGCAAAAACGATACGCTGGGCGATTTCCCCGTAGTTGGTGTAGAGGGCAAATCCGGCGCGGCTATCAGAGCTTACCGGTTTGGTAATTTGTAACTCGAAATTATCCACGGTAAGGGAGTTATCCTCCAAATCGAAGGCGTGGAAGCGATTGGTCTCCCCACCGCCGATTGTGGTTCTGCTTGTCGGTTTGTTAAAGTTGTAGCTATAGTAAGTATCCAGAAAACCATGAATCTCAACGGCCTTTAAAAACTCTAAGGACGCACCGTCCCGCGTTTGCGAAGGGCTGATTTTCATCTTGAGCGCCTGGCACTCTTCCTCCGTTAACTCGCTGACAAACTTAAGCGCCTTCTTTTCCTTTTCGGTCAATTCCTCCGCCTGTGCCAAGACGGGCGAAATAAGTATCGCCGAGGCTAAAATTGCAATTTCCCAAATCATCAAATTACTCCTTTCCATTGTTACGATTGCAACACTAGTTGTCATCCCCGAATGCCTCTATCGGGGATATGGTTTTTCAGGCAGTTAAAACCAGATTCCCGACAACACCGTTCGGGAATGACAACTAGAAAATGATGTTATTTTTGAGCGCGCTCATACACCCTATAAGGCAAGGGTTGTGCCAACCTGGGGGTGATGATTGTTAACTTGATGATTTACATGGGGTTAATCGTTGATTTATTGTTGATGCGGCGGAGATGAATTTGGTGGAAATGGTACATTACGGTAGGAGAATTGGCGAAATGTCGGAGATGGCAGGAGCGAGATTATTCCGGTAGCACAGGCTGGAAGCAGTGATTTTTGTTTCGGCTTGTCCCCAAGCATTTCATTGAAACCGTGGGGCTTTCGGGGCTGTGTCGCAACTCCCAATTTTGTCATTCCCACGAAAGTGGGAATCCAGAACCTATTGAAAAACTTCTGGATTCCCGTTTTCACGGGAATGACCTTTTGAGAGATTATTCGGTTAATCGGCAGTTACCGCACAACCTATTTCGACCTGATGACAGGCCGAAAGAAAGATTTTCGCCCCACATCAAAAAAGCGCTTGACTTTTCGGGGGGGGGGGGGGGGGGGTATTATGGCATATAATTATAAAGCGTCCGATGTCCTTTACGAAACACTCTAACAGGAGGAGTATGTATGAAACGAATTAAAGTGTTACTATTTTCATTAATCTTTTTGGGGACAGTACGGATAAGTAGTGCAGCAACCACTGCTATAATGGATCTCGACCACTGGACAAGCGTTACCGATCCCGGTAATACCAGTATCGTTACCCAGGAAGCGGATGGTATAAAATTCACAGCAGGTGTATATGATGGAACGCCCACTACTTGGAGACATGGCGCTGCTTTAGCGTATAATATGGTCGGGGACTTCAGAACCTCAGTCTCTAAGTACAAATTTATGGCCAATGGCGGCGGCTGGTTCATGGATGCGAACGTCGGCTTGTTTGCGGAACCTTTAGTCCTTCCCCCCGTTAGGGACATGGGGATATTTTCGAGATATACTACCGGTAATCCTTTCTATTCTTATCAAATAAATGAAAACCAATGGTATTATTCCATGCTGACCGTTACCCCTGACCGAAAATATACTTATGTTTTGTCAACCAATGGGTATGCGTCAGACCCCGGCGCTAGCGTGCTGGACACATTAACCAGAGAATTGTCCCAAGAGGCATACAACCGCCTGGAAACCGCTCACATGTCTCTCTTTATAGGAGATACCCGGAATTGGATGGCAAATCAATGGATGAAGATTGGGGAAGCAAGTACAAATATTCCTGTCCCGGAACCGGCCTCCATGCTATTGCTGGGTAGCGGCTTATTGGGAATGCTTGGCTTGAATAAGAGGAAAAACAAAGATTAAGTTTTGTTTTGAAATAATTGCAGCATTTTTAGGGGGCACAGCATACTGTGCCCCCTATCTTTTTATCGGCTTTGATGTTTCGGTGTGTCCCCACACCGAAACCGTAATGGTGAACGTTACCCTGGTTAATTCCAGCGTGAGGCCGCGCCGAAATATCAAAAATGATAAATTCTTTGTTGCTTTTTTCCCACCGTTGGTGTTTAATTTCATTAATAGCCTATTATTAGCTGACAAATATGGCATTAAGCAAATGGGAGGATATAATGACTGTAACCTTGAACATACCGGATGAAATTCTGGAAACAATAAAAATTCCAAAAAGGCAAGCCGAGAAGGAGCTTTTAAAGGAAATGGCTTTTCTTTTATATAGCCGGGGCTTTGCTTCGATGGGGATTGCCAGAAAGCTGGCTGGATTGACTAAGTGGGAATTTATTGAAGGGCTGGCGGAACGGGAAATAGAGAGGCATTATTACGAAAAAGATTTGGAAGAGGATATAAATTATGCCAAAAGTCGTCAGTAATTCATCGCCGCTAATCCATCTGGCTAAAATAGGCCGGCTTGACCTGCTGAAGGATTTATTCGGCACAATTATAATTCCGGAGTCAGTTTACAGGGAATGTGTAGCAGAGGGTAAAGGGCGTGAGGAGATTACCCTGATAAGGGATGCGGATTGGCTTTTGGTATCGCAGGTAAATGAGAAAAATCTGGTCAGATTATTGCTGACATCCGTAGACGCCGGTGAATCGGAAGCTATCGCTTTGGCGTTGGAAATCGGTGCAGATTTAATATTGCTGGATGACTCGGATGCCAGAGAAAAGGCCCGGCTTTATGGATTGACTATGACTGGCACAATTGGTGTGTTGCTGCGTGCAAGGAGGGAGGGAAAACTTTCCTCTTTTACAGAGGAATTAGACAAATTAGAGAGAAACAGTTTTCGGATAAGCAAAGCTCTAAAGTCACGATTGTTGACGGAAGACTGATCCCCGCTGGGTTCGATGTTTCGGTGTGTTCCCACACCGAAACCGTAAAGGGAAAGATTTTAGTAATGGATAATTGAATTCATTCTCCATTGTCAATTATTCGTTCCCCCCTGGTTAATTTCGGCGTGAGAACACACCGAAACATCAAAATTCTAAAATTCTTTATTGCTTTTTTCCCCCCATTGGTGTTTAATTTCATTAATAGGTTATTTTTATTTCACCTTTTAATAAAGAGTAGAAAAATGTCAACCATTAACAAAATAAAAATCCGTACCTTGCCGAATGTTTTAAAACGGGAGTTTGGTTTGGAGAAGGAAGGCGAGGTTGAAATGGAAATCGACAACCATATTGTTATTTTGAAACCCATATCCAGCACTAAAGGAAAGAAACCTGTAAAAAATACCGCCGATGCCCTTTTAAAAATAACGCAATCGCTCCCGGAACCCGAAAAGCAGGAAGAAATGACCGACTACTCAAGCAATATAAATAAATATCTTTATAAAGACCCTCTAAAATAAACCTTCCCTATGTCTATCGTAAATATCAATTCCAACCAAGTCTTTTGCGACACCTCCTTTTTCATTGCCTCATTAAGTAAAAAAGAAAAGAACTATCTCAAGGCATTAAAAATCATCCAGCAAACCGCCGGCAAAAACATCGATTTTTACACCACCTGGGATGTGGTTAGTGAAACAATTACTTTTTTGCTCTACCACTATGGCTACCACCTGGCAATAAAATTCATTGAAGAAGTAAAACCCACTTTAAAAATCATTTCCCCTGATGAAAATTTGAGAATAAAGGCGGAAAAAACCTTCAAGAAGCTGGCTAAAGAAGCAGAAGTTTCTTTTTGCGACGTGGTTTCCTTTTTGGTAGTTAAAGAAATCCTGGGCAGCGAAACTCCCTGCCTGACCTTCGACACCGACTTTGAACATTTGGGATTAACTGTAATAAACTAACACATGGACACCCAAACCCACATCCAATATGTCAAGGGAATCGGCCCGCGCCGATCCGCCCAGTTTCAACGTTTGGGGGTGGAGACGGTGGAGGACGCTTGTTTTTATCTGCCCCGCCGTTACGAAGACCGCCGCGCCCTGAAGAAAATCGTGGCCTTGCAGCCCGGTCAACTGGTGACGATCATCGGCGAGGTGCAGATGGCCGGGGTGACGACTACCGCCCGTCAGAAAAAAAAGATGTACGAGGTGACGGTGTCCGATTCCAGCGGGATTGTGACCGCCAAGTGGTTTCACTTCAACGCCAAATATATGAAGGACGTCTTCCAAAAGGGGCGCAAAGTGGTGCTCAGCGGGCAGTTGCAGACCAATCAGTACGCCGGATGGGGCAAGGAGCTGATTCACCCGGAGCATGAAATCCTATCCGGCGATCAGGAGGACTTGATCCACTGCGGGCGGATTGTGCCGATTTACCCGGCAACCGAAGGCTTGAGCCAGCGCATGATCCGCGGGACTATGAAGCTGTTGATTGATGAATTCTCAAGCCAATTTGCCGATGTTCTGCCCCCGGCCATAACCGACAAATATAAATTGATCCCTCTTGCTCAGGCTATCAATAATGTGCATTTCCCGGATAAGCCATACGATAATCTCGACCAACTCAATCAAAATGCCTCACCGCCGCATAAACGCTTGATCTTTGAGGAATTGTTTCTGCTGCAAGTTGGCCTTGCCTTGAAAAAGCAGGGGCGGCATTATGAGGAAAAAGGGGTGACCTTCAACCCGGACGGCGCCTTGTTGGGCAAATTGCAAAGTATTTTACCTTTCCCCTTGACCGGAGCGCAAAAGCGGGTAATCGGGGAGATCAAAACCGATATGTCAAGCCCTCATCCCATGCAACGTCTGCTTCAGGGGGATGTTGGCAGCGGCAAGACGGTAATCGCCTTAGCCGCCGCTTTGATTGCGAGAGAAAACGGCTATCAGGCCGCGATCATGGCGCCCACCGAAATTCTGGCCGAGCAACATCAGCTTAAATTGCATCATCTCCTGGAGCAATTGGAATTGCGGGCGGCTCTGCTTACCGGGGAGATGCCCGCCAAGCTTAAAAGAGCGGCGGCAGAACAGATTGAAAGCGGACAGGCGCAGTTGATCATCGGCACCCATGCCTTGATACAAACCGAGGTGAAATTTGCCCGTCTGGGATTGGTGATTGTCGATGAGCAGCATAAATTCGGGGTGGCGCAACGTCTGACCTTGCAGAAAAAGGGCGGGCAGGGAGAAAATATCCATCCCGATCTGTTGGTGATGACCGCCACCCCCATCCCCCGCAGCCTGGCCCTGACCGTTTACGGGGATTTGTCGCTTTCGGTCTTGGATGAAATGCCGCCCGGACGCCAGCCGGTACGCACCCATCTGCGCTATGACAAAGACCGGGAGAAAATCTATCAGTTTTTGCGGGGGGAGGTGGGCAAGGGCGGGCAGGTCTATATCGTCTATCCCCTGGTGGAGGAATCGGAAAAGCTGGAATTAAAAGCGGCTACCAAAATGTATGAACATTTCCAAAAGGATGTTTTCCCGGAGCTTAACCTGGGATTGGTTCACGGCAGAATGTCGGCTAACGATAAAGAGCAGGTGATGCAAGCCTTCCGCCGCAACGAAATATCGATATTAATCGCCACCACGGTAATCGAGGTGGGAATCGACGTGCCCAACACCTCGATCATGTTGATCGAACACGCTGAGCGCTTCGGGCTGTCGCAACTGCATCAGTTGCGCGGACGCATCGGGCGCGGGGAGCGTCCGTCACATTGTATTCTCTTAGCCCAATTTCCTATGAGTGTTGATGCTAGGCAAAGGCTGCAAGTCATGGTAAACTGTAGCGACGGCTTCACCATCGCCGAGGAAGATTTACGCTTGCGCGGCCCCGGCGATTTCTGGGGCACCCGGCAATCCGGCCTGCCCGATTTGCGGGTTAGCCAGATTTTGCGAGACGCGCCATTGTTGGAAATTGCCCGCAAGGAGGCTTTCAGTCTGGTAGCTTCTGATCCGCATTTGGAAAATCATAAGCCGCTGTTATCCGCCATCGAGCATAAGTGGAAGGAAAAGCTGGATTTGCTGCGGGCGGGATGAAACAGCGGTTGTCAGTTATCAGTTGTCGGTTTTCGGTTAAAAAAACCGACAACCGACAACAGTCAACTGACAACAATTCTAAGGAGACTCCCTTTGAACATAAAACCCCTGCAAAGCATCGCGGCCAAAGAATTATCCGCCACAGGAAACATCGGCGAGGATTACAAACAGGATTACCGGCTGTTGGAGGATTTTGTCACCTTTTTGCCCGATCAGTGGGATAAAAAACGCTTGTCGATAAAAGCCCATTATAATCAAAAACTGCGTGACCCCTTGACGGATGGGCTTTTGGAATATCATCAGCGGTTGAATGCCCCGGATACGGTTATCCAAAACATCCAATTACTTGCCCAACCCGACACCTTAGTAGTGATGACCGGTCAGCAGCCCGGCTTGATTGGCGGGCCGATGTACACCATCTCCAAAGCTGTCAGCGTAATCAAACTGGCAAATAAGCTGAAAGCGGAGATGCAAACAGAGGTTGTGCCGGTTTTTTGGTCGGCCTCGGAAGACCATGACTGGGCGGAGGTCAACAACGCCGGATTTCTCAACCGCCAGGACGAGTTAATCAGCTTAAATTATCCCATTACGCCTGTTTATCCCAATCTGAGAGTGGGGGAAATTCCGCTAGCCCCTGTCCCGGAATTCTGGCAACGACTGGAACAGGAACTAATTCCCACTGAGTTTACCCCCCCCTTGCTGACCTTGCTTTCTGATACCCACAATCAATCCGGTAATTGGGGAGAATGGTTCGCCCGTCTGTTATGGAAACTTTTCGGGCAATGGGGTTTGATCATTGCCGACGCCAATTTGCCCGCATTGCGAAACCTCTTGCAACCCATTATAAAACGGGCAATTAAAGAGCCTCTGCATTACTCCCGCCTGGTCAATGAACAAGGTGAAAAATTGGCCGCTTTGGGTTACAAGGAGCAGATCAAGCGCCCGCCTCAGGCTTGCTGTTTTTTCCTGGTCGATGAGCAGGGAAGACGCCAGCGAGTGGATTTTGTGGATGGCTTTTATCGGACGGAAACAGCCGAATATACGCAACAAGATTTAACCCGCAAATTAAAGGAAGAGCCGCAAGCTTTCAGCGCCAACGTGGTTTTGCGTCCGGCGGGCGGCGATTATCTGTTTCCCAATCTGGCATATATCGGCGGCGATGCCGAGATTGCCTATTTCGCCCAGTTGCAGCCGGTATATCAACATTTGGGCGTGGAAATGCCCATTTTATTGCCCCGCCATAGTTTTACCCTGGTAGAGGGACGGATTGGGAAAATCTTAGAGGAATATCATTTAGACTTGGTGCAGCTAAAACGGCAGCCCGCTCAACTGCTCAAGCAAGTCCTGCGTCAGGAATGCCGTTTGGCCGGTCAGGATTATTGGCTGAATTTAAGGCGTGAGATGTTGACCCCACTGCAACGACTGCGTCAGGATTTGGAGCAGGAAAATCTGCCCACCGCCCCCCTGGATTTGGGTTTGGGCAAGATCGATTGGCAACTAAATCAGATTGAAGAAAAGGTCGTGCAGCAATATCAGAAGAACAATCAACTATTACGTCAGCGCATCAACCGGGCGCAAAACAGCTTGTTCCCTCAGGGTAATTATCAGGAACGAACGCTCAATTTCTTTTATTTTTACAATAAATACGGCCCGGAACTGCTCCCGGCTCTTGTGGACGCTTTGCCGGAAGACAGCCGCCCCCATTATTTTCTGGGGATTTCGTAGGGTGGGCTGTGCCCACCTTACTGGTAGCACAAGGCATCTTGCCTGTGTGTTGCGGCATAGAATGGAAGCTTTCGATTTAACCCGCCACTTCCAGTGATTGTACCGTTTTTGTGTGGGCGTTGCCCACATCACAGGCAAGATGCCTGTGCTACCATTCAAGATACAAGGGTAGGCTGTGCCCACCCTACAATGTGAGAAAAGAACAAAATGCGCATCAAACAGGTTTTTTTACTGGTATTATGTTTACCTTCTCTCGCTTATGCCCTTCAGGTCGAGGAGCCGCCGCAAACCAAGTGGGAAAGCTTCAAGGGGCATAATAACGACGTGCAGGCGGTGGCTTTTACCCCGGATGAAAAGCTTGTCGCTTCAGGCTCTCAGGACAAAACCATCAAAATCTGGCGGGTGGAGGACGGTCATCTGCTGGCGGTGATTGTCGGGCACAAGGATTGGGTCAACGCCCTGGCTTTTTCTCCCAAGGGTAATTATCTGGTCTCAGCCGGTAAGGATCAAAACATCAACATCTGGCAGACCGCTGACTGGAAAAAGCAAGCCGGTTTCCAGGCGCATAATGGGTTGGTACAAGCCCTGGCCTTCAGTCCGGAAGGCAAGTATCTGGCTTCCGGCGGGCAGGACAATCTTGTCAAGGTCTGGCGGGAGGAGGACTGGGCGGATTTGGCCACGCTTTCCGGCCACAGCGGGGGGATTTGCTCGGTGGCTTTCAGTCCGGGCAGCGTCTACTTAGCCTCCGGCGGCTATGACCAGAGTGTCAAGGTCTGGCGGACGGATGACTGGAGCCAGGTTATCACCCTCAAGGGGCACAAGGACACCGTATCCGCCGTGGCCTTTAGTGGAGACGGCAAATATCTGGCCACCGGCAGCCACGACAACACTATTATTATATGGCAACTGGGGGACTGGAAACGGGTCGCCGCCATCGAAGCCCATAACGGCGATGTGGAAAGTCTGACCTTCAGTCCCGACGCCGGTTATCTGGCCAGTTCCGGCGCTGATCATTTCGTCAAAATCTGGGAGACAAAAAAGTGGACGCAGGTGACTGATTTCCAAACCAAGGGCATTGTCTGGTCGATAGCCTTCAGCCCCTTGGGTAAGTATCTGGCGGCGGGCAACGAGGACGGCAGCATCGGTCGCTGGAACATGCTGGCGGCTATCCCTGACTGGCATGTGGGGCTGACTGCCTTCTATAAAGCCAGGGATATTGTCGGGCCGCAGATCAAAGTCACCAAGCCGCAGCTAAACGAGCGCAGCGAGGTCCTGACCAGCGCATATTATACCTTCATCGAGGGAGTCACGCAGGACGCCAATAAGGTCAAGTGGGTAAGAATCAATGAGCGCACGGCGGATTTGAATGTACGGGGGGAATACCGGCTTAAGGTCGATTTGGAACTGGGCAAAAACTATATCAATATTATCGCCATGGACTCGGAGAACAATGTCACCCGCAAGGAGATTATGATCGAACGGGAGATGTCCGGAAGCGATCAGCCCAAACATAAACTGCTGTCCAAGTTTTACCGCAAGACGTGGGCGGTAATTATCGGGCTGGAATTGTACAAAACCCTGCCGTATAATCAATTGTTAAAATACGCTCTTAATGATGCGAAAAGCATCGAGAAAACCCTGCGCAAAAAATTCCATTTCGATCAGTACCTAACGCTCTATAACCGCGAAGCCGACAAGGAAAGCATTATCAATGCCTTGCAGGGGGAATTGAGCGGCGCTAAAGAGGGAGACGGCGTTTTTATCTTTTTTGCCGGGCACATCCACCGGCAGACCGGCGACTGGGGCGATGTCGATTATCTGATACCCTATGACGGATCGCTGGAGGCCGGGGAGATGTACAAAAACATCCCCATCTCCACCCTGCGGGAAGAAACGCTCAAAGGGGTGAAAGCCAAACATCTGTTTCTGCTGCTGGACGCCTGTTACGACGGCTGGCCGCTAACCCCTCCCGTTGAGAACAAGACCGGTTATGATTTGGATTACGCCCAAAGCATGAAAGACACCAAGGCGCGTTTAGTGATGACCGCAGGTAAAGCCAAAGAGCAAATGGCGGCAGCGATTGGCGGCGACAATTCCCTTTTTATCGATTTTATAATCAAAGAAATGGAAGCCGCCAGGCATTTTATCAGCGTAAAAGACCTGGCCGGAAAGACCTTAAAAAAGGTGCAGGTGCAGGCGGAAAAACAGGGTGTCTACCAAACCCCGCAATTTGGAACATTATACGGGAACGGGGATTTTATTTTTGTAGGGAAAGAGGAGTAATACTAAGTTGATGTTTATCAGGAGAAAAGCGATGAAGAAATATTTTTTACTGTTATTATTATCCATAATATCTGCGGCTTGTACCCCCACTTCCAAATCGGTCATTCCTAAAGCTCCCGGAGAAAACTTAATTTGGTCATCTAATCCGGACCGACCGCTTTGGACGGGGGATAAAAGCAAAATCGAGGATAAAAAACTGGTTTTGGTAAGCCTGGCGGAAAAATATGCCAATGAAGCGCAGACCAGGGATGAGGCTTTATTGAACGCCGCACAGAATTTGACCGCTCATTTGAGCACTCTGGCAAAAGATCGCTATGAGAAAACCGCCGTCAATTTAGGGCTTGACACCGATGTCATCGATATACAGGCCGAGGTTCGCCGGTACGAAAAACAATTGGCGGGCAGTGTCGCCAAAAAATTAGCGGTGCAGAAATGGCACCTGGAAAAATGGGAAACGCCGACCGGCATCCGCTGGAATGCTTATGTAGCAGTTACGGCGCCTCTGGAGGAAATAAACGGCAATTTCAGAAAAAATGCTCAGGAAAACGAGTTGACCGCATTAAAAAAGGCCAAAGAGGGCGATAAAGAATTATCCAGGGAACAAGCGGAAAAGCCAACCAAATTTTGGGCGCAGGCGGGGAAACAAGATTTGATTGTGCCCCCGCAAGATTGATTTTTTCACCGCAAAGACGCAGAGAACGCAGAGATTTTATAGCCGTAGTGCCAGGGCTTTAGCCCTGGAGATTCAGCCGTAGTACACAATTTTATAAATAACTAAGTTTATTCTGTCATTGCGAGGCAGCCTTATCGCCGAAGCAATCTCAGGCGCACGAACGGAGATTGCTTCGCTCCGCTCGCAATGACGCCCACAAAATAATCTTAGTTATTTGTAAAATCGTGTAGTAGTGCCAGGGCTTTAGCCCTGGAAATTCAGCCCTAAAGGGCTTTAGACTACGAAATTTAAGATTTTACCAAGCAAGGATTAACCTTTATGAATAAACGGCTGTTAATAATCATCACCCTGGTTTTCTCCAGCCTGCTTTTTCTAAGCCCGTCTTGGGCGGCGGATGAGAAGAAAGAAAAGTGGGAACAGGGGTCGAAGCTGTTTAAAGACGGGCAGAACTTTTTCTATAACTCCCTTTTCGATAAAGCGCGTGAATCTTTCGAAGAAGCCTTGAAGCTATTCAAAGAGCTGGAGGAAAAAGAAAGCATCGCCGCCGTCCAAAGCAATCTGGGGGCGGTTTACAAACACTTGCGGGATTACCATAAATCCATCGAATATTACCAGGACGCCCGCGACAGCTATCGCGATCTGAAAGACAAGGCCGCTATCGCCGCTTGTTTTAGCCAGTTGGGAACAGTGCACTCCCTGCGGGGGGATTACGATCAGGCGTTATCCTATTTCAATGACGCTTTAGAGGTCTGGATCGAGTTGGCAAAGAAGGATAATCAGGCTGCCGAACACAGCAACCTGGGCACGGTATACTGCAACACGGAAAAATATCCGCAGGCCATCGCCGCCCACCAAAAAGCCCTGGCGATTAGACAGGAGATGGCGGATCGGGCGGGGGAAGGCAAATGCCTGACCGATCTGGGTCTGGCTTACAGCGGCAAGGGGGATTACCTCCAAGCCCTGGATTTTTATCAAAAGGCGCGGGATATTTGCCGGGAATTGCAGGATAAAAAGGGGGAAGCGACCAACCTTACCTACAGCGGTGCGTCACATTTCAATCAGGGGGATTATGTCCAGGCGCTGAGCTATTATCAAAAGGCACTGGAAATCGATCGGGAGATAGGCGACAAAGCGGCTGAGGGCGCAACTTTGACCGATATGGCGCTGACGAATTCCAACCAGGGGGATTTCGATCAAGCACTTTTGCATTATCAGGAAGCCTTGCTGGTTAAACAGGAAACGGACGATGCGCGCGGCGAGGGAACTTGCCAGTCGGAATTGGGGATGATGTACGCCAATCTGGGTAATTATGCCCAGGCTGTGGCTGCTTATCAGGAAGCCCTGGAAATCAAAAAAGAATTGAACGATAAACAGGGAGAGGGGCGGGGTTTAACCTATCTGGGCAATATCTATGTCGCCCTGGGCGATTACAACAAAGCCCTGGGACTATACCAAAAAGCCTTGGCCATTCAGGAAGAAATCCGGGAACAGGCCGATGAACTGGTCAACCTGACCGCTATCGGCGACATCTATTTCAATCAGGAAGACTACGAAAAAGCCCTGACCTATTATCAAAAAGCCTGGTTGATCCGTCAGGAGTTGGAGGATTACAGCGATTATTTTTATAACGGGGAATGGATCGAAGACCTCTCTCATTACCATTGGCGCCGATGGCCGCATATTGAAATGGAGTTCGGCAGGAAAATCGGGATGAGCAAGGAACTCAACATGTTGGGGGAGATTTATAAAAACCAGGCCGACTACTTTCATTCCCTGGCCTATTACGATAAGGCGCGCGCCTTTTTCCTGCACCTGGGAATCCCCTTTGCCTTTTCCCTGGACAACCTGGGCAATACCTATCTGGCTTTGGGCCAATATGAGCAGGCTTTGGATATTTTTATCAAGCAGGACAACCCCATCAACCTGGGACGTTACTATCTGATCATGAAGGACTACAAAGCGGCCAAGCATCATTTTTCCCGCCGCCAGGATAAATTTGTGGAAATGAGAATGGATGATTTCGCCCTGGCCGGTTGGATTGGGTTGGGGCTGGCTTGTGAAGGCTTGGGAGAATTCGAGGTGGCCAAGGTCTACTATCTTAAAGCCGCGGACGCCCTGGAACAGCAGCAGGAAACACTCCCGGCCATTTCCCACCGGTATTTCCTAAGAGGCAAAGCCATTCACCTCCCCCGGCTGGAGGCTTATGAGGGAATGGTGCGCATGTTGGTGAAGCTGGGCGATGAACAAGGAGCGTTCACCTGGGCGGAAAAATCCAGGGCGGCGCTGTTGGCTGAGCAATTACCCGGCGGGCAAACGCATATCCCGGCGGATTTGGCGGCGAAAGAACTGGATTTGATCAAAAAAACCGCCTCCAATTACAAACAGCAAAAAGTGGTCTTGCAAAAGGGCAATAAGACATTATTGGAATATCTGATTAAAGAAGGCCAGAAGTTGAGAGAGCAAAAAACCGCCTTGATTGAACAACTGCGCCGGGAATTCCCCCGATACGCTGCCTTGCGCTATCCCCAACCGATCCAAGCCGGTAAAGTATTGCTCAAGCAGAAAGAGATTGTTATCGAATATGAAGTAACCGAGCCTTACACCATCTGTTTTGTAATCAATGATAGTAACCTATTGAAAACCATCGTTATTCCCCAGACACGCCAGCAATTGCGGGAGATGGTGACCAATCTGCGGCGATTTCTCAACGACAAAGCCGATTATAATTTCCAGGCGGCACACGGACTGTATAACATGCTGTTAAAAAAGGCGTTGGGAGGATTTTCCCCAGGCAGTCCCTTGATTATCATTCCCGATGAGATGCTCAGCCTGCTGCCTTTCGAAGCGCTGGTCATAAACGGCGTGGAAACGGAGGCTGCAGAAGGAAATACACCCCCGATTGAAAAACAACCACCGAAAAGGGTGATCCCCCCGGACAGCGGCCAACTTAAAAATCCACCAAAGCAGGAAACAAAACTTTTAATCTGGCCGGCGAATGAAATGGTTGTCGAATATAAGCAAAACAAGGAGATGCTGACTTGCTTGGTTTACCTGGACGGCAAGCTGCATGAAACCAGGCAGATCAATAAACCGGAGTTGGCGGGCATAAGCGCTAACTTAAACGTAGCGCAGGGCTTAAGCCCTGCCGGCAGCCGCAACATTTGTGCCCAATCCGGGGCAGACCTAAAGGTCTGCACTACAGATAAATGCCTTAAGTTAGCACTTATGGAGTTGGCGGAAGAGGAGCGATGTCACCTGTTGTTAGGCGATATTTTAGCCGACATGCCGCCGTTTTGCTCCCTGCTGATTATTCCCGACGGGGATTTAAATCTGCTGCCCCTGGAAAATTGGGCACTGGATGCGCTCAATCGCCAAACGGTGGCTGCCAATCCGGTAGCGCTTCAAGCTGTATATCAATTGGCGCAGGTTTCCAAAGAAGAGGTCTTTATCGAATACGAGGTGGGAGAAAAGCAGACTAAATGCCTGGTCTTTGTGGGTGAGAAGTTGAAAAAAAGCGTTACCGTCCAGCGCAAGCGCTCTGAACTAAAGGAAATGGTCAGGCGCATCCGTCCCCTGATCGAGCCATGGAAGAATACTGGCAAGATCGACGTAAAACTGGGGCGTGAACTCTACGATTTATTTCTCAAAGACGCCCTGACTGAAATCCCCGTCGGCTCACCGTTTGTGATTATCCCCGATGAACTGCTGGAGCCGATTCCCTTTGAAACGCTGGCCAAATTTTTCTGGGCGCAAGCTTCACCGCAACCGGAAGCGGTGGAAAAGCCTGCGGCGGAAGTGGCAATAATCCCGGAAAAACCGCAGATGCCCAAGCCGGAGATTGTGGTAAAAAAAGAAGCCAGATCGCCCAATGAGGTGGTTGTCGAATACGAGGCCAAAGATGACCATGTCGTCTGCACCGTGGAAATCGGCGGAAAGCTGGAGAAAACCATCACCATCGCCAAAACCCGCACTGAGTTGGAAAAATTAATCCATCGTGCCGGTTCCGAAGGCAATGCCATCGATCTCAAGCTGGGACTGGAACTCTACAACCTGTTCCTGAAAAAAGCCCTTTCCGGAATACCTTCCGGCAGTACCCTGGTAATCATGCTGGATAACTTCTTAAGCCGCCTGCCCTTCGAAGCCCTGGCGCAGAATTTTGCCGGTAAAAAGCTCCCCTCCGCTTTGCTGGATACAGACTTGAACGCCACTATCGAATACGAGGTCGAGGACGCCCAAACCATCTGCACCATCGACTGGGAGGGGGCGGTACAAAAAACCGTGGTCATTCCCAAAACCCGTAAAGAATTCGCCAAACTGATCAAAACCTTCCCCAGCCCGCTGGAGCCGGGCAACTATGCCGATAAATTCAGCCAGGAATTGAAGGATCAGCTCTTCGACATTTTTCTAAAAGAGCCGCTTAGCATCATCCCTCAGGAAAAGGGGATTATCATCATCGCCGACGAATTCTTAAGCTTGGTGCCCTTTGAAGCCCTGCTGAGAAATATCGGCAGACAAAAGAAGATTGCCGCCCGTCCCGAATACCTGGGAGAGTATTGGCCATGCTCCTATCATCAATCCGCGTCCCAATTGACGTTAAACCGGCAAATGCCGCTGAAAAAGAGCGCCGCCGAGGGATTTTTAATGGTGGGAGATGCTGTTTATGACCAACAAGATTCTCGTTTGAAGGAACAGCCGGATTTAACCCATGAGCGGGGGGAATTGATCCCCTCCCTGGATTTAGCGCACGAGATCGGGCAAAAGCAGGTCGGGTATAATTTCCTGCGCCTGAATCAATCCCGGCCTTTAATGGATGATTTGGGTAAGCTGTATGCTGACAACAAGCTATTGGCCGATATGGAAGCCGCTGAGGAACTATTCAAAAAGCAGGACTTGAGCCAGTACCGCTACATCGTGCTGGCCGTGCACGGTTTGTTGGGAAACGATTTGCCCTATATCCAGGAACCGGCGCTGGCTTTGACCCTGGCAGGCAGCGGAGAGGATGACGGCTTTTTGTCCGCCGATGAAATTCTCGATCTCAAGCTTGACGCCGAACTGGTAACGCTCCCCGCCTGTCAGATCGGCAAGCAACCCCAAAATTCTTACGACGGCATCCATAACCTGTCCTGCGCCCTGATCTTTTCCGGCTGCGATGCGGTTTTGGGCAGCCTCTGGACTTCCGACAACGAATTTACCACCAAATTCCTGCTCAAATTCTTCGAGGGCGTAAAATCCGGCCAAAGCCGCCTGGATGCCCTGCAAAACGCCAAGCTGTACATGTTAAACAACGGCTACGCAGACCCTTATTATTGGGCCGGGTTTGTCTTGACGGGGGAGACGAAGTAATTTCCCAATTTGACCACAAACCCACCCTTTAAAGCCGCCTGTCCGGATTTTTGGCGCCGTCATCCGATGATCTAAATTGACAGTGACATAAAATAATAATATTATTAGATGTTAGACAATAAAGGAGCGGTTATGAAAGTGGTAACGATTTCTCCCAAATTTCAGGTAATCATCCCCACAGAGATACGAAAATCGTTGCAGATAAAGCCTGGAGGGAAATTTCAAGTTTTCCAATACGGAAATCGTATTGAACTGGTACCGGCGAAAACCGTCAAGCAAATGCGGGGATTCCTTAAAGGCATCGACACAACGGTGAAGCGGGATGGGGATAGAATATGAACCTGGTTGATTCATGTGGCTGGCTGGAATATTTTGCCGATGCGCCTAACGCAGACTTTTTTGCTTTACCGATAGAGGACACTGAGAATTTGATTGTTCCCTCTATCTGTATTCTGGAAGTTTTTAAGCGCGTTCTTCAGCAGCGGGGCGAAGAAGCTGCTTTTCAGGCGGCTTTCCTGATGCAGCAAGGAAAAGTTGTTGATTTAGACGTTTCCATAGCATTGAGCGCCGCCGGTATAAGCGCCGACCTGAAATTGCCGCTGGCCGACAGCGTGATTTTAGCCACCGCCCAAACCTGTAATGCCGTTATCTGGACGCAAGATGCTGATTTTGCGGATATTGAGGGCGTACGGTATATTGCCAAGGCTTAATTTTAATGTTTAAATAATGACCATAGTAGGATGAGGGACACATGAAAAAATATAAAATCATTGTAGAAAAACATCCTGATGGATATGTAGCATATCCATTGGGTATTAAAGGGGTAGTAGTCGGACAAGGCGATACCTACGAAGAAGCCCTTGCGGATGTAAAATCCGCTATTCGTTTTCATGTGGAGACTTTCGGTTAGTAGCTGTGTCCGTCACTGGTAGCACAGGCATCTTGCCTGTGTGCACAGGCCAAAGCCTGTGCCGCTTGAGGTATGGGTGGATATGAAAAGATACGGGAAATGGAACGAGGTTTGTTATGAATGATGATTCTTTTTCCAGAAGGTATGGATATGTTGGGAAAAAAGAAATAACTAAACGTGAAGACGCCCCAAGAAAGTTTAGAATGAAACTTCTTAGTGCGGCTAGAAAATTTAACTTGCCTTCTAAAACAATGCGATATGTCATTTGTGAGATTTTGGGCGAACCAGAGGATGATGGACATAATTGGGGTGAACCTAATGTTTCACATCAAATTGAAGGATTAATATTAAAATGTGACTGGTTTTATGTCTATGAAATATGTGAAGGTTTCTATAAAGAAATTTCCAATCCAGTGGTTTACAATGAAGATTTTATCGGGACTTTGGTGGACAACAAAGCTCTCTATTCCCGCGATATCAATACCCTCTTTGAAGAACTGGAAATTGGCTGGAAAATGGAAGCTGGTAAAATTGTCGCACGGGAAGATGAACAGTTGGAAGGCCAGGTAAAAAAAGCAAGAAATGATCTTAAAAGTAATAATTTACCCACCAGTTTAAATGAAATGAAGCAAGCCAGGGCATGTCTTAGCCGCCGGCCTGAACCTGATATAACCGGAGCAATTGATCATTGTATTGCAGCCTTGGAGTGCACGGTAAAAGAAATTTCGGGGAGTTCGGGAAGTAAAACTACCTTTGGACGACTTATACAAAAACATGCTGAGAAATTAGGCATACCAAAACCACTTGATACAGCATTGGAAAAACTCTGGGGATACGCTTCAGACAATGCAAGGCACGTAAAAGAGGGGAAAAAACCACCAAGTAGGCATGAGGCTGAGTTGATTTTGGGTATTAGTTCTGTGATGATAAGTTATATTTTGGGGAAGGCATCGGAGAAAGAACCTGTCCCGTTTTAATGAAACCAACCCCAACTCAAAAGACGAACGGGTGTAATTGTTGGGTTTCGTTCCTCAACCCAAACACAGGCTGGAAGCCTGTGCTACCGGATAAAAATGCGGGCTGTGCCTGCTATTGGTAGCACAGGCATCTTGCCTGTGTGCACAGGCCAAAGCCTGTGCCGTTGATGTATGGGTAGATTGATGATAACCAATTTTATACTTTGGAATCATTAAATGACTAACGCAACAAATAACCCAAGTTTTCAGCCGGTGCAATCAGCGCTTATCGCCCGGAAAAGAAATCTTCCCCACTGGCAAATGGGAGGGGCGGTTTATTTTGTTACCTTTAGAACCAATGACCTGGAATTGCTGCCTCTAGCCAGAAAAGCTCTTTTGGATATTTGCCGGTTTTATGATGGGGAACGATATGTTTTATGGTCGGCGGTGGTTATGCCGGATCATATTCATCTTTTAATTCAACCGCGGGAAATAGAAAAGGGTAAATGGCATTCGCTGACAAAAATTCTGCATTCCATCAAATCATTTTCGGCCAAGGAAATTAACAGGTTACTAAACCGCAAGGGCAGGGTTTGGCAGGAGGAGTTTTTTGACCGAATTATTCGGGATGAGGAAGAATTTTTGGAGAAATGGCATTATATTCGCTATAATCCGGTAAAGAAAGGGTTGGTTGAGAAAGCCGAAAATTGGATTGGGTTGTATGAGAGGGATAAATTCCGGTAACAAATTTCGGTAGCACAAGCTTCCAGCTTGTGATGCGGGCAGCGCCCGCACAAAGACGTTACATTTTAATAAAAATCATAGATTTAATTTTATGTTGCAAAAACACAGGCTGGAAGCCTGTACTACCAAGACAATACGCACAATCTGGAAGATTGTGCTACCAAGAAATAAAGAAGGAGTAATATGCCGAAACGCACCGACATTAAAAAAATATTGATCATCGGATCAGGCCCGATTGTCATCGGTCAGGCTTGTGAGTTTGATTATTCCGGCACCCAGGCTTGTAAAGCCCTGAAGGAGGACGGTTACGAGGTGATCCTGGCCAACAGCAATCCGGCCACCATCATGACCGACCCGGAGACGGCGCATCGCACCTATATCGAGCCGCTGATTCCCTCGGTGCTGGAGAAGATTATCCAGATCGAGCGCCCCGACGTACTGCTGCCTACCCTAGGGGGTCAGACCGGCCTTAACCTGGCGGTAACCCTGGCGGAAAGCGGCGTGCTGGATAAATATAACGTGGAGTTGATCGGCGCCAAGCTTCCGGCCATCAAACAGGCCGAAGACCGCGAGCAGTTCAAGACTGCCATCGAAAGAATCGGCTTGCAGGTGCCGGAAAGTGGCCAGGTGGGCAGCGTGGCCGAGGCTAAAAAGATTGTGGAGAAAATCGGCTATCCGGTGATTATCCGCCCGTCCTTTACCCTGGGCGGCAGCGGCGGCAGCATCGCCTACAACCAGGAGGAACTGGAGGCACAGGTGCAGTGGGGGCTGGATTGCAGCCCGACCCACGGCGTCTTGATTGAGGAATCGATCATCGGCTGGAAGGAATACGAGTTGGAAGTGATGCGGGACAAAAAGGACAACGTGGTCATCATCTGCTCCATCGAGAATTTCGACCCCATGGGCGTGCACACCGGCGACAGCATCACGGTTGCCCCGGCGCAAACCCTGAGCGACAAAGAATATCAAATCATGCGCGATGCCGCCATCAAGATTATCCGGGAAATCGGCGTGGAAACCGGCGGCTCCAACATCCAGTTTGCCGTCAATCCTAAAGACGGGCGCCTGACGGTGATTGAGATGAACCCGCGCGTCTCCCGCAGTTCGGCGCTGGCCTCCAAGGCGACCGGCTTTCCCATCGCCAAAATCGCCGCCAGGCTTGCGGTCGGCTACACCCTGGACGAGATTTCCAACGACATCACCCAATATACCCCGGCCTGCTTTGAGCCGACCATCGATTATTGCGTGGTTAAGTTCCCGCGCTTTGCCTTCGACAAATTCCCCCAGGCCAACCAAACCCTCACCACCCAGATGAAATCAGTGGGCGAGGTGATGAGTATCGGGCGCA
>JACRJN010000109.1 GCA_016235675.1 Candidatus Schekmanbacteria bacterium
AGTTCACCGTCAACCGCATCAATTGCCGTTGCTGCAAATACGGTTCCGTCCGGTAACGGCGTACAGCCTCCGGTGCATTTTAAAGCCAGGTCGGAAGGACAGGTTATCGCCGGAGCGGCGGTATCATAATCGCAAACGCTGTCTTTCATAACGGCACAATTGCCGGATTGGTCGCAAGCAGTGAACGTTACATCGGTACAGCCCGGCGGGAAAATGACCGGAGCGTTATTTCCCGCAACGACAGCCCCGTCGCAAACATCGGCAGCGGTCACATTGAAAAAATCGGACAATTGAGCGCTGTTGGCCTTCGTTCCGTCTTTTCCTTCCTGCTCGATGGTGATAGTAGTGGCAGTTCTGCTAAACCTAGGAGCTGCGGTGTCGATTACAGTCACCGCGGCCGTACAACAAGCTTGATTGCCGCTATTATCTGTAGCACAGAACGTAATCGCTGTTTCGCCTAATGGTAAACATTCGGGGGCATCACTGGTTACCCCGCTTTCCCCGTCGACCGCGTCCGTCGCCGTACAAATAAACTCAGGCGGCAAAAGTGAGGATGCGGTACACGCTCCGCCGCATTCCAATGTTATGTCGGCGGGCTTAACCATTACCGGCGAGGTTGTATCGTCAACGCATACGGTTTTTATAAACTCGCTACAATTACCGGCTGTATCGCAGGCTTTAAAGGTTACCGGAGTACAGTCTGGCGGGAAAATGTCCGGAGCGTTATTTTCTACGGAGATAACTCCATCGACATTATCGGCGGCGATCACATCAAAGAAGTCAGTCAACCGGCTGCTGGTTTTCGGAGTACCTTCAATGACTTCCTGTTCGATGGTAATGGTGGTGGGAGTGGTGGTTCCGCCAAATACAGGAACTATGGTGTCCTTTACAGTAACAACCGCTTCGCATTGGCTGCTGTGTCCACAATAATCGGTAGCGACAAAGGTAACGGTAGTATCGCCTACCGGGAAAGTATCCGGTCTGTCATCGGTAATGGTCGGATGGGTATCGACATTATCCGTTGCGGCAGCTTTGAAAGCATCCGGCAATTTTGATGCCGGGAAGCCTGAATTATCTTGCTGCTCAATGGTTATATTGCCCGGACAGGTTATTTGGGGAGGAGTCTCATCATACGTAATCAGGATTTCATCGGCACATTGCGTCCCGCAAACCGCGGCTGATGCCGCGATCTCATATTGTCCCTGCCCGCCAGTCAACGGAATATTCACGCTGAAATTGCCGTTTGCATCCACTGTAGTCAGAATGCCGCCTACATAAACCTCACAGGGTTTGCCGCTGGCAACAATGCCGCGTACCGTGATTTGCGGGTTATTATCATTCAAGTCGGTAAAACAATACCCATTGGCCGGCTCAAGAATTTTGATGGAACAAACGGCAGTACAGGTTATATTGACTTCAAAACTACAAGAGGAATCGAACTCGCCGTCGCTGACGGTTAAAGTAACGGCATGTGCGCCCAGACCGAAGAAGGGTTTGACGCATTTGCCTACGGCTGAGCCGCCTTCCCATGTCCATAAATAAGTTAGCGGATCGCCGTCCGGATCGTAGGAATTGCAGCCGGATAATAACACATCCGCGCCGTCGCAGTATTTCTTGTCAGTGGCTATATCCACAGTAGTATTGCCGGGACAAACAGCAACCGGGCCTCTGTTGACCCGCTGCGCCTGTCCGCCGGTATGACCCATATTTGTTCCGTCGGAACCGGCATTAATACTGGGCGATCCGCCCGCCAACTGATAATCGGCGGAAAACAGGGGGTCGGTATTGAGATTTCCGGTTCCGGTATACCCGCCTTCGATATTGGAATAGGTGATTCTGTTGCTGGCTTCGTTGGAAAAGATTTGATGATTGGTATCACTGGTATTTCCCCAGATAATACAGTTTCTGATTTCACCGGCAAAGTTGCCGAACATGACCCCGCCGCCGGTGCCCCCGGCACTATTATCGGCGATGGTGTTATTGAGGAAGGAGCCGCCGGAACTGATGTCGACCAGATACCCGCCTGCACCGACATTTGCTGTGTTGTGATGCAGCAGGTTGTTGGAAAAAAGACCGGAAAAATCAGCCACATAAACCGCGCCGCCCGGCCCTTTGGGGACTGTATTATTGCTGATGGTGTTATTCTGGACGCCGCCGGAGGAACTGCTCAGATAAAGACCGGCGCCGCTGTTATCCGCATTATTGCCGCTGATGTCGTTGCGTTCGATAACCGCCTCCGCCCGTAATCCGCTGCAATAAATCCCGCCGCCGACCGAGGCCGTATTCGCACGCACGGTGTTGCGGCTGAACTTGCCTCTGAATCCTGCCAGATAAGCGCCGCCGCCCACACCGGCCTGGTTGTTCTCAATCAGATTGCGGCTGATGGTCAATGATCCGCCCTGAATGAACAAGCCGCCGCCGCTTTCATAATTGCCGTTTTTAATGGTAAAGCCGTCTAAAATACAATTATTGACGTTGCTGGCCTTGATTACGGTACCCTTCCCGCCACCGTTAATAATCGAACCATACGGGGTGCGGACGGTGCCGCCGGGGATAAAGCCGCCCAACAAATTAATACCGTCCGCTAAATTGATATTTTCAAAATATTCGCCCTGCGCCACCTGAATAATATCCCCGGCTGAAGTAGAATTCAAAGCCGATCGGAGACTCTTCTTGGCGGTATCCCAACTGCGCCCGTCATTGGCGTCGTTTCCCGATGGTGTAACAAAAATGGTTTTAGCGGTTTGTGCCTGCGTCCCTTCACAACAACTTTGCGCCCGGACATTTGCGCTAAAAACCATACTTAGCAAAACCACCATTAATGTAGTAGTAATCGGATAAAACTTCTTACTTTGTAACGGCTTCATGTATAAACCTCTTAGATTAGTATTTAAAGAGACATTTTTGTATTAAAGTAACCCATATATCATAAGTATAGTATACAAATAATTTCTCATCTTGGCAAGATGAATTGGTGTCATTTTGTCAAGTTAACACATTTTTTGGTTTAAACAGTCAAATATTATAACTAAATAGGTTGCAATTAATATGCCGATAATTAAAAGGCCGAGGTACGAGATAAAATTCTAAAAATAGATGTTTCGGCCTGTCCTCACGCCGAAAGCAAGCAGAGGAACGTTACCTTTGATTGTTTCGGCTTGTCCTCAAGCCGAAACCCGCAATTCATTGAAATCGTGCGACTTTCGGCCTGAGGACAGGTCGAAAGAAATATTGTTATGTATCTTCAGGTGAACACTCTTAATTAATATGGTAGTCCCAGCCCTTCAGGGCTGATCTTCATGGCATAAAGCCATGCAATAATGACTCACAAATGGTTAACCCGCTTCAGTATAAGTTCAGGTATTTCCGGGTGAACGGGTCTTTAGTATAACGTTTCATTAAAAGATATACAAACCTGTCATTGCGAGCGGAGCGAAACAATCTCGATTTTATTGTAGCGCCTGAGATTGCTTCGGCGATAAGACTGCCTCGCAATGACAATTAAATGTACATGTTTTAATGAAACGCTATATTATATCATTTTCTGGTTGTCATTCCCGAATGGTTTTATCGGGAATCCAGTTCTAATCTCTTGAAAAACCATATCCTCGATAAAAGCGTTCGGGGATGACAGGGTGACTTATCAACCAGAAAATAATATTAGTATTTGCCGAAGCTGAAAATGCGTGGCTAAAGGCAATACCGTTCACTTAAGTGAACGGTATTGGGGATAAACCCCAACGCTACGTCTTAAGTCAACAGCATGTGGGAATGGCCATCCCTAAAACCCAATAGCCTGAATCCCCGGCAAAGCGGCAATTTGTTCGCGAAAGGTGTTTTTGATTTGTTTGGTTTTGAGTTCGGAAAAATCGGTTAGATAGACTTGAAACAGTTTAGTATCCCCGCCGCTTTTTTTGATCCCCTCCAGAAGACCGCCGATCATGGCGGAAGCCAGAGTAGAGCCTTCCGGGTGGGGATATTTGGCGCTTAAGATGGGAATGGCGATAACCAGTTGGAATAAATTTAAGTTAAGTAAAGTCTGCCCGGCCTTTTGCCAGACGGCTTTAAAATCAGCCACATTGAAAGCATTCGGGCGTCCCAATCCGAAGATAAGAATTTTTTGGGCATCCAGCCGGTTACGGGTGGGTAAAAGGACTATTTCATTTTCCTTACCCCGGATGCGCTCCTCTTGCAAATAGCGGGAAAGAAAACCGTTCAACAGCCAATCCACCGCGCCGGCTGTACCGCGGGGAGGCCGTTTTTCGGCAAAAAGATGCAGGATTATTCCATCGCAGGGCACATGATTAATCGGCTGGTCGGTTATATGAACAATCATGATTGTTTGGCAATCTTATCCAGTATCCCGTTAATAAAGCGGCTGGAATCGGGGGTGCTGTATTTTTTGGCGATTTCGATAGCCTCGTTTATGGTTACTTTCGGGGGTATATCCTGTTTAAACCGCAACTCGAACACGGCAAAACGCAAAATATTGCGGTCAACTATAGCCATACGCCCGATTTCCCAATTTTCGGCATACTTTTCGATAAGCGCATCGATAGCGGAAAGATTATCCAGGGTGCCTGCGACTAAAATCCGGGCAAATTCCCTGGCCTCCGGGAGGCACTCCGGTTGATTCTCCCAAAAGATGTCGATAGACCCCGGTATGTCGTCTTGATTAAAATGCAACTGAAAGAGCAGTTGCAGGGCGAGTTCCCGCCCTTTGCGTCGTAAACCCATAATTAAATATTCTTATATAAATTAGCCATTTCGATTGCCGACAAAGCCGCCGTCCAGCCCTTATTGCCGGATTTACTGCCGGCCCGCTCGATGGCTTGTTCGATGCTGTCGGTGGTTACCACGCCGAAAATCACCGGTACATCAGTTTCCATCGCGGCGTGGGCGATCCCTTTGGCTACTTCGCTGCTGACATACTCAAAATGCGGCGTTGCCCCGCGGATCACCGCCCCTAAGCAGATTACCGCATGATATTGCTTTTTTTGCGCCAGTTTTTTGGCGACATAGGGAATCTCAAAAGAACCGGGCACTTTTACGGTCTCAATATCGTCGGGATTGGCTCCGTGCCTGATCAGGGCATCCATCGCCCCGCTCAATAAATGTTCGCTGATAAAATCGTTGAAGCGGGAAACGACGATCGCGAATTTCAAACCGCCGGCAACTAAATTTCCTTCGATAGTCTTCATCTTCCACCTCATTGTTTTTATATTAATGTAGCGCAGACCTTTAGGTCTGCCACGATGCAGGGCTAAAGCCGCCGCCCCTTCCATAATTTGGTTTTCCGTGTCAGACTATCGTGCGCAGGGCTTTAGCCCGGTCTCTTTTCAAACGCCGCGTTCTGCCAATCGTGAGGTGAGGGGCAGACCTAAAGGTCTGCGCTACATTTTGTCCCAAAAAAACATTAACTAAGTAGCGTTGGGGTTTATCCCTAACATGGTAGACGCAAGGATATACCCATGCGTCACAAGCGGGGGATAAACCCCCGCGCTACTGTGCTGTGCTACCAATTTTTATACATTTTGCAACAGATGCCCCAATTTATTGCGCTTGGTTTTCAAATAGTGAATATTATCCGCGCCGGGCTTGGTTTCAATCGGGACACGTTCCACAATTTTCAACCCAAAACCGCCCAAACCTACAATCTTGCGGGGGTTATTGGTCAACAAGCGAATATTGCGCAGCCCCAGGTCTACCAGAATCTGAGCGCCGGTGCCGTAATCGCGCAAATCCGCCTTGAAACCAAGGGCCTGGTTAGCCTCTACCGTATCGTGACCGGCATCCTGCAAGGCGTAAGAGCGTAATTTATTTAACAGGCCGATCCCCCGGCCTTCCTGCCGCATATATAAAATCACCCCTTTGCCCTCTTTGGAGATTATATCCATGGATTTTCCCAATTGGATACCGCAATCACAGCGCTTGGAATGCAGCGCATCGCCGGTAAGGCATTCGGAATGCACCCGTACCAGCACTTCATCCTCAGGATGAATATCCCCCATGACCAAAGCGATATGCACCTGATTATCTATATCGCTGTGGTACACATGGGCCACAAAATCACCGCAGTCGGTCGGCATTTTGGTCGTCACTTCCTTGCGGACGAATTTTTCGCGGCGTAAGCGATATTCGATTAAATCCTTGATGCAGATGATTTTTAAATTATGTTGCGCGGCGAATTCCTCTAACTGCGGCAACCGGGACATAGTACCATCGTCGTTCATGATCTCGCAGATTACCCCGGCAGGATAAAGACCGGCCAAAACCGCCAAATCGATCGAAGCCTCCGTCTGTCCGGCGCGTTGCAAAACCCCGCCCTTTTTGGCCCGCAGGGGAAAGATATGCCCCGGACGGGTTAGATCATGAGGCTTGGTGGCCGGATCGATCGCGGCCAGAATGGTGGTCGCCCGGTCTGCCGCAGATATGCCGGTGGAAACATTACGCGCCGCCTCGATGGAAACGGTAAAAGCCGTCCCAAAGGGAGCAGTGTTATTGATCACCATCATCGGGATTTCCAGTTCATCCAGACGCTCTCCGGTCAACGGCAGGCAAATCAAGCCGCGGCCGTATCTGGCCATAAAATTGATTATTTCCGGGGTCGCATTTTCGGCGGCGATGGTCAAATCGCCCTCGTTTTCCCGATCCTCGTCATCGACGACAATGATCATTTTCCCCCGGCGAATATCTTCAATCGCTTCGGGAATGGTGCTGAAAGGCATATCGGTAAAAAATCCTCCTGATTCAGGCTTTATATCATTTTCTAGTTGATATGGCACGCTGTCATTCCCGAATGCCTTTATCGGGAATCTGGTTTTTCAATTAGTTAAAACCGGATTCCCGATAACACCATTCGGGAATGACAACTAGAAAATGATATTATAGGCCAAACTCTTGCGCAACACGGGGGTTTATCCCCCGCTTTCGATGTAGGGATACATCTAAAAAATAACATAGCTTAACTATATAGTCAAGTAAATGTAAATATCGGCAGGGAGAAAATAGACCAAAGAAAGGCTGGGTTTATTTTCGCAGTAAAATCAGCCGGAGAGCCTACCGACAAACTCCTTAATTTTCCCCTGTAAACTCTTAAACCCGCAAGCCGCTAGTTTATTGGCCAGATCCGCCTCGCGCCGGGCTTTGAATTTATCGCCACATTCCCAGGATAATTGGGCTAGGAACAAGTGAATCTCCGCCTGTTGCAGCCGATATTGACAGCGGTTGGCGATGACAATCGCTTCACGGGCTAAATTTTGCACCGGAGTCAGTGCCTTGCTGATAATCTTATGTTTGGGGATGGCATCGCCGGAAGCGTCTTTTAAAACCGGGGCGATGGCGAGATGAATTTTGCTGTGCCAAACCCTGGCGATCCCCAATAAAATGACGGCTTCCAACTCGATGTAATTGATTTTGTGGCAATAGGTAAGGGCGCGGCTTAAATGGTTTTCCCCTTCATCCAGTTGCCCCCGTCCCCAATAAGCCCACCCTAAAAGCCATTCGGTGCGGATGAAATCCCGCTCCAGGGCTTCTTTATCGGCAGCCCGGCGCGCTCTGTGGGCGGCATCCAAAGCTGTGCCGTAATCTTCCTGTATAATCGCGGTTAACGCCCGGTGGGCTTCGTCTATACATAAACCCTGCTCATCTTTATGGGGCCGGCTGTATTGGCTGGAAAGATTTATTTCCTGTCCCGCCCGGTCAAAATCGCCCTGATAGATTTTTAGTAATCCCATGTCTTGATGGGCAACGGCGGTCATCAATTCATCCCCGATTTCCCGGCAAAGGCGCAGACAATGCTCCAAATCCAGCGCGGCGGCTTCCAATTCGCCTGCCGCTGTTTTATCTTGCGCCAGATTTCCCAGAATAATGGCCGCCCGGCGTTTATTGCCCCGGCTGGCATAAATTTCGGCGGCTTGCTGCATCAGGGGGATCGCCCGCAGCGGTTTGCCGCAGGAGCTATAACATAAGGCCAAAGCGTCCCGCGCCCAGCCTTGGGGCATTTCGCCTTTAAACCCCGGCGGTTGTTGCGCTCCGCTCGGAAAGAAGGCCGAAAGTAAATCGATGCAAACCAGGTAAGCGCTGAATATGAAATAGAGCGGAGCCAGGCGGTCGTTGAATAAATCCGCTGCATCATCATAAAAACCGGCCTTGATCAGATGATGGAAAATCTCGATCTCCGGGTAAAAATCGGCGATGGTCTCCCTGGTAGCGGGAATGGGCAAGGTTTTGATATACTGCAATAATTTTGCATGAGCGGAGGCCTTGTTTTCCAGGCGCTCATAGGCATATTTATGCACAATGGGAAATAGTCCGTAACGTTCGGATTTGGGAACGTGGAAAATAAGTCCGCGTTGCAGCAGTCGTTTTAGCAGATTTTTAAGCCGCTCTTCGTTGGATTCAGGCGGCACAAATGACATTAAACCTTGGATGGTTAAAGGGCTGCGCATCACAGACATCATGCCCAGCAGGTTCTTTTCTTCATCCGGCAAACGGTCATATAAAAAGGAAAGCAAGGGGAATATTTTATCCCCGGTTTTCAAATCGGAACGCGCCCCTTCCCGGATAAACCGGATATTTAAGGCGGGGGCTAACTGTCCCTGGTATTCCGCATCCTCCTTAATCAGGCTGCAAAATAATTTCAAAGCCAGCGGATGATAACCCAAGGGAGCGGCAGCAATCTTGATTTCCTCTTTTGTATACTTCAAGCCCTCGCTAAAGAAAAAGTCCAGGGCGCTATCCAAGGTGAATTGCCGCAGATGATAACGATTGCAGCCGGGCAAGCGATCCAATTCCTGAGGAAACAGACGGCTGGTAATCAATGTCTTGGTTTTTGTGTAATGATTGGCCAGATTTTTTAAGAAATCGGCCAGATTGGCATCGGGACAGGTCCGGTATTCATCGTGATTATCCTTAACAAAATCGTTCCCGGCATAAACGGAAGACAGCCCGCTGTAAGCCTGTAACAATCGTTCCAGGCCATCCAGAACCAGAAGAAAACGTTTCCGCACCAGCAAGCCGTAAAGACATTCCATCCGTTCGCGGGGAGACGGAATCAGCCTGGGATCGATCCGGTCATTCCCCACATATTTCAGCGCCTGATGCAGGAATTGATCGAATCCGGCGTTTTCTTCCTGAAACGACCACCAGATTATTCCCTTGGGCGCTTCTTCCTGTTTGGATAATTCCTCATGCAGCCACTGCCAGGCCAGACTGGTTTTGCCCATGCCGGAGATGGAAACCAAAAAGAACATCGGCGGGGAATGCTTGTACCAATTGGTCAACATCTCCCTTTCCGCTTTGCGCCCGATAAAATTCTTAGGGGGTGAAAAAGGGTGGGGAATAAGGGGAGAGATCTGCTCGAAACTTTGTAACGCGGATTTGATTGTCTGGCTATACTTGTCCAAAACATTCGTGGTTATTTCAAATTCCATAAAAAAAGAGCCTCCGGCGAGATTATAAAGGGTCAAGAGAAAGGGGTAATTTTTCACTCTTTATTCTTCCCCCCTTACTCTTTATATAAATAATACAAACTCTTGCCCAAATAGGCAAGTGAAAAGAATCAGTCGCGTAGAAATAGGAAGCCCTTTTTGTTTGCATCAGGCGTAGTCCCAGCCCTTTAGGGCTGAATTTCCAGGGCTAAAGCCCTGGCACTACGAGGAGGGAAATATCATTATTTCAATTTCACCACATCGCCGACCTTGATACTGATCCTGCCAGGCGTAATCAACCGGGCGGTTGAGTATTTTTCGGCAATCCGCTCAAAAACGATCTCTCCCAGATAGATGTCTTTGCTCAGCATCTGCCCGGTGACCGGATGACGGATGGGCAATTCGTCCACGCCGATGATTACCGCGCTAAATCCGCTTTGGACGCCGTTTTCACTGCCGATATTTACTATCAGGCGATCCCCTTCCACATAAAGCACCTCTCCATTGCCGGAAGCCAGTTTCTTCTCAACCAAATCGGCGATTTTAAAGACTTCATCATCGTTTATGTCAAGATTGTCCCCTGGCTTGCTATAGCCCACCATCAACGTCTTGGCGAATAACAGATTATGGGTTTGGGGATTGACCGCTTTCAAATCAAGCGTGAATTGCCCGGCGGCGGGATTGGCGCGCACAATCACCCCGGAAATCAGAGCTTCTACATTCTGCAACACTTCCGGAGAAGGGTGTTGCGAAGGAACGGCATCCAACATACTGAAACGCCGGTTATGGAAAAGAGCGGTAGTCAACAATTGTGAAAGCGCTTTGGTACCGTCATCCCCTATTACTTTACTGCTGTCCGCAAATTCGGTCACCATCAGGCGCAGCTTGATAGAAGCGGGCTTAATAGCCCGGCGCGGGGCAGGCGGAGAAACCAGCGGCGGGAACTGCCAGGGTTTGCCCACCCGACCGATCTGATTGCGCGCCCACTGCACCGTATCGACATCGGAATCGATGCCGACGGCTTCTTCATAGGAGCGCTGCGCCTTCTCATCATCCTTCAGGGTAGCCAGGGCGTAACCTAGCCAGGCGTACAGATTGGAACTGTGCCCGCCCTTTTCAAGCGACTTTTCAAAGGCTTTTTTCCCCGCAGCCAGATTGTTTTCCAGACAATTTAACTGCCCGGCGAAAAGATGCACCCAGGGGTTTTCTTTGTTCAATTTATCCACTAACAGCGCCGCTTTTTTATAGCGCTGCGGCCTGTCCCCGATTACCTCGGCGGACATTAAAAGCGTATAACCGTAACTAAGATAGCCGTAACTGAAATTGGGATCGATTAAAAACGCCTTCTCGTAGAGCTTTTCCGCCTGGCTGTAATAGTAATCCCGCCAGGACTTATCGACAATCGTCTCATTCATCATCTCACGGCGGTAGTTCTCCGCCGCCAGGACTATTTCATAAGGTTCGTTGTCGTCAAAATGGACGGCAAATTCTTTCGGCTTGGGCTTTTCCGCCACACCTTGCGCTTTGGCAGTTGCGGTTAGAAAGATGAGAGAGATTATAGTCGAAGCGATAAGGGCTTTGGGATATTTATACATTTTTCCTCCGGAATAACCACAGAAACACAGAATAGATGAAACACGGAAAAGACATTTTGAGGCACAATTCTTCAATTCTCAAACCTTTCAACTTTCTGTGTTTCCGTACTTCTGCGTTTCCGTGGTTAATATTTATGAATTTTTAAATAACCTGAGTTCGGGATAAGATAAATCGTAGTCCCAGCCCTTTAGGGCTGATTTTCATGGCAAAGCCATGCAATAACGACTCACAAGGGGTTAAATCTTTTCAAATTAATTCACACCTTTCGGACTGAACATGCCTTTTATCTCAGCCTAAGGCTGAAAATGCGTGGCTAAAGCCACGGGACTACATTTTTATGTCGAACTCAGGTTAAATAGTTTTGTCCCCAGATATGTTAATAGCAATTATCGTGCCGTCTAAACCTGAACAAAAACGCTCAATTACTATTACATCAATTGTTTACCGCTTTTTTGTTGATTTAGCCATCTGAAGCGGATATAATTGTTGTGTGCGGTTTTTGTGTATTGGAGCACTATGTAAAATCGTTTTCTAGTTGTCATTCCCGAATGGTGTTATCGGGAATCTGATTTTAACTGTTTGAAAAACCAGATTCCCGATTAAGGCGTTCGGGAATGACAGTTTGCCATATCAACTAGAAAGCGATATAAAATCATGGCAAAAACTTAAAGGTATGGGAGGGTTTAAAATGGACGCTTTTACCTCGCTGGCGATTTTGATCTTGGTATTCGTTATGCTTGTTATCTTTACCAAGAAGGAAGAAGACTTAAAAGAAGACCCTGCTAAGGTGCATGAGCTTTTAAACAGCACTCAAGCTGCGCTGACCAAGGCCGAAGAGTATGTCGGGGAAGAAAAACTTCCCCACAAGGTAATCGGGGAATTAGACAGTTCTTTGTGCAAATTAATGTGCAATATCCGGAAAACCAAGGAGGAAAATACCAAGGTAAGCGTCCTCTACGGGCATTTCAAGCATGTATTGGACGAGTTCCTGCAAGCCGGCGCGCATACTAAGGAATATGAAGAGTTGAAGCATCATCTGGAGGAGCAGTACGATCATATACACCATGAACTTGTCGCGCTGTCCCATGAGCGGGAAATGACGCTTGCGGGAGCGCATGGTCATTAATAATTACGGTAGGATAGGCGTCCCGCCTGTCATTGAACTATGAAGGAAAGGAAGGAAATGGCTGGAAATAAAACTAACGTGGCGGTATTGGGTACAGGGGGGTTAGGCAAGGTTGCCGCCCGGATCATCGGCATGAAAAGCAGTATGAAACTGGCGGCGGTTTGCGACAGCAAGGGCTATGCCTATGCGGAAAACGGTCTGGATGCTGAAACAGTCGCAAAGTTAGTGGGAACGGAGGCGGTTTGCAATATCCCGCAATATGGGCATACCAGTAAGGACTCTTTAGGCGAGATAATCAAGCTGGCCGATAAAATCGATGCGATCTTTGTGGCTTTACCCAATCTGCCCAACGATTTCATCCCCAATGTAGTGAAGCGCTTTGTGGAAGGCGGGTACCGGGGCGTTTGGTCTGATGCCCTCAAACGCACTCCGGCCATGGAGATGATGTTCGGCCTGGATGATTTGCTGAAACAGGCACAAGGGGTCTACATCACCGGGGCGGGAGCGACTCCCGGTTTATTGACCGCCGCTGCGGTGATTGCCGCGCAATCCTTCACCAAGGTGGAACACGTCAACATTTGGTGGGGGGTGGGTATCCCCAATTGGGAGGATTATAAAGCCACCATACGTGAAGACATTGCACACCTGCCCGGTTATAACGTGGAAAAGGCCAAGGCTATGTCCGATGCCGAGATCGAGCAATTGCTGAACTCCCGCTCCGGCAGACTGGAACTGCATCAGATGGAACACGCCGACGATTTGCTGCTTACCCGTGTGGGTGTAGTGGAGCGCCGGGATCAGGTGGAAGTGGGCGGCATTATCGATACCCGCTCCTCCAAGAAACCGGTCAGCACCACCATGACCCTAACCGGCTATACCTTCGAGGGCAAAAAGAGCAGCCACCGCTTTATCTTAGGCGATGAAACCAGCATGGGAGCAAACGTCGTCGGCCCGGCCCTGGGTTATCTGGCGCGCGCCGTTTGGTTGAAAGAGCACAAGATTTACGGGGTTTTCGGATCGACCGAGTTTATGCCGATGGTTGTGGTGTAAGCAGGCATCAGGTTTTTGGTTTCGGGCTTCAGGTGTAGGGTGGGCTGTGCCCACCAATTTTTTGGTAGCGTAGAAATAGGGAGACCTTTTTGTTTGCATCAAGAAGAAATCTTAAATTTCGTAGTCCCAGCCCTTCAGGGCTGAACTTCAGGGCGTTAGCCCTGCGATTACAACTCTCAATACTTTCGGAGCGTTCCATACGAACACACCTTTTTTTGCAGCCCTAAGGGGCTGAAAATACGTGGCTGAAGCCACGGGACTACGTTTTTTAAATATATAAATATCTATCTTTAGGTGAACACTCTCTAAAAAATAATCCGTTCCCTGTCGGAGCCAAGAAACTGCACGGGCGGGAAGGATACAGAATCAGGTGATAAAGAATGAAAAGTATTATATTAAAGTCCGAACAATTAAACCTTCCAGTCAAGTTAGCCAAAAAACTGAAAGGGAAGGAAATTAAGCTTGTTGAAACCAAGGAAGGTATTTTAATAAAGCCGGTGGAAGACCCCATTTCGGCAGCCAGAGGATGTTTACAAAGGAGTCATTTTTCAACTCAAGTTTATTTGCAGTATAAAAAAGAAGAAAAGGAACTGGAACGGTGAAGGAAACCTTTGTATTCGATGCCTCGGCGCTGATTGCCTTCCTCAATAACGAAGAGGGAGCTGATATGGTTGAAGGCATTCTCCGACAGGCAAAAGATAACGGTTGTGTTGTTTACATAAACAAACTGAATCTTCTTGAGATATATTACGGCATTTATAGAGAGGACGGCGACAAAAAAGCTGAAGATGTTTTGATGAAAGTGCTGAATTTGCCTTTTGGTGGTAATCGATGTTCTGGATGATAATCTATTCAAAGAAGCAGGCAAATTGAAGGCGACCTATAAAATCTCACTGGCGGATTCCATCGCTTTGGCTTCAGCCAAAACTAAAAATGCCTGGATTTTAACTACCGATCATCATGAATTCGATCCCCTTGATAAACAAGGAGTTTTGGAGTTTTATTGGATTAGATAAGTGTGGGCTGTGCCCACCAATTTAATACAAGAAGTTTCAATCTATGCGCTACAGAATTATAATCGAACAAGACGAGGACGGCATTTTTGTAGCCGAATGCCCAACTCTGCCAGGCTGCATTTCCCAGGGAAAAACCCTCAAAGGAGCTGTGGAAAACATTCAGGACGCTATTAAGGGTTATCTGCAAAGCCTGGAAAAACATCACGAACCGATCCCCCCTCCATCGAGGAAGAAATTGGTAGCGTAGAAATACCGCAGACCTGAAGCGTCATTGCGAGCGGAGCGAAGCAATCCCCATGCGTGCGTCTGAGATTGCTTCGGCGATAAGGCTGCCTCGCAATGACGCTTTGGGTCTTCTATTGAGAACGCTACCAAAAATTTAATCCTATATTCTGCCCCAAATGTGATCACCTCCAATCGTGGATGGTAAAATCATATTTTGAGCAATATAATTCATTTTTGTTAATCGCATTTTATCGTGGAGTAGTGTCAGGAGGTTTATCTTTCTTTGGTTCTTTTTATTTATTTGACTATTTGTTTGGACACGAAGGGGGATACCTCAATGTGGGGCTTCTATCATTTGTGGTATCAATAATAGGGGCAGGAGTAGGTTGGGGGGGGCATATTCCTGTTTAAAGAAGAAAGTAAACAAAGTAAAGGCAGAGGAATATCTTCATCCATCCATTCCACCAAAGAAATTTGAGTTTGTAAAACCTGAATGGTATTTACCAGGATAGTAGTAGGTTGGGTTGAGGAACGAAACCCAACAACAAGCGGCAGCTTGCGTAAAGGTCAGATAAAATGCCTATGGATCAAAATCTAAACACCACCCAAATAACCGGCGAACTGATAAACTACATAGTGGAAAAAATCGTGCGGGAAATTCAGCCGGAGAAGATTATCCTGTTTGGCTCATACGCCAGGGGTGATTTCTCCAAGGACAGCGATCTGGATTTGTTTATTATCAAGGATGATCAAGAATCCAGCCGGGAAATGCGGCGCAAAATAGACGCCTTATTGCGGGGGCGTAGATTTGCCTTGGATTTGATGGTACGCAAACCAGCGGAGGTAGAATGGAATTTCCAAGCCAAAAACCCGTTTTATCTTCATCATATCTTTAAAGAAGGCAAGGTGCTATATGAAAAAAAGCCGGGACGAAATTAATCTGGTGCAGGACTGGTTGAATGGGATTATTTTTTAACCACGAAGATCACGAAGGCCACGAAGAATAAGTAGATATTCTTGTGTGTCATCCCCGAATGCCTTTATCGGGGATATGGTGTTTTAAAACCGGATTCCCGATAACTTCATTCGGGAATGACATATTGGGAAGTTATACAAAAAATCCCTAAAGTAATTTCTTCGTGTGCTTCGTGATCTTCGTGGTTTAATATGCAGATAAAACGGAAAAACTAAATGACTAAAGGAATTTTCATAACCGGCACCGATACCGGGGTAGGCAAAACCGTTGTAGCGGCTGGGTTGGCATGTCTCTTGAGCCGTCAGGAGAAAAAGACGGCGGTGATGAAGCCGGTGCAGACCGGCGGGGTGTGGCAAAACGGGCGGCTGATTTCCGAGGATTTGGAGTTGCTCAAAAGCGGCATCAGCCTAAACGAGCCGCAGGAGTTGCTCAACCCCTATTGCTTTCCCGAACCTTGCTCTCCACACTTAGCGGCGCGCCTGGCCGGGACTAAAATCGAGCCGGGCAAAATTATCGGCGCCTACGGGCAACTGGCGCTAAAATACGAACGGGTGATTGTGGAAGGTGCAGGCGGGCTGCTGGTTCCGCTGACCGAAAAATATCTGCTGGCCGATCTGGTGCGGGATTTGAATCTGCCCCTGGTGATTGTGGTCAGCAATCGCCTGGGAGTGATCAACCACGCCGTCCTAACGGTGGAATGCGCCCGTCAACGGGGATTGGAAATCCTGGGAATCGTCATCAATCATACGCA
>JACRJN010000110.1 GCA_016235675.1 Candidatus Schekmanbacteria bacterium
CATGATAGTTTAAAAATTTATCCGTCATTGCGAGCGGAGCGAAGCAATCTCTGCTCGTGCGGTTGAGATTGCTTCGGCGATACGGCTGCCTCGCAATGACACTTCCAGAGAAAATAACCTGACACAAAGCCAAATGATTACAATCCGGCTTTGCTCAACTCCTCCAGCAAACTTTTCTGCCGCTCAGTTAATTTTCCCGGCAGGCTGACCTTGAGGTTTACATAAAGGTCACCCTTGCCGCTGCCTTTAAAATGGGGAACTCCGGCGCCTTTTACCCGGATTTTACCGGGCAGGGTAGTCAACGGGGCAATTTTTAAAGGTTTGCTGCCCTCAGGAGTAGGCACTTCCAAAGTTGTACCCGCCAATGCCTGACTTAAGGATATTTCCTGATCCAGATAAATGTCATCCTCCTGGCGCTGGAAAAGCGGATCGGGTTGCACCTTGATATGTACATATAAATCACCGCTCGTTCCGCTGTGCAGAGCGCCTCCCTTGCCGGCAATCCTTAAACGCTGTCCGTCTTTAATCCCCGCAGGGATGTTTATGCTAATCCGTTCTATGTCCTCTTGCTTTTTGAGGCTGATAGTTTTTTTAGTCCCCTGTATCGATTCCAAAAAAGTAATGGTATAATCGCAAACTAAATCCGGCCCGGATGCCGGATAGCCGTCCGGGGTAGAATGCTTCTCATAAGCGCAAGCGTCCCCGCGGGGGGAGAAACCCTGCTCACTGCCTGTAGAACCATAGAATGTAGTAAACGGATTGACATGACTTTTGGCGCGGCTGGTGCGCTTTTTTGTGCCGCGGCCGAACAGGAGGTTGAAAATATCCTCGTTGCCGAAACCCGTATCCTGAAACAAATCGTCGACATTGAAATTGCGAAAGATGTCTTCCTGGGTAAAGCGCTGCTGAAAGCCCTCAGTCCCGAAGGTATCGTATTGCCGGCGTTTTTCCTTGTCGGAAAGCACGGCGTAAGCCTCGTTAATCTTCTTGAAGTGCTCTTCCGCCGCTTTATCCCCCTTGTTGCGATCGGGGTGATATTTCATCGCCAGCTTGCGATAGGCTTTTTTTATTTGCTCTTCGGCGGCGCTTTTATCCACGCCTAATAGTTGGTAGTAATCTTCGCCGGGCACGTTTTTGTCCTCGTAGTAGGACTGAGTTGCTCAGGACTGAGGACTGAGTAAGTTTTTACTCATCCCTCAGTCCTCATCCCTCAGTCCTGCTTATTTGCGTTTAAAAATTCGGGTAAAAAAACCAGTCCGATAGCGGGTGAATTTTTCCGAATAATAATAATCATAATTTAAGGCGAATGCGGCCAGCGATATAAAATAAACAGCTATTTTAATTTCCCAGTGAAGGATGCTGCCCTTGATTGTGACATTTACAAAATAACTGCTGATAAAGAAAACCGCGGTGAAAAGAAGGAGTTTAACCTGTTGAAATAATTTATTATCCTCAATTCTCTTGCAGGTTTGGTCTATGCGCCTGATTTCATCGGCGATCAGGGATAATTCATGGTCCTGGGCATATTTATGTAAAAATTCGTCGATTTTTTGCTTACAGACAAATGTACGCTTAAAAGGCGGCAAATGGCCGGTTTGCAGGGCGCAACAGGTGTTTTCCTGAGCCATCCTGTGTAGCAGAGGCAAAGCCTTGAAAGCGATATTTAAAGGCGCCGCTCGCTGTAGGGGGGTTAAAACCTGCCCTTTGAGCAGGAAAAAACGGTTCTCGATCTCTTTTAAATAAATTTCCACCCGCTGGCAGTCTCTTTCTGAAAAACTGGTGCCGTTACGGATACAGCGGTTAAAATGTTGAATCAACGGGTGTTGCCAGCTTACCCGCTTGATCAGTAAAACCAGGAAAAGGGGTAATATCCCGATATAAAGGAAACCCCCTACCGCCCACCACAACGTATAAATGGTATCGGCTACCGATCCCCCGACTAACCCAAACATTTCTTATCTCCCTGCCACATGTTTAAAATGAATGGTAATCGTGCCCCATTGATTCACTGGTTTAAGATCACCGGGCAAGGGATCAAATTCCCATTGGTACATATATTTTGTGGCCAATAATTCTAATTCCGCATCTAATTTTTTAGTGGGGGGTTCGACTTTATAAACCTTGCCGGCCGAATTTACCCAAAACTTTAAACTGATGTCCCCTTCGATTTTAGAATTATACTCCGGTATCGGCGGCTGTTTTTTGATGCCTCTGGGTATACCGGACCATTCTATCCCGATTTGCTCCGGCAGATGGGTTAATTTTACCGGCTTCTGGATGTCCACCCCGGCAAAACCGCCCTTTTGGGCGGCTTTAGCAGAGCCTGCCGTCAAAGGAGCGCTGGCGGGTAAAACCAGATCATCGACCTTGACAGCGCTTTCCGCCGGTAATAATCCGGCTATTATTTGCTCACCGGATTCGGCAGGCGGCTTAACGTCAGGAAATTCCTGGTAGTAAAAATGCGATTTGCTTAATTGATCAGCCCGTTCGGCGAAAAAATCTCCCCGTGCGCCCGGTTCTGCCATTTTGGGAGGGTTATAATCCAGATCTTTCTCGGAATCTTTGGTCTTGCCGACGGGGGGATTGAGAATCGGCTGATCGACCGGCATAACAGGCGGCGGCGGAAGATACATCAGTTTTACCTCGGTATAATCCGGCAGTTCTGCTCTCTTATAAGGCGAAAGTCCGGGCAGAAGAAGGATCAAAAGCAGATGAATCCCTGATGAGAGCGCCAGGGCGTAGAGAAGTTGTCTTTGTGATAAATCGGATGTATACATTTGACCCCATATCCCGAATCACAGGCAAGATGCCTGTGCTACCGGAAAAAAATATTATTTTTTCGGAACCGGCGGCGGCTCTTCTTCCATAACCTCGGTAGCTATGGCCAGGGTTTCGACTCCTAAGCGTTTGCTCAAATCCATGACATGAACTACCGTGCCGTGGCGCACGTCCTGATCGGCGCGGATTACCACCAATTTTTTGTTGGCGTCGGCCTTGATTAGCTGACTTAAGCGCTGCGGAAGTTGCTCCAGGGTTACCATATCCTTATCTAAGTATATCTGATTTTCTTTGCTGATGGTGATGTATAGTTCTTTTACCACCGGTTTGGCTTTGGTGGCTGCCGCCTTGGGCAGTTTTACATCGATTCCGGCTTGCTGCACAAAATGGGTAGTGAGCATAAAGAAGATAACTAATTGCAATACAACGTCGATTAATGACGTTAATTGTATTTCCGGTTTGGGCGGCTCCAGTTTTCTGAACTTCATTTTATTGTTTCTCCAATATGTCGACTATCTCCATGGAGGTATTTTCCATTTCCATAATCAGACGATTGGCTTTCTTATAAAGATAATTATGCACCACCAAAGTGGGAATGGCTACAATCAACCCGGCCGCGGTGGTGATTAACGCTTCGGAAATCCCACTGGCCAAATCGGTCGGTTTGCCGATCCCGCCTAACGAGATGACTTCAAATGCCCGAATCATACCGGTGACTGTTCCCAGCAAACCTAATAAGGGGGCGACGCTGGCAATAGTGGAAAGCGTGCTTAAATAGCGATAAACCGTATCCGACACCTGACTGCCCGCATGTTCCACCGCTTCCTTGATATGCGCCCGCTCGTGCTGGCGTTTGACGATTCCGGCTTCGATGATTTTGGCGGTAGGGCAAGTGCTATTGGTGCAGATGGCTAAAGCCTCGCTATATTTCCCCTCCGCCAGCAATTTTTTCAAGCGCTCGATGGCATTGGTCGGATGTATATTGCGCATGGTCAGATTGATCAACCGCTCGATAGTAACGGCCAAGGCAATGACCGACGATAAAATGATCGGTATCATTACCACACCGCCTTTAACGATCCACTCATACATGATTAGGTTACTCCCTTCTTAGGGGTTAGGGGCTAGAGGTTAGAGATTAGAGATTAGTATAACGTTTCAGAATATACATATCCGTCATTGCGAGCGGAGCGAAGCAATCTCGATTGTACCCGGTACTTCCGGAGATTGCTTCGGCGATAAGGCTGCCTCGCAATGACAATTTAAAACACATATTTTAATGAAATGCTCTGCTAACCCCTAGCCTCTAGCCCCTAATCCCTTGTTTGGCTCCATTTTTCATTGCTTCTTCAAACTCTCCAACTGGTTTTCCGCCTGTTTACTCAATTCCGGATCGGGGGATTTTTTGACCTTTTCCAACAACTTAACGGCATCGGCGGTTTTCCCCCATTTGGCGTAAGCCATCCCTGCGCCTAAAAGGGCTTTATCCGCCCACGGCTGCTTATCCGGGTAAAGATAGGCTACCCGCATGTATTCCGAAACCGCCTGTTCATATTGATCCGCCAGTAAATGACATTCCCCAATCCAATATTGGGCTTCCACTATCAAGTCTTCGCTGGAGGAAGAAATTATCTGCTTATATTGTTCCAAAGCCGCCCCATATTTTTTCTGCCGTCTTAAAATATGGCCTTCTTCCAGATAAGCATTAAAGACCAGGGCACTGTCCGGGAAGCGCTTGCGCAAAGACTGAAAGGCTTCCTGCGCCTCAAGGTCTTTTTTCAGATTGGTGTAAGAGATGCCGATATAATACAAACTTTCCGCGACAGAGCTGCTTTGCGGGAAATCTACAATCAACTGCTGAAATTGCTTCAGGGCCGGGCG
>JACRJN010000014.1 GCA_016235675.1 Candidatus Schekmanbacteria bacterium
CCGGTAATTTCGACCGGGGGTTCCCGGTGGCGATTTTACAGAAATAAGGGACTTGGAATTTTCAAATATACCGTTTCTGAATCGTGATAATCACCCCGACCCCGACCCTCCCCCATCAAGGGCATAGGCGCTAACTTAAGGGATGTTTAAAGTCCCCTCTCCCCCTGGGAGAGGGTCAGGGTGAGGGTTCAAAAAATAAATTATCTTAAAAAATCAATTAGATAGATTATGGTACCCTCACCTTAATCCTCTCCCAGAGGGAGAGGAAAATACTTAAGTTAGCGCTTATGCCCCTTGTGGGTGGGGGTATATTAATATTTTCTAAGTCCCTAATGTTGGGTTTCGTTCCTCAACCCAACTATCTATCATTATAAACAAAAGGGTTTAATCATGATAACGACAGACGAGCTTATTTCAGAAGCAATATCGCTGCCGGTTGACATCAGGACGCTGCTTGTGAACAAACTTTTGGAAAGCCTGAACCCCGCTCAGAAAGAAATTGACAAATTATGGGCAAAAGAGGCGGAAAAAAGGGTGGCGGATGTTAAAGCAGGCAGGGTAAAAACGATTCCGGGTGAATTTACTGTTTCGGTGTGAGGACACATCGAAACCCCTATTATTACCCATGAACGAATACCTCGATCAATACATCCAAAATTTACATCGAATCAACACCTCCCCGAACACCATCCGCGCCTATACAAAAGATTTAGATCAGTTTGTTGCCTTCATCAAAGAAAATCAACTGGCGGCAAATTTTGCGGAGATAGATACAGCCGCCATGCGTATCTATCTGGCTTATCTGCATCAGCAGGGTTTGCAGAAAAGCACCGTTGCCCGCAAGATGGCTTGTCTGCGGTCGTTTTTCAAGTTCCTTTGCCGCAAGCAGGTAATCAGTGATAATGTGATCAGCTATTTGCATAGCCCCAAGCTGGAGAAAAAGCTGCCCCGCTATTTGACGGTGGAGGAGGTTTTCACCTTGTTGGATCAGTCCATCGATCAGGCGGCGCTATACCCGCCTCCCAAAGCCAAGGCAGACGCTAAGTTTTATGCCCGCGACAAGGCCATGCTTGAGACGCTCTATGCCTGCGGCTTGCGGGCTGCCGAATTGGTGGGGCTGGATTTGGACAGCATCAACTCCCGACAGCATTTGGTATGGGTTATCGGGAAGGGCGATAAGGAACGCCTAGTCCCTGTCAGCGAGAAAGCCCAAATCGCCCTGGAAAATTATCTTACCCAACGCTTCCAATTTGCACCTGAGGAGAATGAAAAAGCCCTATTCCTCAATCACCGTGGCGGACGCCTTACCACCCGCAGTCTGGCGCGTATCCTGGATAAATATATTGTTTATGCCGCGCTGAACAAAAAGATCAGTCCCCATGCCCTGCGCCATTCCTTTGCTACCCATCTGCTCAACAGCGGTGCCGGAATCCGCGATATTCAGGAGCTTTTGGGACACGCCAGCATATCCACCACCCAGCGTTATACCCACCTGGAGATTGAAAAACTGCTCTCCGTCTACGACCAGACCCATCCCAGGGCGTAATCCCCAATGGGCGCCTGCCGTTTTTCCCCGTTCTGACTCAGAGGCAATTTGGGGCATTGACAAAATGCTTCATCTGGCCTAGAATAATACGCCTACGGTGAAATGGCGGTGTAGCTCAGCTGGTCAGAGCATGCGGCTCATATCCGCAGTGTCCGGGGTTCGAGTCCCTGCACCGCCACCAACCCTTTAAACCTGCCTCACTTTACCTTTTCAAAAACCTTGATATGATAAGCACCCCAAGACAGATGATTATTCCTTACGCAGAAATCCAATATCTTTTTATCCAGTCGATAGAAAAATTCAGGAAAATATTTTGCCCAAAAATAAGTGAAAAGATAAGAGGCGAAAAAATGGGTGGGAATTGTGGCTGTTTCTGTAAATCCCAATGCTTGTAATTTATTGGCGGTAACGGAGTATGTCCGGAAATTGACATGGCGGGCGCTGATAAATTGCCGCCGCGCTAAAAAACGTTCATGAAGGATTATATAATGGCCGGAATGCAAAGCAAGGCGCTCCAACGCTTGCGTCCATTCCCGATCGTTTAGGATGTGGTATAAAACATCGAAACAATGCACGATGTCGAACGATTCGTTCAGGGTTAGATTATTTAGGGGAGAACAAAAGGTCTTTACCTTCACGCCGTATTTGGTTTTTATTTTTTCCAGCGCTTCGGGTGAAACATCGACTGCTGTGACAATACAATGACGGGCAAGGAAAAAATCAAAATATGCCCCTATTCCGCAGCCGGCATCTAAAACCTTGGGAGGTATCGGCAGATTTAATTTTCGAAATATTAACTCATACTGTTCTAAAACAATCTGATATAACCAGTAATTACTTTCCTCAGAAGACGTCAGCATCCCTACCGCCGCCAAACCGTCCTTTTCCTGATGGCGCCTTATCCAATATTCCTGATCGTTTATATGGTGCATTTATTTTGTTGACTCGATGTTTCGGTGTGTCCCCACACCGAAACCATAAAGGGGAAACGTTACCCCTTGAGAGTTTCGGCGTGAGGACATGCCGAAACATCAATAAAATTACTCCCGAACCTGACCGTCACCCCATACCACAAACTTGGTGGAGGTCAATTCCGCCAATCCCATCGGGCCGCGGGCGTGCAGTTTCTGGGTACTGATGCCGATTTCCGCACCTAAGCCGAATTCTCCGCCGTCATTAAAGCGGGTGGAGGCGTTGACGAACACCGCCGATGAATCCACCTCCTGTTGAAAGCGCCTGGCGTGCCGATAGTTATTGGTGACAATGGCCTCGGAATGCTGCGAGCCGTATTTGGCGATATGTTCGATCGCCGCATCCAGACCGTCGACTACCTTTACCGCCAGAATCAAATCCAAATACTCGGCGTACCAGTCGTCTTCTGTGGCGGGCTGGATATTTTGCCCTAATTTTTGGGTACGCGGACAGCCGCGGATTTCCACTTTGGCCTGCTGCAATTGTTCCAACATTTTGGGAAGGAATTGCCCGGCGATGGCAACATCCACCAGTAAAGTTTCCATGGCATTGCAAACCCCCGGTCTTTGAACTTTGGCGTTATAGGCGATTTTTTGCGCCATGTCCAGGTCGGCAAAATTGTCGACGTAAACATGGCAGACCCCCTTGTAATGCTTAATAACCGGAATCCGGGAATGCTCTGTCACGCTGCGAATAAGTTTTTCGCCCCCCCTGGGGATAATGACATCGATATAATCCTCTAATTTGAGCAGTTCATAGATCGCCTCGTGACTGGTGTCGTCTAAAATCTTAACACAATCGCCCGGTAATCCGGCCTGCGCGACGGCCCGGGCTAATAAATTGGCGATTACCCGATTGGAGTTAATGGCTTCCGAACCGCCGCGCAAGATTACGGCATTACCCGATTTCAAACATAATCCGGCGGCATCGGCGGTTACATTCGGGCGCGCTTCATAAATTATCCCCACCACCCCCAGGGGAACCCGCACCCGGCTGACTTCCAAACCGTTGGGACGGCGAATACTGCCCAAAACCTCACCCACCGGATCGGGTAATTTGATTAGTTCCTCCAATCCCTGCACCATACTTTGAATGCGTTTTCCGTCCAGCTTCAGCCGGTCTGACAGGGCCAAAGACAGCCCCGTGGCTTTTCCCCGCTCCAAATCTATTTCATTTTCCCTGATAATCGCTGCTTGATTATCCCGCAGCGCTTGCGCCATCAATGCTAAAGCTTTATCTTTTAACTTGGTGTTGGCCAACGCCAAAACACGGGAGGCGGTTTTGGCCGATTGGGCTAATTGTAAAACCAGGCTTTCCTGTGTCATAGAACCCCCTCTGTCTTGAAGTTTAATACCAAGTTGCGTTCATAGAGGTAAAATTAGCTGTCCGCTCTCAACATGTCATCCCCGAATGTTTTTGTCGGGGATATGGTGTTAATTCGAAAACCAGATTCCCGATAAAGGCGTTCGGGAATGACAAAATGGGAGTCACAGCACAGGCGATGTTACCTGTTTGAACACAACTTGGTATAAGTTGTTTATAATAAAAATAATTGTCGCATAAGGTGTTTTGCTTGTCAAGTAAGAGACGGTGTTGTAATATAGTTACCCGATTTATCAGGTACAGCCTGTGGTACCCGATAAATCGGGTAACTACATTATGGGTGTTGAGATTTAATGCTTTACAAACCTGTTAAATCATGTTATTCTGTTGTTTATTGTTGCGATTGTTAAAACCTATGATGTATGCGTGTTGCCTGAACTTGAGGAACAATGCTGTTGACTTAAGGAATTTTGTTTTGATGTTTACGTAGCGCAGACCTTTAGGTCTGCTACGGCCACAGGGGTCAAATGCCGCGTTTGGGCAGGGCTAAAGCCCTGCGCTACGTCTTAAGTCAACAGCATTGAGGGTGGATAGTCACAAAGATTTGTTGATATATTAGATAGATAATAAATAAAGCCAGAAGGAGAAAAAAGTAATGTCATTCGCCAAGGGGCAAAAAGAAGCGGTAATTTTTAATTTCAAACTGCATCCGAACGATACCGGATCGCCGGAGGTACAGGTAGCATTATTGAGTGAACGAATTAAATATTTAACCGATCATTTTAAAGCCCACGATAAGGATCATCATTCCCGCCGCGGTTTATTAAAAATGGTTGGTCAGCGCAGACGTTTGTTGACTTATATAAAAGAAAAAGACCCCCAACGTTATCAAACTTTGGTGGATAAACTGGGACTACGCAAGTAGCAACTGTTCCTTAAATTATGGTCGGGTCTGTTTTATAAGCTATTTGTCACTTTGCAAAAAGTGCCAACGAATTTGTAGTTTCATATTGCATTTTCCAGCTTTTTAGACTCTCCAGATACGTATCCCTCAAAAAAATCGTAAACCATTAAGGAAATAATCATATTAAATAATAACGGAAAGTTATTATCAGGAGAATTGGATGAAATATAGCGTGAGTAAAGAAATCGGTGGCAGAATGTTCACCATTGAAACCGGGCAGATGGCGCGGCAGGCCGACGGAGCGGCGTTGATAAGATTCGGGGATACCGTAGTCCTTACAACGGCGGTCGCCAATAAAGAACCGATGAAAGGCGCCGATTTTTTACCGTTAACGGTAAATTATATCGAAAAATCATATGCCGCCGGTAAAATACCCGGTGGTTTTTTCAAACGGGAAGGACGACCAAGGGATAAAGAAACTTTAACTTCCCGGTTGGGCGATCGGCCTATTCGTCCGTTGTTTCCCAAGAATTATCATTATGAAACCCAGGTTATCTCTATGGTTTTATCGGCGGATCAGGAAAACGATCCCGATATTTTGGCCATCACCGGGTCCTCAGCCGCTCTTTGCTTGGCGGCCAATATCCCCTTCATGGGGCCGATTGCCGGAGTTCGGGTGGGCGAAACAGACGGCCAGTTGGTGATTAATCCTACCTATGATCAGTTGGAGAACAGCCCGTTAAATATAGTCATTGCCGGGACGGCGGACGCCATTGTTATGGTGGAAGGTTTCGGGGATGAAATTTCGGAAGAGAAATTTTTAGAGGCGATCTTATTTGCTCATCAGGCGATTAAGGAAATTGTCCAGTTGCAAAATGAACTGATGGGGCAGATGGGCATCAATAAGGTTTTCCCTGAAATTGTCGATGAGAAAGCGGTAAAAACCGAAGCTTTAAAGCAAAAAGTCGCGGAAGCGGCGATCGCCGATATTCAGTCGACATTAGTAATCCCCGCAAAGCTGGAACGGGAAACACGGGCTAAAGAAGTATTCCAGCAAACTTATGCTAAATTAGAACTTGACGATGAAGAAAAAGAGCTGTTCGACCATGCCTACCATGCTGTGGAAAAAGAGGAACTGCGCAAGCAGATAATCTATAAAGGGATCAGGGCGGACGGCCGCGGCATGAAGGATATTCGCAAGATAAAATGCGACATCGGGTTATTGCCGCGTACACACGGTTCGGCGTTGTTTACCCGCGGAGAAACCCAAGCCCTGGCGATTACCACGTTAGGGACATCTTCCGACGAGCAGCGTATGGATGATTTAGAGGGTGAGAGTACCAAGCGTTTCATGCTGCATTATAATTTCCCTCCCTTCAGCGTGGGAGAGGTATCACCTTTGCGCAGTCCGGGACGGCGGGAAATCGGGCACGGCATGTTGGCCGAGCGCGCTTTAAAAGCGGTAATTCCCGACAATGAAGAGTTTCCTTATACCATCAGAATCGTTTCCGATATTCTGGAGTCCAACGGTTCATCCTCCATGGCGACGGTTTGCGGCGGGAGTCTTTCCCTGATGGATGCCGGGGTGCCGATTAAATCCGCGGTGGCCGGGATCGCGATGGGATTGATCATGGAAAACGATAAACCGTATATCATCACCGATATTTTGGGGCTGGAAGATCATTTGGGCGATATGGATTTTAAAGTCGCCGGTACCACTAAAGGCATAACCGCCATTCAGTTGGATGTTAAAATAAAGGGAATCAACGAGGACGCCATCCGCCAGATTTTAGCTCAGGCACGGGAAGGCCGGATGACCATTCTGGAAATTATGGCCGATACCATCAATGACGCCCGCAAGGATTTAGCGCCTTATGCGCCTAAAATTACCGTCATCCAAATCAGGGTGGAAAAAATCCGGGATATTATCGGCCCCGGTGGTAAAAATATAAAATATATTATTGAGCAGACCAAAGCCAAAATCGATGTAGAAGACGACGGTCGGGTTTTAATCGCGGCGATCGATGCGGCGGCGGCCCAGAAAGCCCTCGAATTAATAAAATATTTTACCGGCGATGTGGAAATCGGAGGAATTTATACCGGTAAGGTGAAAAAGGTGTTGGATTTCGGCGCTTTTGTCGAAGTTTTGCCGGGAACAGACGGATTATTACATATATCTGAAATTGCTAATTATCGGGTGAAAAATATTTATGATGTTATCAGAGAAGGCGACGAAGTTACCGTTAAAGTGCTGGATGTAGACTCACAAGGGAAAATCCGTCTGAGCAAAAAAGTTTTGGAGCAACCGCAAAATCCTGAAACGGCAGCCTGATTAAAACCATGGAAAAATCAACTGCCAAAAGGACAATTTTAGCTAATGGAATAATCTTTCTTTCCGAGACTATACCTCATGTTCGTTCGGTATCGCTGGGAATTTGGGTAAAAACGGGTTCTCGTTATGAGAGTCCGGAAATAAGCGGCATTTCGCATTTTATCGAGCATCTCCTTTTTAAGGGGACGGAAAACCGCAGCGCCAGAGAAATAGCCTATGAGATCGACTCTCTCGGCGGGCAGATGGATGCCTTTACCGGCAGGGAATATACCTGCTATTACGCCAGAGTAATGGACGAGCATCTGCCCAAGGCATTGCAATTACTGGCCGATCTGGTTACCCGCCCGTCTTTGACCAGTAACGATATGGAGGTGGAGCGACAAGTCATTCTGGAAGAAATCAGAATGATCGAAGATACGCCGGAAGATTATGTCCATGATATGTTTACTCATCTGATTTGGCAGGGTCATGCGCTGGGGCAATCGATTTTGGGGACGCAGGAGACCGTCAAAAACTTATCCAATCAAGATATAGCCCGACATTTTAAAGCCAATTATCATTCCGGGAATATCATAATTGCGGCTGCCGGAAACTTCGATCCGAAAATTTTGCAGGAACAGATTGAAGAAAAGTTTAAACTACCCGGCAGTATTGAAAGGGCGGCCAAGTCAATTACGGCACCGGAATTTCAGCCGCACTTTATCATTAAAAATAAGGATTTGGAACAGGTACATTTGTGTCTTGGCTCCAAAGGGATTGCCTATTCGGATGAGCAGCGCTATGCCGCTTATATTTTAAATACGGTCTTAGGCGGCGGCATGAGTTCGCGCTTGTTTCAAAAGATCAGGGAGGAACGCGGGCTGGCATACGCCGTTTATTCTTATTTTACCTCTTATCTCGATACCGGGATGTTTGCGATTTACGCCGGAACTGCGCCAAGCTCTCTTCATGAAGTGCTGGATTTAATTATGGCGGAGTTAAAAACCATTAAAAACAATCCGTTAGATGATGATGAATTAAATAAAAGCAAGGAGCAATTAAGGGGCGCGTTGATGTTGGGTTTGGAAAGCACCACCAACCGGATGACCTCCCTGGCAAAGCACGAGATCTATTTCGGTTATCATATAACTATGGATGAAATTATCAACGGGATAGAGCTGGTAACCACAGAACAGGTGCAAAGTTTGGCCAGGAATCTTTTTAGTAGCGAATTTCTGAGTTTGTCGCTATTGGGAGCGGTGAAAAACGATTTTTTAAATAAAAATTTGTTGCAATGTTAGATAAATGTAGCTTCCTAAAAGTGGAATTGTTTGTTATACTTTTAGAGTGCGCTTTTAGCTAGTACACGATTTTTTCGGTGTTTCGGCTTGTCCTCAAGCCGAAACACCGAAATTTATTAGTTGTAACTATAAGATATAATTGAAAAAATAATCGCCTAATGCTGTGCATTTAACTAAATCAATCAATTAGGTTAAGTGTGCCGGATATTTCCGTAGGGGCGGGGTTTCCCCGCCCTCGGGTTTGCAAATGGATACCCTATAGCAAATCAGGGCGAGGGAACCTCGCCCCTACATCCGCCGAAGGCTGTTTGTTCTAACTTATGACAATGTATTGGACATATTTCTTGCATATAGATGTTCAAACAACGAGACTATAGAACTGTCTCGATTAATATAAATTGGCATAATAACAGAATATCTTGACATATAGGAGGCGAAGATGAGCGCGATGACCCAAAAGGAGTTGTATGCCCTACGCAAGACCCAGTTGCTGGAACTGGCCAGGAAATATAAAATCGACAATTGTACTTCTTTAAGTAAACAGGATTTGGTGGATAAAGTCTTGCTGGCGTTTAATCATACAAAATCCCGATCCGAAATAAATTATGATGAAGCCAAGGCATCCAAATATTATTTGGGACCCGAAGTTAAATATTCGGAAACGATTAATGAATTGCCTACAAGTTATGGCAATACGGAAATAGTTCTATTGGTCAGGGACCCCTATTGGGTCTTCGCTTATTGGGAGATAACCCCGCAGAGTCTGGACAAGGCGCGCTGGGAATTAGGCGAACAATGGTACGGCTGCCGCAAGGTTATGCGGATTTATGATATAACCAATAAGAAATTTGACGGCGCTAACGCCAATAGCTGTTTCGATGTGGAAATAAACGGTGCCAATAACTGGTACGTGCGGGTAAACAACCCTAACCGGGCCTACTGCGCGGACTTAGGTTTGATCACTCCCCAGGGCGGATTTTATTTGTTGTCCCGATCCAATCATGTGAGCACCCCTCGCGCTACCCCTTCCGAAATTTACGATGAAGTATGGTGGAGCGACAAGGAAAAGCTGGCCCCGGTATATAAACCGCTGTTACAGTCGGGCTTTAGCTCCGGTGATATTCAGGCGGGACGAACCCGGAAGTAGTTGGATATTAAGAATAAAAAAGGGATTCAGCGTGTCGGTACGTCAGAATCCCCTTTTTTATTTATAAGCAAATAGTTGTGAGGGTGCGCCAACCTTGTGTCTTTATAAATCAATGCGTTCCAATAAATCAGCCGCCCGCTGAACCAAATCCCCCTCCGCCATATACGGTAAAATCGCCAATATAGGAACCTTAGCAACCTGCGCTACAATTTGGGGATTGTCCTGTAAAGCAGGGGTTATTTCAGCGGATTGCGTATGATTGATGACGATTCCCAGGATTTCCAATCCCCGTTGACGGGCGCATTCCACCGTTAGGACGGCGTGGTTGATCACTCCCAGGCGATTGCTGACCACAATCACCAGGGGCAGATTCAAATCCCGCACCAGATCG
>JACRJN010000111.1 GCA_016235675.1 Candidatus Schekmanbacteria bacterium
ACACTAAAACGGGAAGTGGTGAGTTGGGAGCAACTTCGCAACAATGCCAACGCCATGGTCAATTGGCAGTTCACGACTAAGGACGCAAGAATAAAACTTAAACAACTTTATCCTACTTTAGATAGTTGACATGACAGTAGAGCCTGTAGCCTGTTTTTCAAAATGCCAGTTCGTTACTGTTGTCATCTGTATTTTTCAATTCTTCATGCGGTGCCGTCACCTGATAATGATTTTCGATCACGTTAGCCGGATTATCGGCGCTGCAAATTGGGTAGTAGGCACATGGCCGGTTAAAATGAAAGCAAAAGGCGGTGTTCTGATAAAAATGCCCTCGCCGCCGGGCTTCCAGAAAGGCTTGCGTCAGTTCCCACAATTCAGCCTGCAAGACAGCGTAGCGATCACGGGAGATGTAAAGCATTTCCCGCTGAAATATGCCCGGTTCGGCATACTTGACTGCCAACCGCGTCTGGAAATCCGCATCGCTTTCCGGCAGCTTGCGCTGAGCGGAAGTCTTGCCGGTCTTGGATTTGGCCAGCAATTCTGCTTTGCGTTCCTCAAACTCGGCCTCCGTTTCGCCCTTGCCTTGCTGTAACTTGGCCTTGACCAAAATGTTATAAATGATTCCGGCAATAGGGATGCCCATCGTTTCCCTGACGTACCAGGCATAGAGAATGATCTGAAAATCAGTCCACAAGCGTTCCAGGTAACCGGAGTCAATCTGGGATGCGGTTTTGTGCTCCAACAGAAAATATTCGCCTTCAAGGTGAACTATCCCATCCACCTTTCCCGCTATAGTAAAACTGCGGGAAGACACCCCTGTGGAAGGATTGATGATCCTGCCCTTGAATCCCTTTTCCAACGCTATAACATGAAACTTTTCTTCTGCGAAACAAGCGGCGTACCCCGTCATCATGGCCGTGGCCAGATGCCGGTTCTTCTTCTGCTCCTCATCCTGAACCCGATTGGGATAAGCCCGGTCAATATGATCCAACACCTTCGCCAAATCCCGCTCCCTATGCCATAACTCCAAACATTCATGGATCAATGCGCCAAAGGAAAGATTGGCATCCTTGCTGATTGGCACTAGCCCTTGCAGATACCGGTAATCGCACCCCTTACGGCAGTTGCGGAATTGACTCCACAGCGAATAAGTCGTAACCATCGGATTGCTCATTACATCACCCTCCTTAACAGCCACACATAAATTATTATCCCCGCCAGACACAGCAGAACCACAAGCGTAGCAATCATCCCGGCCAAAACTTCCCGCTCATGTTTATGAGCCTGCCTTTGCTGATTTAACAAATTGGAACACTGCCAGCAGTCGTAGCTGCCGTAAACCGGGTTGGTCTGTACTTGACTCATGGCTAGATTCCTCTCTGGCAAAAAATGAAATATTCACTATTGTTATTTGCCAGGCAAAATCGCCCAGGGGACATTTGGTATAAAATATTTTTCATTTTTTCAGCCCATTCAAAGGCAACCCATTGTTTTGTAAATACGTTTCAATTTTATTTTTTGCCCGCTGAATTTTCTTTTTGGCGGCTTCGTAACCTGTTCCTTCCAGTTTTTCCTCTTGAGCGGCAATCAAATCCTTCAGTTGCCGCCGGTATATCCGGGTGCCGGTTAAAAGATATTCTTCCAGTGGGCTGATTACTCCCTGGGTTTTCAGCAACTCAAGGAAATTACAGATAACATCCGGCTCATCCCAATCCTCTTCCTCTTCCGCTTCTAAATTTGCAGGCTGGGAATGTTCTTCCAATTCGGTAAACAAGTTGAAATAGTTGATTTCCTGACTTTCCCAGCGCAAGAATTGCCGTCTGGTATATTTGACTATGGTTTTCGCAAGAGTTCCTTGTTCCGGTGTGGGCTTAAACGTATCGACAGTTTTCAACAAGGCACAGACCGCTTCCCCCATAATTTCGCTGTACTCCAGGTTTTTGCCGGAAAAAGGACGGATCATATTGGCCAGCGCCGGGCAAAAAATAACAATGAAGACGGCATGTAAAAGCGGTGGATTGCGCCGGGACTGAAATTCAGTGAGCAGAATTTGCAGCAGCTTATCTTTTAAGTTATAATCTTTTAGCTGCCGGTCATTCAGAAAGGCAATGAAGTCTTCAATCTTTTTGAATTGCCTGAAACAGGCATGACGCTTTTTAAGATTCCGGTACCAGACGCTTCCCCCGTTTCTAATTTCAGACAAACAGGTGTCCATAACCTGTGACAGCGACAGATCGGGCATAATTGACCTCCCGGTTTTGTGGTTTTGGGCTTTGAAAAACTCAAAACCAAACCGGAAAGGTCGTTATTAATTCTGCGGGATAAGCCGGTAAGGACGGTCGCCAGGCGGTCAGCGGATGGTAATTTTCAGGTCGGCAGCGGGTAACTTTCTGGTAATGTTGTTGATAAATAAAAGGAATTGCTTACTGGAAGACGGTTCTCCTGCCACTTGACAAGCAGCCTTATTGGTGTATACTTATAAGTGAGTATTAACAAGTATTACTTTCAGGGAGAAACAATAATGCGCACCACTAAAATACTTTCTATTTCGCTTCCGCCCCAGATGCTTGAGCAAACCGAACTTCTGGCCAAAAAGTGGGGAAGAACCAAGAGCGAACTTTTGCGGGAGGCACTGCGGCGTTTTATCCAGGAGGAAGAATGGCGGGAACTGCAAAGATACGGCGCAGGACAGGCACGTAAACTGGGCATCAGGGAAACGGACGTCGAACGCCTGATTCATGAACACCGGCAGGCCAGGCATTAAGCCATGATTAAAGTGGTTGCCGACACCAATATTTATATTTCCGCCCTCAATTTTGCGGGGATTCCTGACGAGATTCTGTCCCTGGCAAGAAAGGGAGAGATTGAGCTTTTTATTTCTCCGCCAATTTTGCAGGAAATAGAGGAGGTCTTGCTGGGCAAGTTTGAATGGGCGGCGGCAAGATTCAAAAAAGCGGTCGTTGATATCGAAAAATTCACCCACCTTGTCCAGCCCATGGAAAACCTCCTGATAATCAAAGAAGATGAAGACGATAACCGGATTCTGGAATGCGCTCAGGCGGCCCAAGCCCAATTCATCGTTTCCGGCGACAATCATCTCAGGAAGTTAAAAACTTTTCAGGAAATCAAAATTGTTTCCCCGATAGAATTCCTGGGGTTGTGGGAAAATCAGTTCGAAACTGACGAAAAGTAATGCCTCATTTCTAAATTCGTAATCCTTCCATCAAAAAATTCATTTCAAATGTCCCCTGGACAAATTCCCCTGGCAAATAAGATATATATAACCGTCTTGACTTCCGCCCCCAACCATGGCAAGAATTGGTTGATATAACTTATTGATAACCAAGGGACAAATACATTATGACTATGAAAGTTGCCTTTTATACCCGTATCTCCACTGATGAAGAACATCAAAAATATTCTCTGAAAGCCCAGAGGGATCGTCTGGAAGCCTATTGCAATTCCCAGTACGATCATTGGGAACTGCACCAGCTTTACTCCGACACCGAAATCGGAACCAAGCTGGAACGAACGGCGTTGCAGGAAATGTTGCGCCATGCCAGGCAAAAGGATTTCGATGTCCTGCTGGTATTCAAGGTAGACCGCCTCTCCCGCAATGTGCGCCAGCTTTCCCAGATGGTGGATGAACTCACCAAGCTGGGAATTATCTTAAAAAGCGTTTCCGAACCCTTTGATACCTCCAACCCCGCCGGCAAGATGATGTTGCAAATGCTGGGGGTGTTCGCCGAATTCGAGCACGCCACCATTGTCCAGCGCACAAAAATGGGGATGCAGAAAAAGGCCAAAAACGGGGAATGGTGCGGGGGAACCATCCCTTACGGCTATAACCTGGAAGAGGAAAAAGGACTGGTAATAAGCGAGGAACAGGCGCCAGTTGTACGCTTAATCTATGACCTGTATGCCGTGAAACGCTTAGGCGGGGTGACTATCGCCAAGCATCTCAATGCCAAAGGATACCGGCGCAGAAGTGGCAAATTGTGGCAGAACAAGGCTGTACTGGAATTGATTAAGCGGCACTTTTATTGCGGCATGATCAATTGGGGCGGGGTTGTGCAGGAAGGAATACATGCGGCTATTATTGATAAAAAACAGTGGGATTTGGCTCAAGCTATCATGAAAGAACGGGCTGGTGATGTAACGGCAAAATTGTCCAATCGCAGCCAGTTTTTGCTTACCGGAAATATTTACTGCAACAAGTGCGGCCATAAAATGTCCGGCTCCAGCGGACGCAAAAACGGCCAAAAGATGATTTACTATGTCTGCACCAACCGGCAGCAATATGGGAAAGGCCAATGCGACCAGGATTATATCCGGGCCGACCACCTGGAAAACGCCATCCTCGAACAAATTCGCAATATTGTGCGGGATAAAGAAATATTCGCCGAAATTATAAAGCGGGCCAATGAAAAACTATCTCAGGAACGACCCAGCTATCAGGCAACGCTTAAAACGCTGGATTCCAAAATCGCCAAGGTGAAAAAGGCGCTGGAGAAATATTTCAAGGCTTTTGAGTCAGGAGAATTGAAGGCGCAATTGTGCGGCAACCGGCTGGAAGATTTAGACCAGGAATTACGGCAACTGATGGATGAGCGGAAAGAAGTGGCGGGGAAGGCCGATGAAGTGACAATCAGAGGAGTGGAAGGCAAACAGGTGGAATTATTTTTAAATCATTTTGAGGATATAATAAAAAATGCTCCCTTTTCGCAAAGGAAGCATTTTATAAAAATGCTCGTACCAAGGATTGTGGTGTACACTAAAGAAGAGATTGAAGTCTTCTTCCGTGCGCCACTATCCTTGGTTCGAGTCACGAGTAGTTTGGCTCCCCGACGCCGGACGCTTTTACTAACCACAAATCTGAGATAGATTTTATAGGGATTTTATAGGATTATAAGCGAAAGTTCGTAAACGCGTGTGTTTCGATGGTTTGTAACTTCATGATTATATTGCATGTCGATCGAGACAAACGCTCCTCGGAATTTTATTTTATAAAATGAATATAGAGAATTTTTATAGCATATTGGGGTAAATTCGGAAACTTTCGCTCTTTAGGGACTGTGCTTATCACTGCTTATAATTCCAAAACACCCTGGTGCGGGCGGTATTTGTTGTACCAGAGCATATATTCATCGAGATACTTCTGTAACGCATTGTGCTAGTTGAGAAAAAGAGTAGAGATTTCAGCCGAATAATGCTATATAGGCAGAAAATAAAGGTAGTTAATAACTAACAACTGCATATAGGAGAGCACCATGCCGGACAGAAATCTCTACAACAATCCCATTATAGCCAAAAAAGATTTAACATTGGAAGACTTATTTGTCATGTGTTTTTGTATTATTGACGACCAATACAAACTTTTATTTGCTTCTCCCAAATACTGGCGAAACTCCAATAATTATGCCCCGGAGTTTACAGACCCGGAGGTTTTAACTATCGGGCTGGTAAAAGAGCTCTGCCGGGTCAAATCATTTTAGAACTGGCAACGGACGGTGGCAAACAATTACAGCCATTTGTTCCCCAATCTGATTTCCCGTTCCCGCCTGTGCCGCCGCTTGAAAGGCTTGCTTAGGGCAATGGAAATTATTCGGCAAAACTTGTTGTTTCTGCTCAATGCCGACTTGACCAGCATCCGCATTGTAGACAACTTTCCCTTACCGTTATGTCATTTGAAACGGCTCTCCCGTTCCACTTGCCCCTTTGAATATCTGGCCAATGTAGGCCGTTGCGAATCCAAAGGAGAAACCTATTACGGGGTTAAAGTCCATATTATGGCTACGTTGAGCGGTATCCCTGTCGGCTATTGCATAACCCCGGCCTCGACACACAACACCAAATGCCTCATCGCCCTGTTGGCCGATACCCCCAATTTACTGGGAATAACCATTTTGGGGGATAAAGGTTATGCGGGCAAAGAACTACACGAACTTGTTTTGCAACAATTCGAAGTAACTATGTTGGTTCAGCAACGCTGCTACAATAAAGAGTTACCTGAATCAGTAGCAATGCACGCCGGGCAAAATCTTACACGTTCAGTTACAGGACTTATGTTACAACTTAAAGCTAAGTTTACTGCTTTTAACCTGGCAAATTACTTGAATGTACTTTTGGATGAACCAATTTTGCAAGTGGCATCTTTTTAACTAGCACATGTCGTCATAATAATTTGACGTAATTTATTTCAATAGCGGTTAGTTATCTTGAATACTCACTTCAGCATAAGCATCTTCAAGCTGTTTTACGATATTAACTATATCATACTTCTCAGAAACCTTCTTCAATGCCCTATTTTTAACCTCTTTCCTGACATCTGGGCGATCCAATAAGAACAGGACCTTCTCTGATAGTTGCTCCGAGTCTCTCGGATTGACCAGAAACCCATCGATACCATCTTCGATAATCTCTGCCGGACCTCCACTCCTAGTGGCGATCACAGGCACCCCTGAGGCCATAGCTTCCAGTATAACTATACCAAACGATTCTGATAAAAACGCCAAAAGAAAAATATCAAAGCAGGGTAAAATTCGTGGTACATCACTCCGGTATCCAGTAAATATTATTTTTTGGGGTTTACTACTAGCCAACGCCATTTTCTGAAGCTTATCTCTCATTGGCCCATCGCCAACGATAACAAAAGTTACATCTTCTCTTGTAGTCAAAACGTTATTAGCAGCTGCCACAAAGGATTCCATACCTTTTTCTGAGGACAACCTGCAAACCGTGCCTATTATTTTCTCGTCTTGTGTTATTTGAAGTTCTTTCCTCAAAATGTTTTTTTCGTTGCTTGGATTAAACTTATTAATGCAAATACCATTTGGCATAAGTAAGATTTTCCTCCCCGAAATAATACTATTATCTAAATAATAATTAAAATCTCTTTTGGTTAATACTATCAACTTGTCAACATACATTAAAAAAAAATAAAATAGGGAGAAATAAATTTTATTAAATAACTTCCATCGAAAATATGAATCAAATATATCCGTAGTTGTACCGGAGTGATCGTGAACTATTATTTTTACATGCGATAAAAAACCTGCAATCACACCTATTAAATTTGAATAAAACAAGTTAGTATGAATAATTTCTATTTTGTTATTTTTAATGACATTTATTATATTGAAGATGGTTAATAGATTGTACTTACTTTTGTTCAGATTAATTATTCTAACGTTTAAGTTTTTAAAATTTTTGGTATAATGATTTTCCCCTCCCAAACAACAAACCATAATCTCATATTTGTTACAATTAATCTCCTCTACTATGTTTATAAGGATCTCCTGAGCACCCCCTATCCTTAAAGAATCTATGATAAATAATACCTTTACAGCCTTATTATTTTTCAATTTTTTTAGCTATGATTAAAAAGTTTTCTGAAAATGTTAGTTTAGCCTTATAAAAAAAACCGGCATGGAAATATTTACCGAACAGAACGTCGAACCACTTCCACGGATATAATCTATTTAAGTACTTAACAATAAATCTTTTCCCCCCAAACAAAAAACCAGAAAATAGTAATGTATCAACTACTTGAAAACCATTATCTGTTAATAATTGGGCAACCCTTCTAGGGGTGGTTACATAATTGTGAGTAAAATCACAGTTAAAGAATTCATCTCTCCAATCAAGGTAATTTGGACCAACTATTACAATATATCCATTCACAGTAAGCTTGTTATAAATTTCTTGAATCATGTTTTGCGCCATTTTAAAATCGTTCATATGCTCTAAAACATGAGCGCAATAAATTATGTTAAAAAAATTATCTTTACAGGGGATAGGAGGTATATAACAACAAGTTATTTCAAACCCTTCTTTTTTTAAGGTATCAGCTTGTTTTTCGTTCGGCTCAATGCCCACATAATTTATACTTTTTCCTTTACATGTTCTGGCAAAGTGCCCTTTTCCTGTTCCAATTTCTAATAGATTGACATTTTTATCCCTGATAAAAGTATTTATATGCGAAAAGATATATTTGTTTTGTTTTTTTTCAATGAGTAAACCAATGTCACTCACATTCCCTTCAAAATAATGGTCAAAAAATTTCATAAAAATTTTAGTCCTTCTGTTTTTGAGCTATTATTTTCAAACTGGTATTGACCTGTAGTTTTTTTGCCAGTGAATTTGTCAACCGGAATCCCATTTCTGGGAATTTTTTGAAATTCAGTATCTTATAATAATTCTGGAGTAGTTTCTCCTGGAGCAGGTTTTCATCCAGACCTTTACCCGCATAATACTCGGCCAAATTTTCATCCACATAATCCTTGCGAGAAGGGGTTAGAAAAGGGATCACCCGACCGCCGATTTTTTTTAGGATACTTACCATCTGTACAGGCATCACCCAAATCTTATAGGCTATATTAAACAAGATATCGATTTTTAATACAAACCTGGTTAAGAAATCCTGGCCTACTGCGCTGGCTGGTTCGCCCACAATATATACTATGCCATCTGGGGTTACGCGCTTAAGACCGGTTTCCAAAATATTCAGGTAATCCGGGAGATGATGCAGTACTGCACCGAATGAAATAACGTCATATTTTTCATCCGTGTTTTTGGCGAAGAAGGTCTCCAAATCGCTTTGATTTAAGGATATATCCTTCTTTAAAGATTGGGCTTTTTGGGCGATCTCTCCCAGCATTTTCGCCGATATATCTACACCAGTCACCTGACAGCCCCGTTCCAGAAATTTCAGCGAAAGATTGCCTGTCCCGCAGCCACAATCTAAAACCTTTATGGTATCCTTTTCATGGAGTTTACCTAAAATAAAATCAATATCCTCATAGAACATCCTTTGCATCCACTTATTTCTCATATAAGGATGTCTTATATCATAGATGCGGCTGTCCCGGTCATGCATCTTGATGTTTTCAGCTTTTATTCTGGCCTTTAAATCGTCGTGGATAATTTCCATAATCAAATCTTCTTGGTCAATTTCCTCGAAAATATCTCCGTAGCAGAGGCATTCGCCTCGTAATGTACGGGACTAATGGCTCTAGTCCATAACATTTTCAGGCTTAGTAGCAATCCTGTTCACTTAACGTAGCGCAAACCTTTAGGTTTGCTCCTTCGTTCCCGCCAAAGCCACCCCGAAAGCAGGGCTAAAGCCCTGCGCTACGTCTTAAGTGAACGGTATTGGGCTTAGTAGCGCTCATCGGGGCATAAGAGTTCTATGATAAATACCCCAATCCCTGAAGATTTCTCTTCAATGTTTCCAGCTCCTCAGCGGTAAAATCCTTTTCAGGGCTGAAGCCGGTCATTTTCTGCCGCTCCGTATACTTAACCGGCATCTTTTCCAGGAGATCTTTTTCTATAAGACCTTGCAGAATGACGCCGTCCATGTCTGCCAGAACAGGTGCTCCCATCAGATATAAAAAAGTAGGTGCCAGGTCAATAATCCGGGCATTTTCTATCTTCTGGCCCCGGAGGATATTTTTACCTTTGGCCATCAACACCCCTTGCATTTTATGCGAGCCGGTGTTTGTGTTATCCAGTGGGCCGAAAACCCCCTTTTCTTCAAAACCAAACTTTAAGGTAAAGAGTATGTCGTAATCCTTAGTTTCTACAATAAGGTCAGGACAGTTGCCGGTTAAATCCGTGGCTCCCAGTTCGTCGCGCCTCAGTATCCTTGTGACCAGCGGCGTTCCATAATCGGGGTCCCTTAGGGAAGAGAATGCCCTGATCAAATCGTTTATTATTTGTTCATACTCTTCTCCCGGCTTTACTATTCCATTTGGCTCCCGCCCGACTAAATTCACGTATATACTTCCGAACATCCCATTAGAGTATGCCTTGGTTTGCAACCAATCAATATCGGAAAAAGACATAAAGGCATTGGTTATTTTACGTTTAGTGGTTTCCTTGACTATGGATTGCAGCCAACTCAAATGAACCCTGGCCATAAACTTCCGGGCATTATGATGGAAATTCAAGCGACTCAAGAAATATTTAGTATAGAACGAAAGGCTTTGGTCAAACCGTAAAAATCCTTGCTTCTCCAGCCACCGGTTAGCGTAGAACCCCTTTCTTACCGGTCCGCTTCCATGATCTGAGATAATAAAATAGGTGCATTCCGGGCCGAATCTTTCCAGCACATCGCCTATGATAGCGTCTATCCTGGTGTAAACCCTTTCCAGTTCATCGGGGAGATGAAAAAAACGATGCTGGGCATTGTCCGCCTCTACAATCACGATTACATGGCAATCGCAATCAAAACTGTCCAATAAATAGGCCAAGATTTTCTCTCTTTTATCAAAGCAGGAATAAAAATCCTGGATAAATTCAACCTGGTTGGAACCGTTATATACAACCTTGGGACGAACCTGGTAACCATCAAAACGGTTATTGATTTCCTCGGATAAGGCTTCAGGATAGGTAAAACAAACCTTATTGCTGGGGGTCAGATTCTCATCGGTTAACATGAATCCGTTTACCGGTGTGGGGGGATAGGTCATGGGCACATTAAAGAGACCTACTTTCAGGCCGCCATCGCCCATTAACTCCCAGAACCTAGGTTCCTTGATAAAACTGCCGTTTACCAGAACATTTTCATAGCTGGCCTTATCCCGGGTTACAAAATCGAAGATACCATGTTTGGCCGGATTTTTGCCGGTGGCAAATGATGCCCAGGCTGCCGGAGAAATAGGGGGATAGGTGGACAAAAGCTCTCCGACCGTGCCTTCCTCGTAGAATTTTTTCAGGTTGGGCAATTTACCTTCTCTTACCAGAGGGTCAATGCAGTTGAAGGTGGCCCCGTCAATACCGATAATAACCAGCTTATTTGGCCTCATACTTGTTCTTTTGGCAATAAGAGAGCTTGTTTGTTAACATCTCTCTTATCTCAAAAAGACCTCCTATAAGCGAAATCACAACATATACGCCAAAAACCAAAAGAGAAAAAACTAAAGCATCAGCATAAGGAACATTGTACTTATCTAAAAGGAAGATTACGGCTCCTTCCCTTAGGCCCAGGCCGGCAATGCTAATCGGCAGCATCTGGATTAAGATACTAACCGCCCTTACCCAGGCAAAAACGAAAATGGAAAGCCTAAGCTTAATAGACAAGCCCAAAATGTAATGTGCCGTAATACCCGTAAGCTCTATAATTACGATCGTGACTAAAATGGAGAGCACTTTAAAGAGGGGTAATTTCTGGAAGCTTTTTAGACTTTCCCAAACTTTTCTTAATTTCTCTTCGATTCTGGAAGGAGCAATAGCAAATAGTGGGGACATTATGTATTTATCCACCAAGGCGGAAGCGGATTTATTGAATATAAAGATAGCCACCAGCAGCAACAGGCTAAGAAGGGAGTAAATCCACATATTCAAATTTGTTTTTGAAAAAGGGTTCTTTATCGCCAGGGCTATTAAACCGTCCATAATTATAGCGAATACAGGAAGTAGCCAGGCAACTAATATCACGGAAAAGGCCTGCGCGCGCTTACCGTCAACCCGGGAGAATTTATACCATTTAACTACGCCACCGCCCATATCTCCAGGTATAAATAATGTATAGAATGTGGAAATAAGATTAATCTTGAAGACTTGGGCTGTAGGCAATAAAATACCTTGATGGGCAAGCAAAACCTGAGTCTGAACGGCATTTAAATAACGTACCAGCATAGCCAAACTGAGAGCTATCAATAAATATCTTATATCCGCGGAGAGCATGACCCGCACAATTTTTGACCAGCCTATTTTAGAAAATAAGTAGTATAATATACCTAAAGTAATACTTAGTTTACCCAATAAAACGAGTACCTTTTTCATTTTTTATCATTCCAATTGGAGAACAGTCTAACCTACGTGGGCAACAATCTCTTATGCGCCAATATGTTGATCCTCAGAGGATAGATCGGGCGCCCTTTTTAATCCCCCGCACAATGAAATTAGATGTGCTTTTAAACCTGCCGGTTTTGGGATTAAGCAGTTCAAAGGTTAAGCCATGCGTTTCATACAGGCGCTGCATTTGCTCTGTGGTATAAAAATGTTTTTCCGGCACGAAAAACCAGTCTTCAATCTTTGACTCCAAACGAGAATTATCATCCCTTAGCCACGGTATTATTTTAGCCCAAACAATGGTCAATAAAGAAAATCGTAGTTTATTGTTCTGCGCAAGAAAAGTAGTTTTCGGGCCAATTCCTATATGGCAAAATCCTATTCCTTTCTTGCCACAAAAAAATAAAAAGGGCAGTACTCCTTCGCCATAAATATTTTATCGGCTACTATAGCAAATAAATTTACCATGGCAATTAGTAGAAATGTGAGCGGCAAAAAGATTATCTGAAACACCTTTTTATAGGCCCTGCCTTTGTAAGGGTACTTGATTATAAAGGTGTTAAATAATTTCGCCATTGAGGCTAACAAATAGCCGCAATAATATGTTTTCTCTATCTTCAGCCCACATTTTTCAAATAAGTAACTATATCCATATTCGGTTAATCTAACGTAATCATAAGGAGCACCATGTACCTGGCAGGCAATTCCAGGGCCAGTTAATATAAGGATCGCGCCTTTTTTCATAACCCTCGATATCTCAGATATCATTTGAAATGGATCGGGTATATGTTCAATTACGGAAAAACATAATATTGTATCAAAACTATCATTAACAAAAGGCAAATAAAGTGAGTTGCCACATACGTCTGGTTTTTCAAAGTCAGGGAGGGTTTCCTGAACAACGGGATAGTCAAAGGCAATATATCGTTCCACCTTGGGGTTGAAAATATCCTTATATGGCATAGTTCCACACCCCAGATCAAGGAGGATTCCCTTAGCCAAATAGGCATTTTCCTTACATCTTTTAACTGCATGTCGGATTTCAGCATAAGCTGGGTGAAAGACTGTTTTTTTAATAGCCTTCTCTTTTTTATTATAATAAGCGTATAACTCTTGTACAATTTTCATCTAAAATCCGCTAACCCCATGTGGGCACCACAAAGTATAAAAATATCATTGCGCGGCAGGTTTACTGCCAAGGCATTCACCCCAGTGCCGCGATGCCGTTAAGGGCTAAATTATTCGAATACTAGCTTATGAGAATTACTAAAATTGCCCCACGGTTCAGCCTCATACCTACTCCTTACCCTCCAATAGTATATCTGATTTTTATTTAACCATTCATTCCTCACCAAGAAACTATTTTGCCGTGTTACTATATCTAAATTTGGGGAAATTGGCACCAGAAAATCACTCCTAAAAGCTAATTGAAAATTATTCTCTACAATCAATCTTTTTGAATTATAAGCCGGGATTTTCCAGCTAAACAGTATGCCATCTTTAGTCTTTTCTGGAATAGAGTAACTGCATACATAATCCGTTGCGAAAACGTTCCGCCAAAATCTTGAAGATTTTCATTTTATCGATAACATGCTCGACAATAATCCTTTCCCGGCTGTGTTGACGGTTGAATTCCTTTTGCTCTTTGGATAGCGGTTTATTTTTACTCTTTTTAATTCATTAATTCCGCTAAAATTCCCCAAAAAGATATCATAATCTATTAATTCATATCGCTCTATCAGCTTGGCAAACTCCTTCGGCAGGTTATAGATAGCGTGGGCCGCGTTTCCGCCTAATGCGGGGGATTCATAGTTTAGGAGAAGTAGATTCATTTAGCTTTTTGTGCCGGACTATTGTGCCAAAATCCACTGCCTATTTTCCCTTACTCAGCAGCATAAACTAACCCGCCGATCAAACCCATCCCGATTACTATGCTTAAAACGGCCAGAGAGATAGCGAAGGCAGAGGCAGCAGGTATTCCTAAAGTAGCAAAACAAGTGATATAGGAAATATCCCTTAACCCTATGCCATTGATGGAAATAGGGAGCATAGTTACTAAACATATTAAGGGAATAAAAATCCAAAAATAAACAAAAGGAACATTTACCCCCAAGGCTAAAGCAACCAGATAATTAACAACCACTGTGATAAACTGAAAAACAAAACTTAAAAAAATTAAATATATTGCTAATTTCTTTTTATTTTTATATGCGTATATAGCTTCATAAATTTTTTTTGCAACTTCTTCTATTTTTAATCTAACAAATATGACGTGCAACAATTTAAATCTACTCCATAATTCTCTGTTATAGATTAACCATAAAGAAAATAGAGAAAGAAAGAGAAGAATTAAAATCAAATTTATTGCTTTGGTTTTTATCCCAAATTGATAGGCTAAAAAAACAGCTATTATTGAATTTATCAGCAAACCCAATAGGCCACTTAATCTATCTATTATCACGGAAATATATGACATGGTTTTATTGTCACTTTCACGCGACATATAATGTCCCCTTATTAAATCGCCTCCTATTGTGCTTGGCATAAATAGGTTAAAAAACATCCCTATAAAATAGTAGCTACAAACTTTTTTAAACGGCACATTTATTTCATAGGAAGATAATATTTCTCTCCATTTATACCCATTAATTAATCCGTTATCAAAAACAGCTAAAACAAATGCAGACACTAGCAGAAGTTTATTAGAATTTGCAAGGGTCCCCCCTAATCTGATGAAATTAATATTCCTTACAATAATGAATATTAATCCACAGCTGACTGATATTTTAACTATTTGATAAAGTATTTTTTTAGTCACAGGCAATCTGGCTTGTCAGTCTTTGATCTATATATCAATGGGAGTCGACCTTTTCTGCTAAAACCATAAGCACTCTTCCCTTATCGCCTTTAATAAAGAAGTCATCAAAAAAGAAAAGCAAATATGCCAAAAAAGCAAGCACTTTTACCCCCCCCTTTTTTTTCTCCCATGTACTTTCCGGCTTAAGTTGCTTTAATACCAAATTATAATACAAATTGTATAATGGATAACCCCATGTAAAACCCCGAAGTACCTTGAAGCCATTTTTCTGAAGTTTCTCGATCAACTCTTGTTTTTCATAACGCCGCAAATGGGCAGCAGCAGTATCATGTGGAGTCCAATATTCCTGATTATGAGGCAAAGTCAATAACAATTTCCCTTTGGGCGATAATAAATATGCCAGATTAGAAAGAGCCAGTTTGTCCTCTGGCAGATGTTCTAATACCTCGGAACAGATAATGAAATCAAATTTCCTTTTGGGTAACTCTTCCTGAGATTGTAAATCACCTACGATATACTGAATATTGGTTCCTGCTCTTTTTTGGGCTAGCTCAATGGCTTTTTGAGAAACATCCATGCCAAAAAGCTGGAAGAGGGGATAGTTTGTTAAGCTCTTAAGCACGAACCCATCTCCACAACCAATGTCTAGTATATCCAGTTTGCAATGCTTGTATTGCTTTAAGATATTTAAAATCAGTCTCTTGCGATGTCTGGAACTTGGACCATGATACTCCGTTTCAGTCTCCCATCCCTCGCTCCATAATTTTTCATAGCTTTCTCTGATATTATTGGCCATAATTAGCTTTTCATCTGCCCCCGCACAATGAAATTAGATGTACTCTTAAACCTGCCGGTGTGGGGATTAAGCAGTTCAAAGGTTAAGCCATGCGTTTCATACAGGCGCTGCATTTGCTCTGTGGTATAAAAATGTTTTTCCGGAACAAAGGTTAGCCTTGTCTTTAAATACACCGCCAGCACCAGATAACCGCCTGGTTTTAACACCCGCACTAACTCCCTGAAGGCTTGATCGGGGTTTACCGTATGGTGAATTACGCCCCAGGAATAGACCAGATCAAAAGTTTCATCTTTGAAGAGGATTCCCAATAAGCTGGCCTGATTGAAAACTATGTTGTTTTTTAAAGTCTTCTGAGCCAACCCGGCAGCGGTATTCATGGATTGCCGGCTAATATCCACCCCTACCACCTTATCTGCCAATTCGGCCAGCGCCAAAGCATTCATCCTTGTACCGCAGCCGCCGTTAAGGGCTAAATGATAATGTTGCTGCGGGACAATGGCAAAGACATGCTCTCTAGTCTTTGCATAATCCGGCACATTCTGCGGCCAGTACCCATCATAAAAGCTGTCTGTCTAGTACCGTGTCACACTTAATTTTTCGGTTGCTTTTTACGTGCAAGGCAGTAATGTTCAGTTCCCCTCTTTGGCAAAGAGGGGTTAGGGGAGATTTTCTAATAAATTCCTTCCGGCTTTATGTTGTATAAAGACATTATTAGAAAATCCCCCTTGATCCCCCTTTGCCAAAGGGGGAAATGGAATGCGTCAAATTAAGCGTTACACGGTACTAGTACACGATTTTACAAATAACTAAGATTATTTTGTGGGCGTCATTGCGAGCTTAAGCGAAGCAATCTAAAGTTCGTGCGTCTGAGATTGCTTCGGCGATAAGGCTGCCTCGCAATGACAGCATAAACTCAGTTATTTATAAAATCGTGTACTAGTTTGTTGTATGTTCGGCATCTTATTTCACCGCCACCACAACATAATCCAGGGCATAGAGCTTTTGCCTCTCCAGATGCTCATCCAGCCAGGTAAGCAGCCGGACATAAAGTTTGTTGATCTTCATAGTCAGCGGGTGGAGTAAGGATAAGCTTCTCTCTCAACACCCGGTAATTATATATTTCGCCGTTAAAAACTATGGATAACCGCTTATCCTCATTGAACATTGGCTGATGACCACCAGCCAAGTCAATGATACTTAAGCGCAAATGACCCAATCCTAAGTTCTAGCCAGAATAGGTCCGGAATCATCCGGCCCCCGACGAGACATCGCTTGGCACGTTTGCCTTAGCAAATTTTCATCATTTAACCCTATTATTCCACATATCCCGCACAAAACAGTAATTCTCCAGATTCCCTAAACTTTAGGAAAATATTTACTGTGAGGTTACTACAAATCACGGACAAAGTCTATCCCAAAATTAGTACAAACGCTCATCCATATAGAGTTATACTCAAAAAGTTCACAAATTGTGATTTGCTCTAAAAAATTGGTAGCGTAGAAATACCGCAGACCTGAGGCGTCATTGCGAGCGAAGCGAAGCAATCTCCATGCGTGCACATGAGATTGCTTCGGCGATAAGGCTGCCTCGCAATGACGCTTTAGGTCTCTTATTGAGAACGCTACCAAAAAATTAGAAGAGAAGATAGCCACGAAAAACACGAAAGGGCACGGAAAAAATAATTATTTAGTCAAATTAAAGTATAGTTGTATCCTGTCTTGGTAGCGCAGGCTGGAGGCCTGTGCTACCGCCGCCAGTTATTCCATCGCCTCCCAGCCGCCGCCGAGGGATTTATAGACGGCCACCAAATTAGACAATACCGCGCTTCTGCTTTGGGCAAGTTGGCTTTCGACAGAATAGAGGGAGCGTTCGGCATCCAGCACCGGGAAGAAATCGCTCAATCCGTTTAAATATAGCTCCTGGGCTAAATCCAAAGCGCGGCAGTTAGCGGATCGGGCGTCTTCTAAATGGTAACGATGCTTTTGCTCACGAACATAAGCGGTAAGGGCGTTTTCCACCTCTTCCATGGCGGTAAGCAGGGTTTGCTCATAGCGGATCAGGGCTTGTTCCTGTCGGGCAACTTGCGTTTTGATATTTGACCGGATGCGCCCGGCGTTGAACAGGGGAAAACGGAGGCTGGGGCCGAAAGACCAGAATTTGCTCGGCCATTGTAAAAGTGTGGAAATATCGGTGCTTTGAAAACCGAGGTTGCCGGTTAGGGTTAACTGAGGATATAAATCCGCGTAAGATGCCTGAGATTTGGCAAAGGCTGCGGCCAATTCCCGTTCGGACTGGCGCAAATCGGGACGGCGGCGCATTAAATCGGCGGGCAGACCGACCAAAACTTCATCGGGAGTGATCGGTAAATCTTTAATCGGGGATAATTCCGACCACAACGCCCCCGGATCCAACCCTATCAATATTGCCAAACGATGAGCGGCGCGCTTTTGTGCAATTTCCAGGGTGGGAATTTGTGCCAAAGTCAGGGATACCTGGGACTCGGCGCGGGATACATCCAGATCGTTGCCTAATCCGGCTTCCAGGCGCACCTTGGTCAGGAGAAAAAAATCCTGCTGTATTTTTAGATTCTTCCCGACAATGGAAATCTGCTGTTGCAGCCCCCGAAATTCGATATAATTGCGTGATACTTCAGCCAAAAGGCTAATCATTATTCCCCGCCGGGCTTCTTGAACCGCCTCCATATCCGCCTGCGCCGCCTCGACTAAATGTTTCGCCTGCCCGTAAATGTCGATTTCCCAGGAGGCATCGAATCCGGCCTGGTAGAAATTATAATCCAGCCTGCTGGAAAATCCGCCGCCGGTTCGTCCGCCTGCGATAACCGCAGCATTCTGGCTGCGTCTGTTGCGGCTATAGGATGTCCCCGCATTTACCTGGGGGGACAAATCGGCTTCCACCGCCCCGCGCAAGGCGCGCACTTCCCGCAAACGGCTGTCCGCCTGGCGTAAATCAAGATTTGAAGCCGCCGCCTGTTTAATCAACGCATCCAATTGAGGGTCTTTAAAATACCGCCACCAGCGGACATCTTCCTCTGATGTGGGTTTAATTTCTTTAGCTTGCGTCTCATCCCATTTTTCAGGAACCACCAATTGAGGCGGCTGGTAATTCACCTTGGGAGCGCAAGCGGCGCTGATGGTGCACAGGATTAATATGTAGATGATTTTGTTCATTATACCTCTCAGGTGCAAGTCAATGCTGTTGACTTAAGACGTATCGTTGGGGTTTAGTTGGGGTTTATCCCCAACAGCAGACGTAGGAACCCTGCATCGAAAGCGGGGGATGAACCCCCGCTCTACACGTAGCGCAGGGCTTTAGCCCTGCTTTCGGACACACATCAAACCCACTAGCCGGTAGCAGACCTAACGGTCTGCACTACGTAAAAATTCCTCACCCCTCACGCCTTTAGTCCCTTCCGCCTTATCCTCAATCGGTGCAGCTTCGATAAACACATCCATTTGCTGCCCGACATAAACCGGCAGACGATGCCGGTCAAAGCTATAGATCACCTGCAATACCCGCGTATCGACGCGTTCGGTACTGTCGCCGCTCAAAGATCGCTTGGGTACCACATAGGGCTCGGTACGCCGGTAAACCAAATCCGTTTTCAAATCGTTGTTACTTCTGACAAAGGCAATGGCGCGCGCCCGATCTTTAAAACGCCAGGCGTCATTTTCATCTATGTCGATGCGTACATGGAGTTGTTCCAGATTTCCCACCACCATCAACGGTTTGGATAACACCCCGGCCTGGGCGTATTCGCCGGTGCGGATATTTATTTGCAAAACCTCGCCATCGATCGGCGAGCGAATAATCAAGCGCTCGATCTCGGTTTCTATGGCTTTGATTTGAGCGGCGGCCGCTTTTATTTCCGCTTCCGCCACGGCAATATCAGGTGCCCATCCGCCCGCTTTGATTTGTGTTAGCTGTGTTTGGGTCTCGGCTAATTTATCTTCGGCTAATTTCACGGCATAACGGCGCGATGTGACTTCTTCCTGGCTTACCGCCCGTTTATCGCTGAGATTCTCCACCAAAGACAGGCGGGAGCGGGCCTCGGCTAAAGCGGTTTCGGCCTCATTTACCCGCGCCTGCATTGGTGCGACATCCTCTATGCGGGGCAGGCTTTTTAAGCGGATAAGCTTTTCCTGCGCGGTATTTAAAGCCGCCCGGCGTACCATAGTTTCCGCTTTTTGATTCCGATCATCCAGTAAAAATAACGGCTCGTTCTTGTGCACCTTTTGCCCTGCAGCGACCTTAATCTCCTTGACGATTCCCGACAGGGGAGTGCCCACCGCGATATTTTCCGTTTCCGCTTCGATTATTCCCGCTCCGGCGATATAGGCCGGATACGGGGCTTTAGAAGGCTGCGCCGGCGGCAACATTGCCGGAACTTCCTTGCTTCCCGCGATTACCGTGCGGATGGCGAAGATTAGCCCGAAGAGAGCTAAGAGGGGGAGAATATATTTGCGTATCATATGGGTTTCCTTTGTTTAATACCAAGTTGCGTTCATAGGAGTAAATTACGTTTTAATGGTCATTGCGAGGCAGCCTTATCGCCGAAGCAATCTCAGATGCTACAATTCGAGATTGCTTCGCTCCGCTCGCAATGACAACCTTCTATTTTACTTCTATGAATGCAACTTGGTTAAGCTGTCAGCTTTTAGTTTACAACTCCTTCGCACTATTGACCACCTTCTCGATATGCCCGTCGTCCATTTTGGCGATGCGGTCGGCGAATTCGAAGATACGGGCGTCGTGGGTAACTACGATCAGCGCACGGGTAGGGCCGACAGCCACTTCCCGCAACAGCTCCATAATCTTATGGCCGGTTTGGTGATCCAGGGCGCTGGTCGGCTCATCGCAAACAATTAACCGGGGATTGTGCACCATCGCTCTGGCGATGGCTACCCGCTGCTGCTGTCCGCCGGAAAGATCGGCGGGCAGGCGGTTAAGCTTATCACTCAAGCCTACCCGCTCCAAAAACCCGACGGCTTTTTTAATCGCCTGGCGTTTACTCATCCCGTTTATTACCAGCGGAACACAGGCATTTTCCGCCGCGGTAAGGGTGGGAAACAGGTTATACGCCTGAAAAACAAAGCCGATGTTCTGTCCGCGGAAACGGGTTCTGTGCTTTTCCCGCATCTTATTGAAATCATGATCAAACACCACACAATCGCCGTTGTCATGATTAAGGATTCCGGCAATCACGGAAATCAGCGTGGTTTTGCCGCAGCCCGATGGCCCCACCAGCATCATCAATTCACCGCTGTAGACCTCCAGGTCGATGCCGCGTAATGCCTGCACCTGAGCGCTTCCGCTGCCGTATGTTTTAGTGACCTGGCGGCAAGAAACCGCCAGGGAAGAGTTGTTAGCCATAGTTATTTTTTTAGAGGCCAGGTGTTAGGGACTAGTACGCCGTCCATTTAATGTTGACGGGTTCCAACATGTCATCCCCGAATGCCTTTATCGGGGATATGGTGTTGAAAAAAACCAGATTCCCGATAACATCATTCGGGAATGACAAAACGAAGAGTATAAAATCTTTATCCCAACCCGTCAATATAAAATGGACGCTGTACTAGGTGCTAGTTAAGAAAATATAGCATTGGGGTTCATCCCCAACAACAGACGCAGGAACCTTGCATCGGATGCGGGGGATGAACCCCCGCGCTACGAATTGCTAGCCCCTAATCCCTAGCCTCTTATTTTTACCCCTTAAAAACAATCGCCGGTTCCAGCTTCATCACCTTGTGAATGCTCAGCAGCGCCGAGATCAGGCAAATGATCACAATGGCCGTACCGCTGATGACCAAGATCTGCCAGGGCAGCTTAAAGGCCAGTTCGGTATTGCGGGCTAAATAGCCTATCGATGACGCCGCCCCCACTCCCAGTCCGTAGCCGATACTGCCGACAACGAGGGCTTGCAGGATAATCATGCGCAGCAATTTGCCGTTAGTTGCTCCCATCGCCTTGAGCGTACCGAAATAGCGCAGGTTTTCCACGGTAAAGTTATAAAAGGTCTGTCCGGCGATAATCACCCCCACGACAAACCCTAAAGTCACCGCAATCCCGAAGTTTACCGGGATGCCGGTATTTTTTAGAAAATATTGGATAGTAATCATTTTAAACTGGTCTTTGGTATGTGCTCCCAATCCGGTCTGGCGCTGGATCCGGTCGCATAAAGCGGCAATATCCTGACCGGGTTTGGCCTTGACCAGGATGAACGACAGGCTTTTGCGCTCCTGCGGGGCAAAAATCTTGGTGCGGGAATAAGTGGTGTAAATTACCGGAAAGGCCATAAAAACCTTGGAGCCGCGGAAAAATCCCGCTACCACCGCCCGGTGATCATTTAATTCCAGGGTGTCTCCCAGTTTCAGGGGAATCCGCTCTCCGTCAGGCGTCAGGGGAGGCTTGGCCAGTTTTTTTTGGGAAGCGACTATATCCACGATAACGCTGTCGCTTTGGCGCAAATCGGATAATTTGCCCTGCACCATTTCCGAAGGGCCGCCGATTAACGTGGCGTCATCCAATCCCATTACCGAACAGGTCTGAAAATTGCCGTCCTCCATCCTGACGCGCAAAAGCCCGCGGTAGAGCGGCACCGCCCATTCCACACCTTTGACCCCGCGTACCCGCAAAACCTGGGTATCCTTCAAGGGCTTGATGTCGTCTATATACTGAACCTTGGAATCCATCACCCAAATATCGGGCAAGCTTGCATCGCTAATCGCTCCATAAGCGCGCGCCATGATTCCGGTAAAGATTCCCAATTGCTGGGTAATCAGCAGGGAGGCAAAGGTTAAGCCGGTCAGGATGCCGATATATTTGGCGCGGTCGCCGATTAGCATTTTCAGGGCGATGAAATTCATAGTTAATCTCGTTGGTAGCGCAGGCATCTTGCCTGTGCTAACGAAGGCAGGGGATTAATACCAAGTTACGTTCATAGAAGTAAATTACGTTTTAATTGTCATAGCTCAGCAGCCTTACCGCCGAAGCAATCTCAGACGCTACAATAAAATCGAGCTTGCTTCGCTTAAGCTCGCAATGACAACCTTCTATTTTACTTTATTAAGCCCCGCCAGCGAAAATTCCGTAATATGCTTTGCCAGGCGCTCTATATCCTGCCGGGTGTATTTTTGCTCCGGCATCAGACGGGAATGCACCGGGCGAGAACAATAATAAAAGATACATTGACCGACGATGCTGGATTTATATAAATTTAGCTCCTGCTCGCTGATATTCTGACCGAGAAATTCTTTTAATATGCCGGACAGCCGGTTAAATAACGGGCGTAACGCTTCCTCGATAAAGATATTTAAGGCCGGGGTAGGCTCCAGCATCTCCCGTTTCATCAGCTTCCCATACCAGCCGGCGTGCTCTTCATCCAAAATACGCAACAGAAAGGAAAGGATAAAGGCATATAATTGCTGCCCGGCGGCAGCTCCCGGTTGCAACCCCAAATCCGGCGGGTATTTTTGAATAATCCTGCCGAAAGATTGCTTGAGCAAGGTCAGATAGAGTTGCTCTTTGTCGCCGAAGTGATAATTTACCGCAGCCAGATTTACCTGAGCGCGTTTGCAAATCTTCCGTACCGTTGCCGCTCTAAAGCCATGCTCGGCAAAAACCGCTCCGGCAGCTTCCAATATCCGCTGCCGGGTGTTGGAAATATCGTTGACCGTTTCCATATTTAAACCCCTGTTTAAAACAACTGTATCAAACATATGTTTGAATGTCAAGATATTTTTCCCTTAAAAAAAAGGGGCGACATGGAATATGCCGCCCCTTAAATGTATTCGGGTACAATTAATTGGTTGCGTTCTCAATAAGAGACCCAAAGCGTCATTGCGAGGCAGCCTTATCGCCGAAGCAATCTTAATACGCTCGCCTGGAGATTGCTTCGCTCCGCTCGCAATGACGCTTCAGGTCTCTGTATTTCTACGCTACCAATTAATTTGAAGTTGTCCGTTTCTTTCGGCCTAAACCGATTAAAGCTCCCAACCCGGAAGCTAAAAGCGACAGGCTGGCCGGTTCGGGAACGGTAGCGACAGCGACATCAGTTATTTCTAAGCCGGAAGAAATCTGACAATGCTTATTTTCCTGATACGGAGAATTTCCGGCAATTACGATATAATCCGTTAAGCCGTTATCTGCAATAATATCAAGGGGTATGCTTATATTTAATCGGGTGTTATTCCAGGAACCCGGCACATCGCCAATTGTATTTCCCCAATCTCCCCATGGTGTACTCTCTATCTTGAGAAGACCAAAAGTTCCGCTATTCGGTAATTGTCCGGGGGTAAACATACAAAATGGGATGTTGTAGTCGATACCCAATCCTAAAGAGGAATGCCCGTCGCTGCCGTAAGACGACACCTGATGAGCGCCGGTAGCTGAATTTTGATCGGTATCCAAACCCAGAAACCCGCAAAGTTGGTTGTTTGCAGCGTATCCCATCAAACCTGAAAGTACTGGCTCGCGGTTTAAATTTATCGAGAAATTCAGATAGCCGGGGCTGATGGTGTCGGTTACCGTCAAAATATCATAGTCTACAAAGCGTCCGCTGCCCGGATAATCCATGCCCGGATCATTTACTGTCCTGGCGGATGCTTTGGCGTTTCCGCCCAAAGTGATTAAAATCGCTGCCAGCAAAGCGGTAAATTTGTGTTTCATTTTTTGCCTTTCTCCTTGCATAAAGTATTATTTATGGTACGTTACGTTACCAATAACACAATATGTGTATTGTTGCAATATGTATTTTGACGGACACGGGGGGAGGGATTTTGAAATAATGTTGACCTACATCAGTAGCACAGGCATCTTGCCTGTGATGTGGGCAACGCCCACACAAAAACGGTACAATTACTGGAAGTCGTTGGTTGAATCAGAGTTTCCATCCCATGCCGCAACACAGGCAAGATGCCTGTGCTACCAAATAACCTGAGTTCGGGATAAGATAAATCGTAGTCCCAGCCCTTTAGGGCTGATTTTCATGGCGAAGCCATGCAATAACGACTCACAAATGGTTAAATCTTCTCAAGTTAATTCACCCCTTTCGGACTGAACATGCCTTTTATCTCAGCCTAAGGCTGAAAATGCGTGGCTAAAGCCACGGGACTACATTTTTATGTCGAACTCAGGTTAAATAGCAAACACAGGCTGGAAGCCTGTGCTACCGAATGCAGAACAACATTGATGTTTCGGCGTGTTCCCACGCCGAAACATCAATTAAGACTCTAAGTCTGTCATTCCCGAATGTCTTTATCGGGAATCTGGTTTTTCAAGCAGTTAAAACCAGATTCCCGCTCAAAATCACTGCGGGAAGACAGATTGAGGACTTGTGCAAGAAGCTCAATTATTTCAACCTGTCCAAAATCCCCCGAATCTCCCTGCAGACCTGATCCTCTTCAAAATGGGCTTGCTTCACCACCAATTGATTTTCCGGGGTAATGGACATAATGCGCGGATTTTTCTGCACCAAACCGACAACCTTTTGGGGCGATATGGGGGTATGTTCGCTGAAACTGAAGCGATAGGCTTTGTTTTCCCGCTGGACTTTGGTGACTCCCAGGCGGCGCAGGACTATTTTCAGCGCCATTATTTCCAGCAATAGGGCGGCATCGATGGGCGGGCGGCCATAGCGGTCTTTCAATTCATCCACCAAACGCTGCAATTCCGCCTCATTTTCCACGGTGGACAGGCGTTTATACATGGTCAGGCGCTGGTTGGTGTCGGGGATGTATTCCTCGGACAGACGGGCGTTGAGGTTCAATTCCAGCAGCGGCTCGATGCGGGCTTGCGCGGCCTGCCCCTTGATCTCGTTCATGGCTTCGTCCAGCATTTGGCAATAGAGGTCAAAGCCGATCATATCGATTTGACCGGACTGCTCTGCACCCAAAACATTTCCCGCCCCCCGGATTTCCAGGTCATGGGCGGCGATGCGGAAACCCGCTCCCAACTGGCTCAATTCCTTGATGACCTTCAAACGCTTGCGGGCGTTATCGTTCAAAATCTGGCCGGGAGGGATCAGCAGGTAAGCGTAGGCGCGCTGGGTTGAGCGTCCCACCCTGCCGCGTAATTGATACAACTGCGCCAGACCGAAGGCGTCGGCGCGATTGATGATAATGGTGTTGGCGCGGGATATATCCAGCCCCGATTCGATAATGGTGGTGGAGATCAAGACGTCGTACTTGCCGCTTATGAAATCCAGCATGATCCCTTCCAGCACATGCTCGGACATCTGCCCGTGAGCCACCACCAGCCGCGCCTCAGGTGCCAGATGGCGGATTTGATCGGCGATCTGCTCGATGTTTTCCACCCGGTTGTGGACGAAAAACACCTGCCCGCCGCGCCCAATTTCCCGCATAATGGCCTCGCGGATCAGAGACTTGTCAAAAGCCGCCACCTCGGTATGAATATCCATGCGGCCTTCCGGCGGGGTGTCGATGATGCTCAAATCGCGCATCCCGGATAAGGCGTAATGCAGTGTGCGGGGGATCGGGGTGGCGGTCATGGTCAGAACGTCTACTTCGCTCTTAAGGGCTTTGATTTTTTCCTTATGCCTGACCCCGAAGTGCTGCTCCTCATCCACCACCAATAAGCCCAGATTTGCGAATTTTGTGCCTTCCTGCAACAGACTGTGTGTGCCGATGATTACATCGATTGTTCCATCCTTCAACCCCTGGATAATATCCTTGCGCTCCTTGAGGCTGCGAAAGCGGCTGAACATCTCCACCTTGAAGGGGTAAGAGGCGAAACGCTGAGAGAAGTTTTTATAGTGTTGCTGCGCTAAAATGGTCGTAGGCACCAGAACCGCTACCTGCTTGCCGTCCGTTGCCGCCTTGAAAGCCGCCCGAATGGCCACCTCGGTCTTGCCGTAGCCGACATCCCCGCAAACCAGGCGATCCATCGGTTTTTCCTGTTCCATGTCGTTTTTGACTTCCTCGATTACCCGCAACTGATCCGGCGTTTCAGTATACTCAAATGCGGCTTCGAACTCCTTCTGCCAGTGGGTATCCGGGGCAAAAGCGTGTCCGCCCAGCACCTTGCGCGCCGCCGAAATCCGGATCACCTCATCGGCCATGGCCAGCAGGTCGGCTTTAATTTGAGCCTTTTGCCGCTCCCATTTCTTACCGCCCAGCTTATGCAGTTCAATCTGCCGCTCGCTGTCCCCGCTCATGTATTTCTGCACCAGATAAAGGCGATCCAGCGGCACATAAAGCTTATCGTTATCCTGATATTCGATCAGCAGGAAATCCAGGATGCGGTTTTCCAGTTCCAGCTTGGTCAAACCCAAGTAGCGCCCGATGCCGTGATCCACGTGCACCACATAATCGCCTACCTGCAAGTCGCTGAAGGTGGAGAGAAAACGGCTGCTGCGGTAAGCAGAGCGCGGACGCTGCTTTTTTACCTCACCGAAGATGTCGCCTTCGCTGATGATGGTGAAAAACTCGCCTGGAAGACGAAAGCCGCCGGGCAGATCGCCGACGGTGATTAACAACCGCTCTTCATCCGTTGCTTTTTGCTGCCAGTTCCAATGCAGATTTATGACCAGAGCCGCCACTAAATCATAATCCAGAAACACCTCCTGCATCCGTTGCGCTTGCCCCTCGCTACCGCACACCACCAACACCCGCTCCCCCTGATCGATCCATTCGCCGATGCGTTTGCTGACCTGCGCCAGGTGGCTTTGCTCCTTCTGCATCTTTATGTGGATGTCGGCCAGTTTGATGGATTTGACCTCGTATTGCAGCGGCGCTGCGGCTTCTTTCTCCTTGGTGATGGAGAGGGAGGTCAGATCGATCAGCGGATGACGGCTGACGGCGCGCTTACATTGTTCCCAGGTCAGATAGGCTAAATCCGGGGCCGGATAGGGAGTCTTGCCGATTTGGTGGAATTCCTGATGAGTCTTATGCTCAAAATCCGCCCCTTGTTTTTCCAAATACTCCGGCTCGTCCTGTACGATGATGGTATCATCCGACAGGTAATCGAATAAAGTTTCGGTTTTTTCATACAGGAAGGGCAGGTATTGCTCGATTCCGGCAAAGTGCTGCTTTAGCTCCAGACGTGTGAGTAATTCTTCCTGTAAGATTGATTCGCCTAAATTCAGGTGTTGGATGTTTTGTTTCAAACGCTCGATGGTTTGCTGGCTTAAGATGGCTTCGCTGGCCGGCAGGATAGTAATCTCGTTCAAATCCTGTAAAGACCGCTGAGACTCGTAATCGAAAAAGCGCAGGGAGGCGATTTCATCCCCGAAAAGTTCCACCCGCACCGGATGGTCATACCCCGGCCCCCACAGATCGATAATCCCGCCGCGGATGGAGAATTCCTCCTGCCGCTCCACCATGTCCACCGCCTGGTAGCCGGCTTGTTGCAGTTTGGCCAGTAATTTCTCCCGCTCGATTTCCTCCCCCACCGCTAACAGTTCCGCTACGTTACCCAAAACCTGCCTGGGGATGAGACGCTGCATCACCGCGGTCAGCGGGGTAACGATCAGCGGGTTGCCTTCGCCCATCAGCAGTTGATAGAGCAGGTGCAGGCGTTGGGCGACAATCTCATTCTGCGGGGATAACGGCTCATAGGGCAGAATTTCCCAGGAGGGAAAGTAGGCAATGGTCTTATCCGTAATTTGGGCGGTCAGCAGCTTATGAAAGAATTTAATATCCTGAAAAAGCGCCGCACCCTCGACGGCAGATGCCGTAATCACCAGAACAGGCCGCTCCTGCATCACATGCAGCCCGGCAATCAGCAGTCCCCGCGCCCCGCCCCATAATCCTTTGAGGCTGACGCGCTTTTGGCCGTGGTGTAATTTGTCCAGGATGGGAGTAAGCCAGAGTTCCAGGTTGAAGAGGGATCTTTCTTTAATTGAATTATTGTTTATTGCCATTGCATTAAAAAAACTGTTGGTAACCAGTGATAATATTTCCCTTTTTAGCCGTAGTGCCAGGGCTTTAGCCCTGGAAGTTCAGCCCTGAAGGGCGGACTACGGAATTTAAGATTTTTTCCTGATGCAAACAAAAAAGTCTTTCTGTCTATACACTACCAAAAATTTATAATATCCAAAAAGTAATTTATTGTCAAATGGTTATATAGCCCAATTTTTGGTCACGCTTTTTACTTGACAATAATTCTGCTTGTGGTATATCATAACTCATATATATAATGATTGACTGACAGGTACTATATCGACAGAACATCAAAACAATGAGGAGGTATTATGAAAGTGAAAAAGCTGGGTGGAGTGTGTCTTGTAACCTTCTTTTTGCTCTTATTGTCGCTTAATGCCGGCGCGGCAACAATTTTTAGCGATGATTTTAATGACGGGAATGCTGCGGGATGGGCTTTTTATGGCCCCAATTCAGGCTACTGGTCAGTCAACAACGGGACATTGCATCACAATAGTCCTGGCGGCTATAACTCTTACAGTGAATTTGCTCTGATTGACGGGATTACTACACCTAACCGGTTTACCCTGGAAGCAGATATAAACGTTCTTGGCAGTAAATATGGAAACGATTGGGGACACGTCGGATTAATCTGGGGAGTAAACGATTTTAATTACCCTTTCCAATCCTTTAATACCTCATATCTGAGAACCCATCAGGATCGGGTAACAAACTGGAGTCAGGTAAACGGTAACTGGGCATACGGAAATGAGAGGTTTTTGAATGTTACCGGCGGAGCGACTAATGGGGTGACTTATCATCTAAAGGTGGATGTTGACTATACGACGCGTTTAATGACTGTGGGTTTGAATTCCGACTCCATAACTTTTAGCGATTCCACTTTTGATTTATTAAATCAGAACAGCGGCGGCGGTATTGGTCTGATTAGCTGGAATGACCACATATCTTACGATAATGTCAGATTAACTGTTGTCCCGGAACCGGCAACAATATTGCTTTTAGTGCCTGGTTTTTTGGGTATGATTGGGTATAAAAAAGGCAGATAAACGAAAGTAAAAATTTCCGGTTGTAGATGGGCTGTGCTTGCCAATTGGTGAGCACAGCCCACCCTACTCCAGCGGCTTTTCCAGAAAATCCCAGTCGATTTTTAATTGGGCGACGGCGCTGGCGAATTCGAGGGAAAAGCGGCATTTTTGCTCGTCGATTACCGGCAGATTCTGGCAGGTGTTGGGAAATGTAATTTTATACACCCGTTTGAATTGAGCGATGAAGGGATAATACGACTTAAGATAAATCGGCACCTCTTTCATGTGTTCAACCGAAATAGGTTCCACTCGCAGTCCGCCGGAGCCTGCCAGACTGACTTTCCAGATGGTGTCGTCTTTTTCCAGCTTTTGCCAGTCTTCTTCATCGCTGAAAATGGCGACGATGAATTGCAGTCCCTTTTCGGCGTCCGCCTTTTGTTCCTGGGCTAACTTCTCTTGTTCCTGGGGGGTAAGATGCAAATCCTCGATATATTGCTTGATGAAAGCCCGACGCACATCGGAGTGCATATAGGTTGCGGAGACCAGCAGGATAGTGTTCATGCCGTGATAAACCTTACCCGTTTGCGTCCATTTGCGCAAAAGCAGCGGGAAAGATTCGGGCGGCTGCCGCCACCAGAAGTAACGGGGCTGGCAGGATAAGGTTAAACTTAGCGCGATCAGAAGAAGACAGGATAAGCGTTTTATTCTGCTGTGCATTTATCCCTCTATCTGTTACTTCTTCAGTAAATTATTCAAATCGGTCATCAGCGTATCCAAGTCAATGCCGTGCATTAATGCTCCGTTTTCGATGGATTCAGCCATCGCCCCCATACAGGAAAAGCATCCCATGTGGTATTTATTGAATACTTCTACTACTTTGGGATCAACCTGTAGCGCCTCACCGATTGACATTTCTTTTGTGAACATTTTTTCCTCCTTGATTATTCATTAGTAAAAAATCCTTGTATTCTTAGGGAAGTTATGATAGCATAATTTTTCTTTCCGGCAAATAGTTTTTGTAGTCTCTTTTATAAATTATAATCAAATTTTTGATTTTTCAAGAGGAGGTTTTTTTCAATGGCTGGGACTTGTGATATTTGCGGCAAAGGCATTCAATTCGGCAATAAGGTGAGCCATGCCAATAACAAGGCCAAGAAAATATGGCATCCGAATATTCAAAAAGCCCATGTAATAGTTAACGGCACTACCAAACATGTCGATATTTGCACCAAGTGTCTGAGTGCAGGCAAGGTACAAAAGATAGCGTAGGTTTTAAAAATGACATTAAAACAGGTGGACACAGCCCACCCTACATTTTTTCGTGTTTTTCGTGGCTAAATTTTTGGCTTTTTCGCCTTATCCAACGTTTGATTAACCAAGCGATCGGCGGCTTTATTTTCTTCCCTGGGGATATGCTTAAACACAATCCGCTCGAACTTTTGCGCCAGTTTTTGCGCCTGTCCGAAGAGGGGTATCAAACCCTCGTGTTTTACTTTATATTTCCCTTGCATCTGTTTGACGATAAGTTCGGAATCAGCATGTAGTTCCACCTGGGTTGCGCCCAATGCCTGCGCCCTGGTCAAGCCTAAGATCATACCTTGATATTCGGCGATATTATTGGTAGCCTGCCCCAAATAACAGGCTTGCTGCTCCAGTAAATTATTATCGCCGTTATATATTATCGCCGCCGCCGCCGCTTCTCCCGGATTGCCGCGGGAACCGCCGTCGGTAAAGATTTTCACAAGCATTATTAGTCCTTTTTTTATATAAATGTCATTGCGAGCAGAGCGAAGCAATCTCTACTCGTGCGTTTGAGATTGCTTCGCTCTGCTCGCAATGACGATTTTTCCCCTCAAGCCTCACTAGCTCAAGCCTCAAGCCTGCTTTGCCCCATACCAATACAAAATCCGGGAGCAGTGGGAGCAGAAATAAATTTTATCCCCGACTTTGAGTTCCTCATAATCCTGAGCGGGGATATTGATAAAACAGCCCTGGCAAGTGCAATTTTTCACCGCGGCGATGGCTAACCCGGCGCGTTTTTGCGCTAATTTAGTATATTCGGCTATCATCCGGGGGCTGATCTCTCCGGCAATCCGGGTTCTCACTTCTAATCCCGCATTGATTTGCACCTGCAATTGGGCGAGATCATCCTGCTTGGTTTTGCGTTGAATCCCCACGTTAGTTTCAATCGCTTTAATTTTCTCTTTGTTCTCTTTTACTTTGCCTTGTAATTCTTCAATCAAATCCAGGGCTTTGATAACACTTTCCTCAAGCGCCCCCTTTGCCGCTTCCTCTTGCTTAATTTCCCCCTGCATGGCTTGATATTCTTTGTTAGTTTTCAGATTAAGCATTTGTGTCTTGTACTTGCCGATTTTGACGTCTTTTTCTTCCGACTCCCTTTCCAGACGGCGGTGCTCCTTTTGCGTCTCGGACAAGCGGTCTTCCGCGGTTTTCTGCTCGGTTTGCGCCTTGTCGATTTCAGTTTGTAATTCTTTGATTTCTTTTTCCAGTTGAGCGCATTTTTTTTGTAAATCGACATTCTTTTTGTCTACTTCCTGTAATTCAATCAACTTCTTAATTTCGGCTTTCACGGTCTTTCCCTTTTTTTAAAAATAAATAAACGGGTCATTGTCACCCTGATAGAATTCAACCTTTACCCCTAAACCTTCTTTATCAGACCACCCTTTAAGATTTTCGGCTAAGGTAGCCATAGCCTGATTTTCGCAAGCAAAGTGCCCGATGTCCATAAGCGCCAGATCAAGCATCTGAGCCTGTCTTGCCTGATGGTATTTGAAATCTCCGCTGATAAATAACTGCGCTCCGGAATTTTTGGCCTGCTTTATCAAATCCCCGCCGCTGCCGGAACAAATGGCCACCTGCTTAATCTCTTGCTGTGATTGTCCAACCCAACGCAAGCCGTTTAATTTTAACTTATCCGTCAGGATTTTGGCCAAATCCGGTAAAATATGCGGCTGCGGTAAGTCCCCGATCACGCCCAATCCGGTTTTAGTGCCGGGATTGTGCAAAGGATATAAATCATAGGCCGGTTCCTGGTAAGGATGGTTATCTTTAATTGCCTGCAACACTGAAGGGATGACAGCTTGCGGAACGATGGTTTCCAAACGCACTTCCGCCAGGCTGTTCATCTCTCCGGCTTGCCCGACAAAGGGATGGGAACTAACCGCCGCCTGAAAAAATCCTCGTCCGGAGGTTTGGAAAGCGCAATAAGAATAATCGCCGATGACTCCCGCTCCGGTATCCCCTATAGCCTTGCGTAAAATCTCGGCCTGATCCGCCGGGACAAAAACCACTAATTTGTAGGTCTTTTCCTTGACCGGAGATAAAACTTTTCGATTTTTCAATCCCAATAAATCGGCAACTAAATTGCTGCCGCCTAAAACACAGGCGTCAAAATTGGTGTGGGTAATGTAGATATTGAGATTATTTTGGATGATTTGCTTTAAAAGTAGTGATGAAGGTTCTTGCCGGGTGAGATTATCGATTGGGGTGAAGATTAAAGGATGGTGGGCGATGATTAATTGCGCTCCGATTTGAGCGGCGTGGCTGACGGCGCCGGGGGAGACATCCAAGGTCACCGATAAACTACTGATTTGCCCCTCCCTGTCGCCTATCTGCAAACCCACCTTATCCCACTCTTGCGCCCAGTACATGGGAGCGATTTGTTCGACGTAACGAATAAGTTGGGGTAAAGGAACGGCCATTTTTCTCTTATGCTAAGGTTTGAGGCTCGAGTAGCGAGGCTTGAGGAAAATCATGACCTTGCTTCGCAAGAGTCCTGGTATAGCGTTTCATAAAAAGGTATACAAACCTGTCATTGCGAGCGGTAGCGAAGCAATCCCGATTCTACTAGGCACTTCCGAGATTGCTTCGGCGATAAGACTGCCTCGCAATGACAATTAAATGTACATGTTTTTGAAACGTTATACTAGCCGTTTCTCAAGCCTCAATGCGCAAGCCTCAAGCCTATTTCATATGATTGGTGGGCCCACCTGGATTCGAACCAGGGACCGACCGGTTATGAGCCGGTAGCTCTACCAACTGAGCTATGGGCCCAACCATACTTAAAACCAATACAGTTCATTTAAGCTGTCTTATTCCCTTTCCCTCTGGGAGATGGTCAGGGTGATGGTCAGGGTGATGGTCAGGGTGAGGGTACCATAACTAAATTTCTTAAGCTTTTGTGCCCTCATCCCGACCTTCTCCCAAAGGGAGAAGGGGTAAACGAAGAAACTTAAATAAACTTGGCCTGCATTATAGTACATTTTTGTCTAATATGCAAAGCTTTTTAGCTTTTTACTGCGGCTCGGATGGCGTAATTTTCGCAACGCTTTGGCTTCGATCTGCCGGATACGCTCTCTGGTAACATCGAAACTACGACCGACCTCTTCCAGGGTATGTTCGCATTCCTCCCCGATGCCGAAGCGCATACGCAATACCTTTTCCTCACGCTCGTTGAGGGTATTCAACACATGGGTGGTTTGCTCGCTCAAATCGATGCTGATTACCGCTTCCAGGGGCGAAACCACCCCTTTATCCTCGATGAAATCCCCCAAATGGCTGTCTTCTTCCTCACCGATTGGGGTTTCCAGAGAGATCGGCTCCTGAGCGATCTTCATCACCTTGCGTACCTTTTCCACCGGCATATCCAGCCGTTCGGCCACCTCTTCCGGGGTAGGCTCCCGTCCCATCTCCTGCACCAGATAACGGGAGGCGCGGATCAATTTATTGATGGTTTCGATCATATGTACCGGGATACGAATGGTGCGCGCCTGATCGGCAATGGCGCGGGTTATCGCCTGGCGAATCCACCAGGTAGCGTAGGTGCTGAATTTATAGCCGCGTTTATATTCAAATTTGTCGACCGCCTTCATCAAACCGATGTTGCCTTCCTGAATCAAATCCAGGAATTGCAGACCGCGGTTGGTGTATTTTTTGGCGATGCTGACCACCAGGCGCAAGTTAGCCTCGATCAATTCGCGTTTGGAATCTTCCGCCTCCCTTTCCCCGATTGCCAGATTATTTAAAATACGCTTCAACTCGTTGGTGGAAACCCCGGCCTCGGCCTCGCAGCGACGAATAGTGCGCTGCGCCTGCTTGATATTCCTCTCGATGTCGATCAGTTCCTTATAGGAATAATTCCGGCCCTGCACAATAAAGGGGGTACCGATCGTGCGAATATTTTTTAAAATGGTTCGTACCTGGTGAACAGGCACTTCCAGCCGTTTTTCATAACGGGAGATAACCATTTGAGAATCGTTGACCTTGTCGCGCAACCCTTTAATTTTGCTGACGATTTTATCGGCCTGGGCATTATTCAGATTAATTTCGGTAATCAGCTTGGCAGTTTTGGCTCTGTTTTTGCCCAAATTTTTAACCAGGCGCACCCGCTCTTCAGCGGCCAGGTTTCTTTTGGTTAAACGAGTCAGAATTTTGGCGATCTCCTGATCCATGCGCTCGATGGTCTGGACTTTGGCCAGAAAACCATCTTTCAACTGCAATTCCGGTCCGGAGAGGTCCAACTCCTCCGGCTCTTCCGCTTCTTCCTCGAATTGCACGACTTCCTTGATACTGATGCGGTTTTGCAGCAGCTTATCCCTTAATACGATTATCTCACGGGCGGTTATCGGCGCGGTGGTCAAAACGCGCTGCATTTCGCGCTTGCCCTTCTCGATTTTTTTGGCGATGCGTACCTCGCCCTCTCTGGTCAACAGAGGAACGGTACCCATTTCCCGTAAATACATCCTGACCGGATCGTCTGTACGCCCATAATATTCGGTATCAAATTGTGCTTCTACCGTTTCCAGCGGTTCTTCGACTACTTCTTTGCCCGCCTCTTTGGTCTCGACTACATCGATGTCCATAGCATCAAACATGAGAAACAGGTCATCCATCTGGCCTGAGGATACATCCGACGGAAGCAGATCATTAACCTCGTCGTAAGTGAGAAAACCCTTCTCCTTACCTATGGAAATCAGTTGTCTTACCTCGGTAGTCTTCAGACTATCCATATAATGATTCTCCCTAAAAATTTAGCTGCACTTTAATTGTTTCATTAAATCATTGTACTTTGCCAAGGCTTCCCTATCATCCAAAGCTTTGGCTCTTAATTCCTGCATTTGCCTGCGTAAGCGAAAATTAGACAGGGTTTGCAGACAATCCTGAAATACCTGTTGGGGATTCTCCATTTCTTCCGGCTGCATTCCGGCTTTCGTTACCAACCCTTTAGCACGTTCGCTCGATAATTGCTGCAAGATATAGTTGATTTCCCCTCTTTTCCCGGCCTCCAAATTTTGTAAAACCAAAAATAATTCCTGACAATCGGGATCGCTAAAATCGTTAGCGCTTAAATTCTCCAATCCGTGATTCAAATAAGGCCCGTCATTGAGCATTAAGGATAAAATTTGCTGCTGAGCCAGGGCTTCCGCACCATGGCTTATTGCGGTTATTTGATCTTTATCGACCGCAATCGCTCGCTGCCGTTTATTCAGGGCTTTGGATAGTTCCCCAAACAGTAACTGTTCTTTGATCTTCAAATTATGGGCGATTCTGGTCAAATAGGCGTTGCGCTCCAGCGCATTGGGCACCTGAGCCAATATCGGCAATGCCAGGTTAGCCGCTTCGATCTGCCCCTCGACCGAATCCGTTTTTACCCCCTTTAATGTTTCCTTCAAAACGAATTCCAACAGCGGAACCGCTTGTTCAATCCGTTGCCGGATACCGATCGCCCCCGCATGATGTACGAAGCTGTCCGGATCGTATCCGACCGGCACCTGGGCTACCTTTACTTTAAGCTTGCTGTCTAAAAATATCGGGAAACAGCGGGTGGCCGCTTTGACCCCCGCTTCATCCGAATCGAAAAACAGCACCAATTCCCTGGCGTAATGACCTATCAATTGGGCTTGCTGCCTGGTAAAGGCGGTGCCTAACGATGCGACGACATTGGTAATCCCGGCCTGATATAGTGAGATATAATCTAAATACCCCTCGACAATCAGGGCTTTTTGTTCCCGGCGGATGGATTCCAAGCTCCAGTTTAAGCCGTAAAAACCGTCTCCCTTATGGTAAACGGGCGTTTCCGGGGAATTCATATATTTGGGCGGATTCTTTTCCGCATCGAAACAGCGTCCGCCGAAACCGATTAAGCGCTCCCGGTGATCGTAGATCGGGAACATCACCCGTTCCCGAAACCGATCGAAACAGCCGCTTTTATCCTGCCGCTCGATAATCAGCCCGGCTTGTAATAACAGCGCCGGACTGACCCCCCCGGCTGTTAAATGTTGCAGCAACCCGTCCCAGCTATCAGTGGCAAAGCCTAATTTAAATTGTTTCCGGGTGTCGGCGCTGATGCCGCGCTTTTCTAAGTATAGCAACGCCTGACGTCCTTTGGGATTTTTATTTAACTGGTTTTGAAAATATTCCGCCGCCTGTTGATTTATTTCATATAATTTTTGTAAACTTTGTAGTTTTTGCAGGACTTGAGGGTCTTGATCTTTTTGGGGAATGTTTACGCCGCATTGTCCGGCCAATAACTTCACAGCCTCGACAAAGTTGAGGTTTTCCTTCTTGATTAAAAATCCAAAAACATCCCCGCCTGCGCCGCAACCGAAACAATGAAAGATTTGTTTTTCCGGATTAACTGCAAAAGACGGGGTTTTTTCCGTATGAAAAGGGCAAAGCCCGTAATGGTTTTTGCCTTTTTGCTTTAAATTTACATAGCGCGAAATTACATCCACGATGTCGCTGCGCTGGCGGATTTCCTCTATGATTTGAGGAGCTATATTCCCTTGCATAAAATTTTATATTAGAGAAGACAGGAGTCAGAAGGGACTGTGCCGCAACTACTTGCAAACCCAAAAAACCTTCAAAATGTCATTCCCGTGAAACTTGTCCTCGTGAAAAACGGGGAACGGGAATCCAGTCTTTTCAAATAGTTCTGGATTCCCGCTTCTGCGGGAATGACAACTGCGGAGTTGCGGCACAGACCCTGAATTCAGAAGCCAGAATAGATGTCATCCTTTATTTATTCTGACTTCTGACTCCTGTCTTCTCTGGTTAATTTCTGGAAACCCTTTTGAATCCTGAACAAGCGTTTATTTCCAAAGGCCCTTTTGCCGCGATTAATTTATCCAGCATTAAGTTAATCCCCAGGGTATCGCTGGAAATATGTCCGGCAATCACTACATTAATATGATTTTTAATCGCCTCTTTGCGATGATCTTCCCCGATGTGCATTCCCACAACCGTGCCGACCTGGGTATTGGCTAAATATTGAAAACTCTCCTTGCTGCCGCCGGTGCCCCCGGTCATATCGACAAAAACCTGGCCGGCGCGGTTTTTCTTAGCGCCGATCAACACATTGGCCGGATTGTTATTTTGGGCCGCTTCCTGATATTCCGGAATCTCCATCAATATTTCCACTACATCCTCTAAAAGATAGGGCTTTTTTTCATCCATCAATTTTTGCAAATAAGTGTTGACCGCGTTATCGGTCGGGGTATGGATACAAACCATGGGGATGTCCAGCAAACGTGCAATATCGACCGCCCGGTTATGGTTGACCGGCATTACCCGTCTTTCCACCTCTTTAATCCGTTCGCTTAAAATGTCTTCCGCTACGTTGATCGATACCCCGATTGAGGCTAAAATGTCCGCCTGCATGTGCATCACTTCATGAAATTGAGCCATCGCTCGGCCCTCCGGATGATGGGCGATAATCAAATCGACTGGCTTTCCCGTCTGACGCATCCGGTCGGCTAATAAAACCTCAGGGCCTTCCATATCGACGCCGATCAAAATACTGTTGATCTCCCGATGGGGGTCTCCATAAAGAATTCTGGTATCGGCATACGGATTATTCAATTTGTCGGCATCGAAATATTTTTTGTCCTTTTCCGACATTTTTTCATAATCTTTTTTGGTACGCGCTAGTTCTTTTTCGACCTGTTCTGTCCCGCGGGGATCGTTAGCAATCCCTTGTTGAACACAAAAATCGAATAGCTCTTGTAAACGCAAGGTATCCCTCTCTTTTTTTATTTTAGATTATTTTCTTTTAGATAGTTTTTAGCGGTATGAATTTTTAAAATGAAGATTTTCGATTAAAGAAATATAATTTTGGCCTGCTTCCAATTACCGCAAAGCAGGCCAAAATTTGAAATAACTCATATTGAACACAAACATTATTCCCGTCCGAACCAGGTGCGTTTCAAGGCTTTTTTTCTGGCTGCAAGGGCTTTTCTTTTCCGCTTGACACTTGGCTTTTCATAATGTTCACGTCTTTTCAGTTCGGTTAGTACGCCCGATTTCTCACATTGTTTTTTAAAGCGTTTTAAGGCACTTTCAAAGGATTCATCCTCTTTTACCTTAACAATGGGCAAATGTTTCGCCTCCCTCCCTATATATTTTTCTCAAAACCGATTAATATCATATTCCCTGAACAGATACAATTATAGCTTCTTGATCGGGGTGACCGGTCAAGTAAATAAGCATAAATAAAAAGTTTACTCTTTATGATATTAAAAGGCCAGCAGTATATTCAGTATCCGGAATAAAAACTATAGCAATATTTTCCCTTTTTGTCAAGGCGATATTGGGGCATAAAATTACCCTTTCGGCAAAAATACCGTGAAACTACTCCCCTTCCCGACCTGGCTTTCTACCTGTATCTGCCCGCCGTGTTCCTGCACGATTTTATAAGATATAGCCAGTCCCAAACCGCTGCCGCTCTTTTTAGTGGTAAAAAACGGGTTGAAAATATTGGCTAAATTCTCCCGGCTGATCCCATCTCCGGAATCCTCTATGGTTACCGCCAGATAATCCTTATTTTTAACGCTAACCTGTTCGATTTTGCAATTAATCTCGCCGCTCCCCGAAATCGCCTGCAAAGCGTTCAGCAACAGATTGAGAAACACCTGGCGCATCCTTTCCCGATCTAAAGAAAGCATAGGCAGTAATGCGGCGCCGGTTTTATTGATGACCACCCCGGCCAGTTTTGCCTGTGGGTCGAAAAACTTAATAACGCTTTCCAGTTCCTTGTTTAAATCTGTGGGGGATAATTCCAAAGGGGCGGGACGGGCAAAATCCAGAAAATTGGTCAAAACCTTATTCAACCGCTCTACTTCTTTGAGCAAAATCTGCGTCATTTTATGCTTGGGATTTTCCGGGGTAAAATCGCGGCTGATAATCTCCGCCGCACCCTGGATCGATCCCAAAGGATTGCGGATTTCATGAGCCAGCCCCGCCGTCAATTGGCCGATGGCGGATAATTTTTCCGCCCGCAACAACTCCCGCTCCATACTTTTCAGTTCCAGCAGCGATTTTTCCAGTTCCTGAGCGGTTTTCCGATGGCGTTCCTTTTCCTCTTTCTCCCTGGTGGCCAGCACCCCGGTCACCAGCGCTACCACATTATAAAGAACCATCTCCAGCGCCTTTTCCACCGTACGCGCCGGATCGATGTGCTCCATATGCCAAAAGGCATGGGGCGTGTAGACCATGCTGGTAAAGATCGAGGCGCATAACCCGCCCCGTATCCCGCCGATAAAAGCGGCGAAAATTATCGGGATATAATAGAGCCGCCGGTAAATATCGTGGAAATAGTGATAACCGGTGCTGGTATAATAATGGAAAAAGGTTATAACCGCAATGGAGCCGTAGATTATCAGGAGATTTTTTTTGTTTTCCATGTTTTTTATTTTACCACGAAGACCACGAAGACCACGAAGAAAAATGAGATTTTATTGGAAATATTTTTTTGACCTCTGCTCCGGAACGTAGACTTCCTTTATTCATCGTAGGGGCGGGGTCTCCCCCAATGCTGTTGACTTAAGGAATAATGGAAAGGGTTTTCCGTAATCTGTCATTGCGAGCTTAAGCGAAGCAATCTCGATTTTATTGTAGCGGCTGAGATTGCTTCGGCGATAAGACCGCCTCGCAATGACAATTCCTTAAGTCAACAGCATTGGGGGAGACCCCGCCCCTACATTCGTGCTATTCGTGGTTTAAAAATCATCAAAGGATATTAAGAAATCCCCTCTTGACAAATCTCTCTAAACTTGTTATTTTATAATCGTTGTTAGCACTCTCATTAAATGAGTGCTAACGGTCAGATTGACGGAGGGTTTGTTTATGCCCGACATTACTTTAGACGAACGCAGCCAATTAATTTTAAATGCAGTGATCAGTTGTTATATCACCACTGCCGATCCGGTCGGTTCGCGTACCCTCTGGAAAAAATATAAACTGACCGTCAGCCCGGCTACGGTACGCAACATTATGGCCGATTTGGAGGAAATGGGTTATCTCCAGCATCCCCACACCTCCGCCGGTCGCATTCCGACCGAGATGGGTTACCGCTTTTATGTCGATGCCCTGACCAAAGCCAAAAGTAAGGCCGATAAAATTGCCCCGCAGATTAAGGAATTATCCCGATGGTACTCCGGCGGCAGTAAAAACGCCGATGATTTGTTTAAAAGCCTTTGCCGGGAATTATCCGCCATCTCTCAATATATCGGGGTAATAACAACTCCCAAATGGCAAAACATTATTTATAAGCATATCAAATTTATCTGCCTGCGGGAAAATCAGTATTTAGTTATTTTCGTCACTCAAAACGGCATCGCCCAACAGCGGCTGATCGAAGTCAAAGAAGCATATACCCAGGAACAGTTAGACCAGATGGCGCGCTGCCTGAATGATAATTTAAACGGTCAGCCGCTAACGCAAGTCAGAAAAAAAATATTGGAATTGATGGCGCAGGAAAAAGATGCTTATAATCGCTTGTTGCAGGATGCTGTTGAATTGAGTCAGGGAGTATTGAATAATATTGCCGAAAGCAAGCTGTATGTGGAAGGCGAATTGAATATGTTAAATCAGCCGGAATTTGCCGACATTGACAAGATGAAGGCAATCTTCCGCGCCTTTGAAGAAAAACATCATCTGATTAAACTGTTAGATAAATGCTTAAACGACGACGGGGTCAACATCTTTATCGGTTCGGAAAACGAGGCCGATAGAATGCGGGATTGCAGCCTGGTTACGGCAACATACCGGGATCATAACCAGGTGGTGGGAACGCTGGGTGTAATCGGCCCGGTGCGGATGCCTTATTCCCAGGTTATCTCCCTGGTCGAATATGCCGCCAAACTGTTGAGCGAAATTTTAAGCAAACAATAAACCAAGCGAGGTAAAAATCGGTGTGTGCTGACGATATAAAACCAGATGAAACCCCTGAGGAAAAAGTTGAGGCTCAGGATACAAATAATAGCGAAAACCTGAAAAAGGAACTGGAACTCAAAAAAACCGAGGCCGCCGACCTCTATGACCGGCTATTGCGCAAACAGGCGGAATATGAAAACTCCCGCAAGCGCCTGGAAAAGGAACGTAACGAGGCTATCCGCTATGCCACTGAAGAGTTGATCCGCGAGCTTTTGCCGGTAATTGATTCTTTGGAACAGGCTTTAAGCTCCGCCAATAAAAATCATGACATCCAGGCGTTATCCGAGGGCGTCAAATTGATTTTAAGCCAGTTGAAAGCTGTGTTGCAAAGGGTGGGATTGGCTGATCTGAAAGCGCAGGGCCAGCCCTTCAATCCGGAACAGCATGAAGCGGTGCAGGTTATCGAAAGCGATGAGCACGAGGATAATACCGTAGTGCAGGAATTGCGCAAAGGGTATATGTTAAGCGGGCGGATTATTCGTCCTGCGATGGTGACGGTGGCCAAGAAGAAATCGGCGTAATTTGATGTTTGTTGATGTTTCGGCGTGTCCCCACGCCGAAACAATTAAGGGGGAACGTTACCCCTTTTACAGTTTCGGTGTGAGGAGACACCGAAACATCAAAACTGAAAAATGTCATTGCGAGCTTAAGCGAAGCAATCTCAGACGCACGCATGGAGATTGCTTCGCTCCGCTCGCAATAACGCTACGGGTCTCTTATTGAGAACGCTGCCAAAATTTTTGATGTTTGTTATTGTATCCCGTCTTTGGTAGCACAGGCTGGAAGCACATGACACAGGCAAGATGCCTGTGCTACCGGATTAATCTTATAGCAGGGTATCAACAGGAGGTTGTTAAATATGGGAAAAGTAATCGGAATTGATTTAGGAACCACTAACTCATGTGTGGCTATCATGGAGGGAGGCGAACCCAAGGTTATTCCCAACGCCGAGGGCGCCAGGACTACGCCTTCGGTCGTTGCCATCAACAAGGACGGCGAGTGGCTGGTAGGGCAGATTGCCAAGCGCCAGGCCATTACCAACCCTAAAAATACGGTATTTTCGGCAAAACGTTTGATCGGCAGACCCTATGAATCGAAGGAGGTCAAAGAGGCATTAACACATCTGCCTTATAAGGTAAACCCGTCTCCGACCGGCGATTGCAAAATCCAGATCATGAACAAGGATTACAGCCTGGCTGAGGTTTCCGCCCGCGTGCTGCAAAAGATGAAGCAGACCGCCGAGGAATATCTGGGTGAGAAGGTGAATGATGCGGTCATCACCGTACCGGCCTATTTCAACGACAGCCAGCGCCAGGCCACTAAAGACGCCGGGCAGATCGCCGGGCTGAATGTTTTGAGAATCATCAACGAACCGACTGCCGCAGCCTTGGCCTACGGCCTGGATAAGAAGAAAAACGAGCACATCGCGGTCTACGACTTGGGCGGCGGCACCTTTGATATTTCCGTGCTGGAATTGGGCGAAGGCGTGTTCGAGGTCAAATCCACCAACGGGGACACCTACTTAGGCGGCGATGACTTCGATCTGACCGTCATCAACTGGCTGGTATCCGAGTTCAAAAAGGAACAGGGGATCGATTTGAGCAAGGACAACATGGCGCTGCAACGCTTGAAAGAATCAGCGGAAAAGGCCAAATGCGAACTGTCCAGCGCCATGCAGACCGACATCAACCTGCCCTTTATCACCGCCGATGCCAGCGGGCCGAAGCACTTAAACGTCACCTTAACCCGCGCCAAACTGGAACAACTGGTCGATAATCTGATCCAGCGCACCACCGAGCCTTGCCGCAAAGCCTTGGCCGATGCCAAATTGAGCCTCGATCAAATTGACGAGGTAATCTTAGTGGGCGGGATGACCCGTATGCCCAAAGTCCAGGAAATGGTGCGCAAATTCTTCGGCAAGGAACCGCACCGGGGGGTTAACCCGGATGAGGTGGTGGCCGTAGGAGCCGCGATTCAGGGCGGGGTGCTTACCGGGGAGGTCAAGGACGTATTGCTGCTGGATGTTACTCCGCTTTCCTTGGGTATCGAAACCCTGGGCGGCGTGTTTACCAAGTTGATCGAACGCAACACCACCATCCCCACCCGCAAGAGCCAGATTTTTTCCACCGCCGCCGACAGCCAGACCGCAGTCAGCATCAATGTTTTGCAGGGCGAACGGGAAATGGCCGGCGACAACAAGTCTCTGGGGCGTTTCGATTTGGTAGGAATTCCCCCGGCCGCGCGCGGCATCCCGCAGATTGAAGTGACTTTCGACATCGACGCCAACGGTATCGTGCATGTTTCGGCCAAAGACCTGGGCACCAAGAAGGAACAGGCGATCCGCATCACCTCTTCCAGCGGCCTGACCAAGCAGGACATCGAGCGGATGGTCAAAGAGGCCGAAGCGCACGCCGAGGAAGACCGCAAGAGGAAAGAGGTTGTCGAACTGCTGAATCAGGCCGACACCATGATCTACAGCACGGAAAAAACCTTATCCGAACATGGGGATAAAATCGGAGAGGATGAAAAAACCAAGGTTAAAGAGGCTTTGGACCAACTGAAAAAGGCCATGGAAAGCAAGGAGCCGCAAAGCATCCGCGACAAGATGCAGGCTCTGACTACCGCCTCCCATAAACTGGCCGAGATGATGTATCAGTCCGCCGCGCAAGCGGGTGGAACCGGAGCCGGAGCCGCCGGAGCGGAAACTGGAGAGTCTAAAACCCAAAAGGATGAGAATGTGGTAGACGCCGAATTCGAAGAAGTGGACGGCGAAAAAAAGAAGTAATGAGTAACGAGGACTGAGGTATTAATCTCAGTCCTCAGTCCTGAGCAACTACCTTATGCCCTCCTTCTTCATCAACCCATCGGCAATCGTCGACGACGAGATCACCCTCGATCCGCAGGAATCGCACCATATCCAACGCGTCCTGCGCCTGGACGTCGGCGATGAAATTATGCTCTTCGACGGTATCGGCAACAAATACTTAGCCGTCGTCACTTCAAACACATCTCAACACGTTAAAGCTAAGCTATTACAAAAACAGACTCTTGAGCCATCATCGGTTAACCTTACCCTCATGCAATGCCTGCCGCGCCTGGATAAGATGGATTTGATCGTGCAAAAAGCGGTGGAACTGGGAGTCTCCCGCATCATCCCCGTCATCAGCCAACGCAGCCAGGCCGCACCTTTAGACCGACTGGCGGATAAGCAAACCCGCTGGCAGCGCATCGCCCAGGAAGCCGCCAAGCAATGCGGACAGCCGATCCCCCCGCGGGTCGAAAAAGCCCAAAAACTGCCAAGTCTGATAGATCAAACCCCAGCCGACGCCCTCTGCATCGCCTGCCACGAAGTCACCCCCCACACCAGCCTGAAAACCCTGCTCCACCGCGTCCCCAACAGCCAAACCATCAACCTGCTGATCGGCTCCGAAGGCGGCCTCACCCCCGATGAAGCGGATGAACTGCACCGCCACGGATGGAAACTCGCCGCCCTCGGTCCCCGCATCCTGCGCTCCGAGACCGCCGCCATCACCGCCCTGGGGATTATTCAATATGAGTTGGGGGATTGGGAGTAATTTTTGGCTTGACAAATTCCTTCAATCCTTTTATCCTTACCTTAATCTTGAAAGGAGTTTTTTATGCAAAAGGAACATTTTGAAATTCTGCTGGAACATATAGACAGTAATGTTGAATTAATCCTGGAAGGCCATGCTGTCTTAAATAAAAGGATTGACAACCTTGCCGGAGAAGTAAGAGATCTGCGTTCAGATTTTGAATTTTTAAAGAAAGAAAATGCCATAGCGCACAAAAATATTTTTAAAGAGCTAAAAGAAAATCGAAAAGAGCATAAAATCTTTCAACAAGAGCTAAAAGAACTCCGCCAAGAGACAAAAGACATCCGGAAAGAACTTGCCGAATTCCGCCGGGAAAACGATGCCACTCATGCCGTTTTTATGGAAAAATTTAACGCAAATGATGCCGCTCACGCTGCTAACGCCGCCGTTCATGCCGTTTTTGAGAAAAAATTGGACGCCTACACTCAAGATGTATCCGATTTAAAAGCCAGAGTCACCCGTCTGGAAACCACATACCATTAAATGTTAATTCCCCCCTTTTTATCCCCCTGGAAATTTAACCAAAGACTAAATTTGGGGCAGGTAATTATTGCCGAAACGACGGCAAACACCCCTAGTGGTTCTACTGTAACCTGAGTTCGGGATAAGTTTATTGTAAATACAATAAGTTAGACATATCTGCAAATAATTTTCTCCTCTTTAGCAAAGAGGGGTGGGGGAGATTTTCTAATTGAAATCAACCTTAAGTAATTATTCAAATACAGTATTTTATTGAAAAATATGATTTTTTTATGGAAGATTACCATATAAAAATCCCCCTTAATCCCCCTTTGCC
>JACRJN010000112.1 GCA_016235675.1 Candidatus Schekmanbacteria bacterium
AGCAGCCGCTGATTGCATTTTTTTCCGTAGGCGAGATATTCCCGCAAGTTAATTACGGATTTTTTGAGTCCCAGCGATTTGGGATGGTTAATGGTGGTTTCGATGCGCAGGTAATAACCCAGCTTGTTGTAAAACTTGATGGAGTTGCGGATAAACCAGTATTTCAGGCAGGCTTTGTTTTCGTACAGTCTGCGGTTGCTTTTGGTGTTTTTGCGGGTTGTCCGCTTGCCAAATATCTGGCTTAAGCTATCGGGCTGACCGATGCGTGAAAATTTGTCCAAAAGCCGCTCAAACAATCTGGTACAAACTGAAGCCGATTTGAAAATTATGTTGGTACACACCTCGACCTGGGAGCAAAACCAGTCATGTTTTAGTTTTGCAGGCCGGGTGGAATATTTTCCCTTGTCGAATTTGAAGAACCTGTCCATCCAGTAATCAATCCGTTGCTGCACCTGCTTGCCCTCCAGGGCGTAAATAATTTTATGCAACTCTTTGGCGTCGGCAATATCGGTAAGGGCGTTGCCGTCCTTGCGGTAGGCGATCCCCTTCTTGTCCAGGGCCAGCCGGATCACGTTATGCCCGTTGAAATAAAACTCGGCCTGGAATGGGAAATAAGTGGATATCTTCAAATAACACGGGCCGCCCAAAAGCCAGTCATGGAAATAAATATAGTAATGCTTCACAATCTTCCGGCATTCGTACATCTTCTCGTATGGCTCACCCTTTTTGGTTAATAAGTTCCGGGTGGCATAGCTAAACTCGGACTCCATGTCGGCAATGACACAATATACGAAATCACCTCTGCGCTTTGATTTTTGGGCATAATGCCTTTCCACGTATTCCAGCTTATCCCCATTCTTGCCACCCTTCTTCCTCTTGCCATTATTCTCGGACGGCCACCAGATAATGGGCGCATTGACCCGTTTGGCCTCCTTCTCCACATGGGCATTCAACTGATCGGTGAAAATCCGCATCACCCCGTTGCTGTGCTTGTCAAAGCCCCGCCCCCTCAGAAAACAAATCAAATTTGCCGGAGAAAACATCCATAAAATGTAGCCCCTTACAATAACCCGGTCGTAACAACTATAAACAGCCTTGATATTTTTCGAAAATAAGTTTAAAAATATATTCATGGGTGGTTTCAGTAGCCGCCAATTGCGGCGGTGAATTTTAATGTCCTTAAGGACATCATATAACGTCTCTACGACGTCTTATTTAAGCGGAACCACCCACCTCTTTGCAATCCTAAATCGTCTATCTATCCTCTTTTTCTCCCATCACATCACCTGCTTTACCCCGGTAGTTGGCAATCTTTGAACTTTAGTTCGGTATATTTATGTTTAACAATCATGAAGAATATCAAGCATATCTTAATGGGCAAATAGAAGAAATCAGAATATTCCAACAAGAGGAAAGTAAGAAAAGGGGCTGCATGCTAACGGATAATGAAGCTGCTTTGGAATGGATAGAAAAGCATGCTAAGGATTTCAACCAGAAATGGAAGCAAAGTGAACCTAATAGGTAAAAATCCATTGCTCCGGGAAATGGTAGACCTGGCCATGAAGGTTGCCAAAACCGATTTTTCCCTATTTATTTTCGGGGGAAGTGGTGTAGGCAAAGGAGTCCTTGCCGGATCGCCGGAAGGATATCCCGGAGTTGGCCGAGTATATCCCGGAGAAAACTTCGGGTTTTGTCTATATCACTCTGAAAAAACTCCGGCAGGAATTGGCTAGGGGAGGACACGCTAAATGAGCAATGAGCGTATCATCCTCTGTGGCGAGGATTTTTCTAAGAATATCGCAAGCAATCAAAACGCAGGGCCATTGTTTTTGTGCGGCCCAAACCGTAATGTTAATCTCAGAATCAGCGGTATCAGTAATAGGATGGTGGCAAATATACCACCCACCCTTATAGACCTTTTGGAAATTGCAGCTTATGTCTATTGCGCTGATCAGGCCGCAACCCGAGGGGGAGATGGAGTGCAAAACTTTGGAGCAAACTGGCGCCGGCAGTTCCAGTTTCAGATTCCTGTGCGTGAGCCTGAAATCTGGTCATCCGAGCCTGTACTCTCATCATTACGGGATACCCTTGGGTTTCTTTCGGGGACCAATTATGAATTTATCTTCAGAAAACTGGTAAATCCTCCGTCACTTTCCCAATACCTGGACTATTGGCCGGGAGGCGCATTCGGTTTTTCTGCTGAGGAGATTATTTTGTTCTCCGGCGGACTTGATTCCCTGGCGGGTATTGTTCAAGATACGGTGGTAGATAAGCGGAAAGCAGCCTTAATTTCTCATCGCACCTCACCTCAAATTCCCCAGGGGCAAAAGAAATTGCTGGAAGATTTACAAAAGCGTCATGGGGCACAGGCATTCCATATTCCGGTGTGGGTCAACAAGGATAATGCTTCAGGGCGGGGGGAATATACATCGAGAACCGGTATCTTCCTGCAGGCATCATTGGCGGCTGTGATGGCCCGCATTTTTGATCTCTGGCGGATTCGCT
>JACRJN010000113.1 GCA_016235675.1 Candidatus Schekmanbacteria bacterium
CATTTGCCCCAACCACCATCATTGGTGGGCTAACCAGCATCACAATTGGGAATCAAACAAGAATCAGCGGGAATGCCTATTATGACGACCTCAGGCTATACAATAGCGTGCAACATACCGACAATTTTACCCCGCCCGCCACTGAATTGGCGATAGACAGCCGCAGCCGCGGATTTATCCCGCCCACCACTGAATTGATACCCGATGGCAGCGGCAATTGGCCGGCGGATTTGCTGTTTTACGCCAAATATAATTCCTCCCTGGATGCGGATTTTACTTTAGATGGGAGTGCCGTTCCTGATTACGTCACTGGAGATGTTTCCATTGACAACGGGATGAAGCAGGTTGGCACAGGCAGCGTGAAGCTGGTGGGGGCGGCTTCCTCGCCCTATGTTTACTACACGGCGCAACAGGGGTTCGGCCCAGCCGGTACGATTTCCTTCTGGCGCTATGCCAATCCCAGTTTAAGCGATGCGGATTGCTTTGCCGTCTGGACAACTGAGGAAAATAACGACATCTTGTTTCTGGTGGGGAACCCGAGTAATACGCAACTGCTGTTTTTCATGTACGATGCCAACAGCACGGATATTTTCTACCTATACGCTAATGATGTACCCAACGATACTTGGCATCATGTGGAGATAAACTTTGACGTGACAATGGGGGTGGCCAGATTATTTGTAGACGGGATTTTGCAGGACAGCACGCCCTTTACCCCAACCACCCTAGCCTCGGGGCCAATTGACATCACCATCGGCAACCGCACCCAAGGCGTGGGAAATGCCTATTATGATGATGTCAGGATTTACAACAGCGTGCAGCACACCGGCGATTTTATTCTAGACAAGCCTTACATCCAGCCGGCGGCAGCCTTTGAGCCGAACCATGTTTCTGTCTGGGATAGGTTTAGTGAGTTGCTTGGCCAGGGCAATGCCGGCTCGGTGCGATATGTTTTGAGTGATGACGGGGGAATCATCTGGAAATACTGGAATGGGACGGGCTGGGTGACAGGTGGGGATGAGAATAACCACAACTCTGCTGAGGAGATAAACAGCCATCTGGCAACATTTGCCACTGCCCCTGACAGCTTCTTATTCCGGGCCTATTTAATCAGCGATGGTTTCCAGCAGGTGGAACTGGCTAATGTGGCCTTAGCTTATTTGCATGTCAACTACCGGGTGGTGATTAATCCTGAAGTGGATTTTGTTGAGGGAGAGGTCAAGAAGCTCAATCTATCTGTCCTGTCTATTGACGCTGTAGAAGCGACAAGCAAGGCATGGTGGTTTAAGGTGTTTGAGGAAATACAAGCGGGAGGCAGCAGTCGGCGGGTGGTGATTGACCCGGAGGTGGATTTTGGGGAGAAAGAAATCATCACGATTTTAGCCGGTGGTGAGGGCTATAGCGGTGAGGGCCTCGTGGATTTCTCCTGGTGGTTTGAGACAGTCTTACTCCCCCTCTTAGTGGGCATTCAACCCGGCTGGCCGGATGTGGCAATCATCAGTAAGGCCGCAAACCACGACACCGCTGTTATCTGCTGGCTAAGCTCCCATGAGGGGGACTATCAAATAGAGGTTGGAGGCAGCGGAAAGGGCACGGGAATTATCCTCGGCGCCGCCTTCGGCAGCCAGCATGTGCAAGGCGCTGTACAAGCTGGGGTGCCCATTGAAACGCTTATCAAGGCGGCTGACTTAGAGGTGGCTTCTCCGGCTGATGGGGAGAAGCGGATAAACATTTACGTGACGGATACTTACGGCAGAACTAATCCGTGGGAGGGATAGAATAGTCGGCGGTCGGCAGTCGGAAGTCGGCAGTCAAATCAGTCAGGCGGTCGGCGGTCGAATTGCAGTGGGCGTAGCCCACCTTGCTTTTTGACTGCCGACTGCCGACTGCCGACGCCTTTTCCTTTTGACCGCCGACGATTAAAAAAATGGCCAACTACGCCCTTATAACCCTAGACTTAAGCTGCCCGCTTATCTCCAAGCTGTCCCCGCTAAACGGCAGCAATAATGTAAGCTTATCCACCCCCCTGGTGTTTGAATTGACGGATGTTTTGGCGGGGGTGGACATCGCCAGCCTGGAGCTAGCCATTATTGGGAAGCAGGCTATATCCGGCCGGGTGTTTCAGGCTGGATATAGGGGGAAGATTACCCATGTGGGCAAAACTTACGGCATTTTAATAATCAAAGGGGATAATTGGCCAGCCCTGACCAGTATCAGCTATGAACTGCATGTTCTGGATACGGTGGGCAATGAGCTAATCTTTCAGGGCAGTTTCCACACCAGCGGCGATTATGCCGAGTTTACCCATGAGTGGGTAAATCTGGGTGAAGACGGCACGGCGGCAAAGGGGCAGTTGCAGCGCTTTCTTAAGCTGGTTAGTTTTGGGCTGGACGAGGTCAAAGGCTTGATTGACGCCTTCCCAATCATGTTGAACGTGGATAAAGCTGATGCTGACTATCTGCCAATGCTTGCTGAATTAGTAGGTCTTGACTTTAGCTACGACATCCCCATCCCCCGCCAGCGGGAGGAGATCAAGCGGGCGGTGGAGATTTACAAGACCAAGGGCAGCATCCCGGCCATCATGCGCTTTTGCCGCAACATCATCGGCTTTGACCCGCAGATTGTCGAGTGGCCACCCAGGATTTTGATGAGTAACAATCCTAATCAAGTCTCGGCCAGGATTACCACCCCGGGGGTGATGGATTATACCGGTTTACCCGAAGATCAGGCATTTTATTCGCTGGATTTCAGCGAGGCTGGAGACTACCGCTTTGACAAGTTCGGGCTGTATTTCTTTCTGGCCGAATATGCCGGGATTCCCAAAGCAGCGGCTAATAAAATACTGCGTCTGCTGTCAGGGAATATCCCGGCCTCCACGGTGGGCAGGATTATCTTTGTAGATCAGACTTATACATTGACTGCCGACGGCCAACTGCCGACTAATGTCCACCACGCTTTCGGTACTGGCAAAGAGTCTTGGGATGACCAATTGGAGCAGCCGTCCCCCGGCCAGACTAAGTTGATTAATGAGATATATCGCTGCAAGCCGGGCAGCATTGTCTATCTGGATGAGAACGGTTGGGTGACTACTACCCCCACCAACAAAATCAGGGTGGTGACTGTCCTGAAAGACAGCGAACCGGGGATTGACGGGCACTCCATCCGGGAGCAGGGGTTATTCGCCAATGCTACAGCAGAAAAAGACAGCGGCACTTTACTGGGAGCCGTTAATCATAAGGGGCAGTGGAAAACCAGCGGTTATAGAATCAGAAAAACCATCGAAGTCAGGCTTTAGGCTTCTGGCTCCAGGCTAAAATCTTTTGGCCTGAAGCCTGAAGCCCGGAGCCTGAAGCCAGGAGCCTAAAATTATGGGCAAACATACAGCCAACATATCCCGCGATATGTACGAAGAGGAGAAGCGCTATCAAATGCTGGTGCACCAGCAGGGCGTGCCATGGGTAGAGGCGGATGAGAATGACCGCAACTGGATATTTTATAACCTGTTGCGCAGACTAACCCAGAAGGTCATCGGCAACGGTTCGCTGGATGATGGCTTCAAGATTGTGGGCACGGGGGCAGCCAACGACTTTACCATTACCGGGGGAAACGGTACGCCGGAGGGCGCCGGCCGGCTGTTGGTAGAGGGTTTCCAATGTATTCTGCCCATCAGCCGCAGTTACAAAGGCTCCAATAACCTGGAGTGCACCCCGGTTTCTACCGGATTAACAGGAAGCGTGCTCACCGACAGCGCGGCAAATCTTACCCTGGGCGGGACGGATAATAATCTGGCCGGCCGTACCTTGGTACCTGATATCACCAAACCCAGTAAGACCTATACTGTTACCGCTAATACCAAAACGACTATCACCATATCCGGCAACATGCTGAGCGATGGCATCCAGGCCGGGGCGCATTACCGGGTGGATTTATCCACTCCTAACACAAATAGAATTGATGAGGTGTACATTGACTGCTATCTGGACGAGATTGACGGCGAGGATGACCCGCAAATCAAGCATACCTTGGGAATGGAAATTGAAACCCAGCGGCGCTTGAAGCTAATCCAAAATGTGCTGGTGGCGGAAGGGGCTACCACCCCGGCCAGTTATCCAGACTCCGATGGCAACCAGCACTATACCCTGAAGCTGGCTGCTATTCAAAGATATGCCGGCCAAGCGGCGATTAATGCGGGGAATGTTACCGATGTCAGGGTTTCAGTAGATACCGGTATAATTGATGCGGTAGCCGAGGTAATGGCCGCCAGAGGGGGCATGAATTCGCTGAACGCCAGGCTAAATGTTTTTCTGAATAACAATGGCTCCCCCAAGCCCTTTCCCATCGGCACCAGGATGATTTTTTATCAGGCAACTGTCCCCACCGGCTGGGTTCAAGTCACTGGCATCAACGACCGGGTGTTACGCTTTGTTGATGGAGTTGGGGGAGGAATCAGCGGGTCGTGGATAATTAGCGGGCTAAGTTCCCAAGCTGCCGGAGAGCACTGGCATGCTACGGGGGATCATACCCTAACTGTAAATGAAATGCCTTCCCATAAGCATGACAACGCCTCTCTTAACGAAATGGGATTCGATAATGGCGGGGTAGGCTGGCCAGCGCGGGTGACCTTTGATGACGGACCGCCATGGGCTAATGATGTTCGCTCAAACGCAACTACTTATACAGGTGGGGGTGTACCCCATAATCATGGAAATACCGGATCTGCTGGTAGCCATTCCCATACCTTGAGTCACGATGGTAATTGGCGGCCGGCTTATGCGAACTGTGTGGTGGGGGAGTATCGGGGATAAAAACCGAGATACCGAGGTACCGAGATAAGGAGATACCGAAAAGGAGTAGTTTCGCTATCTCGGTACCTCGGTATCTCCTTATCTCGGTTTTTTCCTGCATAGGAAATTATATAAAATATATTTTTGTATCTAGCTGAAAAAGTTGGTAATATTTAATTAAATTGGCAGCCAATTTAATTAAAACAATATTTTGCGAGCACTGGAAGCCTGCGAAGCAAGCATTATCAAGAGGATATGAGCCTTCGCATTGGGAAGATATTGTCACTGCGGTAGAGAAGATGCTGGGATGCCGTGACCCGGCTAATGGATTTGCTGAGTATATTTGTCTTAAGTGTGGACGAACGAAGAAGGTAGCCTTTACCTGCAAGAGTCGGTTTTGCACCTCATGCGGGAAGCGGTATGTGGACGAATGGGTAAATCGAACGGTGAAGACGGTTATCGATGTTGCTCACCGGCATATAGTTTTCACCATACCGGAAGAGTTGCGGCAGACCATATTCAAGCAGCGTCTTTTGATTAAAGTAATGATGGATTGTGCAGCCAAAACTGCCCTGGAAGTGCTGCAATGCAAGGGATCGGATGCAGTCCCCGGAATACTGGCGGTGGTGCATACATTTGGGCGGGATTTGAAGTTTAATCCCCATGTGCATATGTTGATGACCGAGGGGGGATTGGCCGGTGACAAGGAATGGGAAGAAATTCCCTTCCTGCCCTATGATTTATTGAGGCGGAAGTGGCAATATTATTTGCTGACCGAGCTAAAGAAGAGCTTGCCCCGAACCAGCGAAAACGCCCGTTTTATAGACCGGCTGTTTAAAGACAACGGGAAGGGTTTCTATGTAAATGGGGAGAGCAAAATGACCTCCGCCCGCTATACCGCCCGGTACATAGGCCGGTACATGGGACGTCCGGCTCTGGCGGAATATAAGATAACCCGCTATGATGGCAAGCTCGTAACCTTCTGGTATGAAAGCCATGAGACAAAGAAAAGGGTATATCAGGCGCTCCCGGTAATAGAGTTTATGAAACGGCTGGCAGACCACATCCCCCTCAAAGGGTTTAAGATGGTGCGTCATTATGGGCTGTACGCCAGGCGGACCAAGAAGATAGCGGTAAAAATATTAGCAAAGTGCAAGCGGTTTATCCAACAGAGTTTGGCTTTCGTGAAAGAATTGCCCCGGCGTTTGAGCTACCGGCAGAGGCTAATCGCCAGTTTTGGGCAAGACCCATTAGTCTGCCCTCACTGCAAAAAGGAGATGGAACTATGGCGGATATGGCACCCGAAATATGGCGACATATTTGATTTGGGCCGGGACAGCCCTGCGATAGAGCCGGAATATGAAAAAACGTCACAAAAAGGCCAAACCGAAAGCAACATGGAAAAGTCGGGACGGTATCGTCAGCTATGTCTGTTCAGTGTGTAATATCAGGGAAAACATCCCGGCGGATGTGGTGACTATGTTCGATATTCTCGACCCAGGCGACCCCTCTGTCCCGCCACGCTTTGCCTGTGAAAGATGCGGCGGCGCTATGTGGCCGGCTTAATCCGCCGAAGGCGCTTTGTTCAGGAGGTAATTCTGTGATAGGGAAAAATCATTCCAGCGAAACGAAAAAGTGTCCCAGAAATAACTTCAAGCCCTGCATAAAAGATGAGTGTATGTTTTGGGTGGAAATAGATGTGCAGAATAACCTTACGCAAGAGCGACGGCAGCTTGGGGATTGCAAGGACAACTGGGATGTCAAACTCCGGCTGGAATCTGAGCGAATTTTACAAGGGCTTACCGCTTCTGTGGAAGGCCTGCGCAACGAGGTGTCCAAGTTACCGGAGGCCAAGACCTTCTCGGTGCTAGCCAAAAGCTTTGCCGGGTTGTATCTGCTGGCGGAGGGGAAAACCACGAGATAGGGAGGTAGGGAAAAGAAAAGGCCAAGATAAGGAGATAGGGAGATACCGAAAATGCTTCTTCTCGGTATCTCCCTACCTCGGTATCTCCCTATCTCGGCCTTCCCTGGCTGTGGAGCTAAAAATGGCGAGAGAAATCATAGGATATTTCGTAGATGCAGAAACCCGGGAGCGCTTGGAGTTTCAATACAACCCCAGCGAAATCGGGGACGATAAAAGCAGCCAATTTGCCGACATCAAAATCCCCGGCATCTCCCATCCCAAGTATCAATTTGTAGCCGGCGGGGCAAGGCAAATAACCTGCAAGCTGTTCTTCTTTAAGGGGGATGTCAAAAAGCAGGTAGCCTGGCTGCAATCCCTGCTCTACCCGGAGCACTCAGGGACACTACTCAAGTCAGCCCCCCACAGGGTGGTCTTTATCTTTGGGGAACTGTACCCGGGAATAGTTTGCATAGTGCGCAATGTCAAGGTGCGCTACTTCAATCTGTTTGACCAAAACAGCCTGGCGCCCCAGCAGGCGGAGGTGGATGTTACGCTGGATGAATGGGTGGAAACGTCGGTTAATTATCACATAGTTAGAGGATAAACAAATGTATCAGGAACCGCATAAATCCGGGAGGTAAAAAATTATGTCTGTAAGTGTTTCACGCGTCGAAATCTGGGAGTTGCTAGATAACAAGGCCATGGCCTTTGAAAATTGGATGAATTCAGACACGCCGGAGGCCGGATTCATAAAAACAATGTTTCTGGCTTCCGAAACCATCGCCCTGGACAGCCCGATGTTTCAAAACCAGATAGTCCCCTTGTTGCTGAACCTGGGAGTTATTGATCAGGAAGTGATCAGCCGGGTGCAGGCCAGAATTTCTGCGGCCAACAGCCAAAATCCGGTGAGTGAAACAGAAACGCCTTCCGGGATGAAACGCTACAAAGCGTCGATTCCGGCGGGGACTAAAAATCCGGTGGAGTGGGTAAGCCGTTACTGCAACCAAGACCACTATGTTAAGGTGGACGGCAATTCCGTCATTGTGGAAACGTCTGGCGACTGCGCCGCTCCCGGTGTTATGGAGGTGAGCGAATAATGGCGGTAGTAACCAATAGTCTTGGCCCCAATTCCGCCCGTATGGATTATCCGGCCAGCGAGTCTTTGGCCAATTTAATCGCGGCGGTAGACACCTATATCCTGGCTCACGGCTGGTCGCTCTGGGACGCCAGCGCCGGTACTAACGCCAGGGCCTACCGTGCGCTAAATAAGGACGGCCTGAGTTATAAGTATGTGGTTTTAGACTGGAATACTGCCGGATACTTATTTTTAAAGGTTTACGAGTCATTTAACTCTTCAACCCACACGGGGAGTAACCTTTGCTACCTTTCCGACAACACCGGCTATGCCCAAAGAATTACCCTGTCCACCGGTGGAAGCCTGTGTATTTTTGCCCAGAGCAAATATCTCATTTTCCAGTCCAACAACAGCGGTACCATCGGCTCGTCCAGCGGCAACGCATGGTCAGGATGTATAGAGGTGTCACGGGACAACCCGGCGGACACGCCTGCGGCTGGTTACCCCCCGACCGTTTGGATTAACGGTAATCAAATGATGTGCCAAGGCAATTACGTCATTTCCTTCCCCCGCCTAAAGAACGAGGCTGTAGGCGCCGCCGCCAGCCAGTATAACTTCGTCAGCACCGAAATGGCCTTCGGCGGCTATAGCTATGCCCCGTTCTGGAGCGGCGGGAATATCTACGGCTACGCCCTGTATTTCTGGGTGCCAACGGGCACAAACGCCTTCTCCGGCAAGGGCTGGGCATGGACACTGCGCGTTGGGACACTGTTAAATCCCTTCCCGGAAAAGCGCGGCCGGTTGATGGGGATAATCCTGATTACCAGGGGCCAGGGCGTAGCTGCTCCTGGCGTGGATTCGGTGGATATTAAGGTTAACGCCGACGGCTTTGTCGACCCCAATGGGACGGTTGCCAGTTACTGGGTTATCAGTGAATCCGGGGCAAGCGGCAGATGGGCGATACCAAAATAAACGAGATAGGGAGATACCGAGATAGGGAGATACCGCAAAAGAAATAGTTCCGGTATCTCGGTACCTCGGTATCTCCCTATCTCGGGGGTTAAAATGGCGGATTTAGGCGAATTAAGCAACTTTGTAACCACTTTAAGTGGCTGCTTAGAAAGGGAAAATGTTTATTTTAACACTCTAACACAGGAGGCAGGGATATGTTTTTTACTGTTAATGAAATTGTTGACGGGGATACTTTCGGAGTCGAACCAGACTGGGAGTGGAGACAACAAAAAGGGGAACGCGTCAGACCCACAGGGTACGATACCCCGGAGAAGGGAGAACCGGGTTATCTGGCGGCCAAGGGAAAGCTGGAACGGCTTATCCTCCATAAAACGGTGGAGATAAAAGAGCCAAAAATAATTGACCGGGGACGCCTGGTTTCTGATGTGTATTTAAACGGCAAAAATCTGGCTGATTACTTTCCGGAATACGGGAAATAAAGAAGACAGCCCGTCTCGTACCTGGTATTTCAGAGGTTAAAATGGCAGACCTGGGAGAATTGAGCAACAACGAATCCGGCGAGCAAGCGGTCAGCGCCCCAGAGCCGAGAAGTTTTGCCATTGACGTGCTGGAGCCAAATGAACGGGCGCCGTGTATCGAGGCCGGTTATACCAATGTTGAACCAGCCAGGGATTTCGAGAACTTTACCACTGTCGTTATGGCGGACACTGCCCCCACGGTTATCCAGGTGAATTCTTTTATCGCCGGTACTGTAAGGATAAGTTCCGCCATTACGGACATCTTGCGGGTGCAATCAGAGATTCAGAATTAGCAACCTGCGGTTGCAGTTATTCAGTTTCCGGTTATTCAGTTTTCCGGAAAACTAAATAACTGGAAACAGGAAAACTGAAAACATGGAAAATAAAATCTACGTCGGCGACATCGGTACTATCCTGGAGGCCGAGACCAAAAAAGACCTGTCCGGCGTCTCTGTCCTGCGCTTTGAATTGATCAAACCCAACGGTATGAATACAAACTGGGATGCTGCGCCGAAAATCGGCAATCCCACGGTTGCCCAATGTACCATAAGTTCTGATGCGCTCGATTTGGCAGGAGTCTGGCGGGGACAGGTTTATGCTGAATGGGGGTTGAGCCAAAAGTGGCATGGACAAACTTTTCGGTTTACTGTTTATGCACTTGGGGAATAATTATGCGAAAAAAATCGGACTCTCTGACAACCGGAAATTTCCAGGAATCTTTGCAGGAACTAACCGAAATCTTAAGCCGGGGATATTTACGCTTACTCCTCTCAGAAGACAATGGAATTCGAAGCAATTGCTTGAAAAGCCTTGACAATTCTAAGATTACACGCATGAATTGCCAGTGTGGTTAACTTAAGTTTAAGAGGAGTGAGAAAAAATGAGCGCTACTATAGTTGAGCAAATTCAGGGATTGCGACAGATGACGGTCAATCAGTTGCGGGAGAAATATGAAGAAATATTTGGCGAGTCGACCACCGCCCGCAACAAAGATTATCTCTGGAAGAAAATCGCCTGGCGAATTCAGGAGTTGGAATACGGCGGATTATCCGAACAGGCAAAAAAGCGGGCCAGGGAGATTGCTAATGAGCATGATATTAGGGTAAGACTGCCCAGAGGGGCTTTTCAGGAATTTAATATTCCGGCTCAGCCGTCCAGGGCAAAGAACAAGGCTAATCTCCCGGCTCCGGGAACAATATTGACCAGGGAATATAAAAGCCGGACGATTAAGGTGGAAGTTCTGGAAAACGGCTTCCGCTATGAAGGCCGGGTGTTCAAATCCTTGTCCGCTACTGCCCGCGAGATTACCGGAACCAATTGGAATGGGCGGTTATTTTGGGGGGTCAAGGAGTAACCAGAAATGATTAGAAACGGTAACGGTCATAACGGTAAGCGTAGCAACGGCCAGCAAAACGATCAAGCTAAACAGGCAATCCGCTGTGGTATCTACACGAGGAAATCGACTGAAGAAGGGCTGGACAGCGATTTTAACTCCCTGGACGCCCAGCGGGAATCAGCCGAGGCTTATATCCAAAGCCAGAAAAGCGAAGGCTGGATCGCCCTGCCCGACCGCTATGACGACGGCGGCTTCTCCGGCGGAAATATGGAACGTCCGGCGCTTGGTCATTTACTAGAAGATATTCAGGCCGGAAAAATTGATTGCGTGGTAGTCTACAAAGTTGACCGCCTGTCCCGCTCCCTGATTGACTTCTCCAAAATTATTGACGTGCTGGACAAGAACAACGTTAGCTTTGTAAGTGTAACCCAGCAATTCAATACCTCTAACTCTATGGGACGATTGACCCTGAACATTTTGCTATCCTTCGCCCAGTTCGAACGGGAGATCATCGCCGAACGTACCCGTGATAAAATGTGCGCCGCCCGGCGTAAAGGCAAGTGGATCGGCGGCTATCCCATGCTGGGCTATGACATCGACCCCAAATTAAAAAAACAGGTAGTCAATCCGGAGGAAGCCGCCTGCGTCCGGGAGATTTTTCGCTTATACACCCAACATCAATCACTTACCAAAGTCGCCCAGGAATTAAACTCCCATGGCTGGACTACCAAATCCTGGATAAGCCGCAATGAACGGCAACATCACGGCAAGCCCTTTACCAAAACCAATCTACACAGTTTGTTGACCAATGTCATCTACCTGGGGAAAATCGAACATCAGGGCGAACTATACCAGGGAGAACATGAAGCTATTATTGATGAGGCCGTCTGGATTCAAGTGCAACAGATTATGCAAGGCAACTCCAACAATCACGGCCACGAACAAAGAAACAAGCATAACGCATTGTTACGCGGCCTGTTAGTCTGTGGAAGCTGCGGGAAGTCCCTGAATCATACGTATACGAAGCGGTCTTATAATCTGTACCGCTATTATGTCTGCGCTACCGCCCAAAAGCTGGGCTACAAAGCCTGCGCTACCAAATCAGTGTCTGCCAAATCAATTGAGGATTTTGTAGTGCAGCAGATTAAAAAAATCGGCAATTCGCCCGCTATTATCCAGGCCACCGCTAAAAAGCTAAAAGACGAGCTAACGTCCCAAATAACCTCTCTGGAAAATGAGGCAAATTATTTACGCAAAGAATTGACCATGCTGAAACGGCAGGCCAAAAAAACGTCTAACGGTAATGGCGGAGAAATTCTTGATAACACGGCTGACCGGATTAACCTCTGCGAAAAACGACTCTCGGAAATCAACCGCCAACAATTATTGCTGGCAAACGCTAAAATCGGCGAAAAAGAACTAAAAAAAGCCCTGGGATTGTTCGACCCGCTTTGGGATGTGCTGTATACCCAGGAACAAACCCGCATTTTAAACCTATTGATAGAAAAGGTAGTTTATGACGGCGAAAAGGAAACCGTTACCATTAACTTTCATCCCTTGGGCATCAAAGCCCTGGCGGATGAGGTTAATATGAAAGACAAGGCAACAACATGCACCGGGAACAAAAGCTAAAAACCTTAGCGGTGGAATATAAAGTCGATTTTGGTAATGGAAAGAAGCATATCCGGGCCAAGAAAAAGCCAGCCGCCAATTCCACAAAGCCAACAAATAAGCCCGCTTATATCACCCGCCTGCTGGCGCTTGCCCATCATCTACAGGATTTGATCGATCAAGGTGTGGTTCAGGATTATGCCGATATAGCCCGGTTATCCGGGCTGACTAAGGCCAGAGTCAGTCAGATTATGCATTTAACGCTGCTTGCTCCGCAAATCCAGGAAGAGATTTTAATCGGAAATCCCCAAATTATTTTAAAGGGACATGCGCTTCGCATAGTACTAAAAACGGCTATATGGGAAGAGCAGGCTGAGTTGTTGGAAAAATTAGAACCTGATTTAGCACAGGCACGCTAAACGGCATCCTTCGGCAGATAAAGATATTACTTCTCGTGTCTGTCCAACCCCTCAAATATCTTTAACCCCACCTCATGCAGCAACTTGATATCCTCAGGGCTGCGGGTTTGCAACAGAGTAATTACGGAATTCAATGCCTCATCCCGCTCAGGCTTGGGCTGGTCGAAATCGATTAAATCATAGATAGACAAATTCAGCGCATCGGCGATTTTGAATAATGATTCCAGGGAGGGAGTGCTTTTGCGCAGTTCCATCTTGCGGATATATTCCTCGCTCAATCCCACCTTTTCCGCAAATCCCGACTGGGTTAAATTTAACGCCTTGCGTAACCCGAAGATTTTGGCGCAAATCTTTTCTCTTAAATCATCCATTACCGCCCTCCTTTGCTGCATTATAAATAATCCGTTGCAAAACAACAGGTATTATGGTACTGTTTAAATAGGTACTACGTTACATATAGGGAGGCCGCTTTATGAAGAAAACGAACAATAGAAGAAGGAATAATCGGATACGGCGGAAGGAAGGATTAGTTAACAATCTTAAGGATATGCCGGAGCCACCGGTTTCGTTTAAGAAAAGAATTTTTGCCGAATTGGGGCTTGATGATAATGACAAAGAAATGATTATACATAATCGCAGGGCCGAAGATGCGGTTGATTATACCAGACTGACCCGGCTTATAGAACATAATAACCCTTTGTTAATTCACATTTGTAGGCATACCGGACTTAAAAAGGAAGATGTTATCGGGGCGGCAGTTTTACTTTTTTCTACCCTGCCATTGGAAAAGCAGCTTGAAATTGCCGCCGATTATCGGAAAGAGTGTTTGCCCCATGTTTATTCCACTTGACTTTCATCTGATGTGATGGCTTCATGTTGTACGAAAGGGGAATAAATATGAGAAAACAAACATTTGCCGAGGAAATTGACGTGAGTTCTTTCATAGGCGATATAGCGCACCAATTGGTCAAGGAAGGGGATGGGCTACGGGCATTGGCGGATACCTGGTTCGACGATGGGACAGACGAAAAATCTAATTGTGTTGAAATCGGGGTTGAGCTTGCCCGGTTGGGAAGGCATCTGCTGGCTCTGAGGGAAAATCTCTGCAATTCGTGTTTAACATTAACCGTGGCGGAAACAATCAAATTCGGCGAGGCCCCGGCTAAAGAAAAGGAACCAGGCGGAAAAGAGGCAATACAAAAATGACATCCATTTTGCAACGAATGATACAAATAGCCGTCTTTTTGCTAAGCCTTTGGCTGATGCTGGCGATGCTGGTGTTGGCGGAGAAGATGTAACTCAGTTCCTCTCTCTACCGGTGATCCTGAAAAAGCGAAACGAACCTCATGCAACAGGGCATTTTAACCGGTACAGCAAAAATGCTCCCAAAATTGCATTCCCCTTAAAACGGGGATTTTCTTTTTAGCTTGACTTTTGTTAAGAAAATACATTATGCTTAGCCCGTAAGATTTAGAGAAATACCTTAATAATGGTTGGTTTATGAAGTTTAGCTGGATTATATATGCGGTTTTATTATTAGCCGTGCCGGTGGTTTTTTGTATGGCGTACGAGGGGTCATCGGCTCATGATCCGGCTACCTGTGTCTGTGCAGGGAAGGTAGATTGTTCTCAGTATGAAAATCACACCTGTTGTTTGCATGAGGTTTCAGAAAAGTGAACGCTGGATATTCTGAAAACATAGCCAAAGTTGTTTTAGTTTTTTTCTGGTGCATAATCACCACCTGTACTATACCCTCAAAACCCAGCTATAATCATAACGCAGGTTGTGCTTGCAATCCTGGGGCTTGTGGATGCAGTCATGAAAGCCCCTGCCACGAGAAGAATCACTCCAGAAAGAGTTCTGATCCAATTTTGGTTTCAGCCGGTTGCCAGAGCGGAAGTCAGGCTATAGAAGCCAAATCTAATCTTGAAGTTTACCCACCGATTACTTTCTCTTTCGTTCAAACCACAAATTTTTTAGGCACTTTCTTTCTCAAAGAAATTTCTGAACCCTTACCAGTCTTTTTAGACCCCCCTTTTAAGCCTCCCATATTATCCTAATCCTTCTCAAAAATAGTTTTCTATTCTTAAAGTAGGGTGTGTACAGTTACTCCGAAAGGCCGAGGAACTGCGTCTGTAAAAAACGCCCCATTATATACCCCCATGCGGAATAAAACGGCGGTCGGGGTGTAACTTTAAGATTGTCCAAACGTAGTTGACCATTTTCCATCAAAAACTTGATTGTTGTTAATTAAAATATGCCGGTTAAGAAACTCAAATTTCCGATAGCCCTGATTTTAGCTGTATTCCTCTTAGGTCATGAGCTAACTATTTTGGGGGCGTATCTTCAGCATAAACCCATAGGTGATTCATGTCAGAGTCAGCTTCAGGGCAATTCAGCCAGAAGCCACATGATGTGTCCCATGGGTTATGGTACGTGTACGCTAAAGCATCCCTGCTGTTGTTGCGTAGGCAAATATCAGGCGGCAAAGGCTGAAAGTGGGCATAATCGTAGCCGCCAGGCTCCCATTATTATATGCTCCCCGGATTGCGGGCAAGAAACGCTTTTTCCCCTGCCGCAATTTTCTGAAATGGCTATTTTAACCCCTGAAGTGAGACTTGCTTACCAGGTAGTTTGGGGATCAATGCCTGATTCCGTATCCCCAACACCTTTGTTGGTATATTTACCATTGCCAGAAAAACCCCCGCGAATTTTCCTCGCTTAATTTTCAACTAATTCGGTATGTTCACCAGCAGTTTTTGGATTCAGCAGGACGGGTGTGTCTGAATGTCCGGCTATCCGGTGGATATAGTTTTGTCTGAAATTAGCTTTAACGTAAAATCAAGAGAGGGGATTCACTAAAATGATCCAGAGAATGATCCAGCGGTTAACGTTAATTGCATTTATAGCGATGCTTTTCTCTTCAGCCTTGGCTATAGCCGAGGAAAAAAAGGAAGAAGAAAATGGTGTAGACCTGGGAGAGATTGTGGTTACGGCTACGAAAACGGAGCGAAAGAAGGAAGATGTGCCGGTAAGCGTGACGGTCATTACCGGGGAAGAGATAAGGCAGAAGGGTATCCCGGTGGATTTATCCGATGTTCTCCTGCAGGAGGCGGGGATAGATATAACCAGGTCTATCCCGGGGAGCATTGCCGGGATCAACATCCGGGGGCTGGGCTATGGCCGGTCGGCCCTGCTCATTGACGGTCAGCCGGCTGACCTTTTAACTTACGCGGGCAGACATCCGTTACAGATGATTGACCCTAACAATGTGGAGCGGATAGAGATTGTGCGGGGGGCGGCTTCGGCCCTTTATGGTGCCAATGCCATGGGTGGCGTGGTGAATATTATTACCAAAAATGGGGAAGGAACCAATAAAAACAAGCTGACTGTAGGCTATGACAGCCTGGACAGCCCCTGGGCCGGATTTTCCACCAATGGCACCCTGGACCGCTTCAGCTATAACTTAAACGGCCGGTATTTTACAACTCAGGGGTATAAACCCATACCAGAGCCCACCACTTATGGGGAGAAGAGCCTTCAGAATGCCGAGTGGCGGGACGTAAACCTGGGTGGTAAATTGGGTTTTAGTATCAACGAAAATTCAGAGATCAGCTTCAGTCCAAATTACCTGGATACTGAGGTTAATGATGTGGGGAGACCGCACACCATTCATAACATTAAGGAGAGTTTTGAGAACCTTGAGTATAAGCAGAGGGTGAACGACCTTTATTCCTTTGTGCTCGATCTTAACTACCGGAGCCACGATGCTACGTTCAGGTGGGATAGCTATAGCTTTGACTGGAATCCCACCGGGACAGATGTAGCCTGGATTTCAGACGAGAATGTCAACAAGTACGGCGGGGAGTTCAAGAACCAATTCAATTTTCCCACAGTTCTCTCCGTTCAAAACCGGGCCATCCTGGGGGTAAATTACTGGCTCGAAACCATGGATAACCAGGGCACGGATTATTCAACCGGCGCCGGGGTTCTAAATAATACCGCCCAGAGCAAGACCCAGAATGTGGGGATTTATGTGCAGGATGAGGCGGAGATTTTAAGGCGGCTCTTTATTACCCTGGGGGCCAGATACGATAATTTTAAATACTATGACACGGAATTTGTGGACTATTCCTCCAGCCCAACCATTAAGGCAACAGGGGATACTTCTTACGATACATTCAATCCCCGGGGCGGCATAAAATATAAACTCACCGATTCTACCAGCCTGCGGGCCTCTGCCGGGAAAGGCTTCAGGCCGCCTCAGGCTACGGATATGTTAAGAAAGACCTCCTGGTCGGAGCCAAATCCGGATTTAAAGCCGGAAAAAGCCACCACCTACGATATAGGCATAGACCAGGTATTTGGATGCGGACACTCGATATCCGTAACCTGGTATCGTAACAAGCTTGAGGATGCCATTACCTGGTTAAGTCTGCCTTCCGGGAAGTGGCAGCCGCAGAATGTAGGGGAGGCCGAATCCAAGGGGGTGGAGGTGGAATTCAAGCAGCAGATTGATCCGAACTGGTCGGCCTTTGTAAATTATACCCATAATGAGTCAAAGGTAACCGAAGAACCGGATGATCCAACCCTGAAAGGGAAGAAGATGATTTACAGCCCCCAGAATAAGGCCGGTTTTGGGGTTACCTATGACCTGCCCAAGGTATTTACCGGAAGTGTGCAAGGCAGGTATTTTGACGAACAGTTTGCCGATGCGCAAAACAGTAAAGACTTTACGATACCTTCCTATTTTGTGGCCGACTGTAAGTTTACTTATCACCTGCCGGTAAACAAAAACCTGATAGATATAACCGCCGGGGTGAATAACATCTTTGACGAGAAGTATACCAGATACAGACCGGGCTGGCTGGAAGAACCCAGGGTTTTTTATGCTCAGTTGGGATATAACTTTTAAGTTCACGATGTTAAAAAAAGGTTGTAGTTGCAGGCTTTAAGCTTGCGTCCTTAGCGCTGAGCTTATGCCTGCGGCTACATTTCAACTTTTGGTAAAAATGTTGAGCCAGCATAAACCATGCTGCTCAATAAAGTGGGTGCAGGGCCATTGGTCCTGGCGCCGGGGTGGCAAAAAAGAAGGGGGGTGAGAGCTTATGGGAATGGAGATAAAGGAGATGGTTATTGAAGTCCCTGAGGAGGTCAAAAGGCTGTTTAGTGAAGTCAGACTTGGCGGTTGCGGGGGCGGGGGCCGGATGTGCCCGGCCGGTCAGTGCCATGTGTAATGGCCGCTGATCCGGAATAATACCCCAAACGGCTACCATCTTTATTGGCGTTTAGATGGTAGCGAGCCGCCCCGGCGCAACCCAATTAACAGTATAGCATGGAGTAATCTCATGACAAAGCTTGAAATTTCGGAGATAAAAAGTAATCTCCACCTGTTAAAAGATAATTATGGTACAGCCGTATTCCATGGGGAAAGTTACCGGTTATTTCAGGTTGGGGGGAGGATTGCCAACGCCCTTCAACGGATAGAAGAAACACCATGGGAAGATGTGGATAAGGGATTTTTGGACCTGGAAGAAGAACTATGTTCCCTTCAAAGATTGTATCAAGAAACAAAAGATGAGGGTATGTCGGATCTGGAGGAGGTCAGAAAAGGCAGCCGGTGTTTTTACCTTTTTGTGAGCCAGGAATGCAACCTGAAATGCCTTTATTGCTATGGAGATGGTGGTTCATATAAAAAGGGCCAGATGCTGATGGGCGAAGTTACCCTTAAGAATTTCTTTGAACGGTGCATTACAGAGCGCAATGTGGCATATGATATCCTTTTCTTTGGCGGGGAGCCTTTGCTGAATCTTCCCTTATTGAAGAAGGCGGTAGAGATGGGAAATCAAAAAAAGACCGATGGCTTCCAGATTACCTTCAATATGGTAACTAATGGGACAGTCTTTAGCCCTGAGATAAGCCAGTTTATGGCCGATCATATTAACAGTGTCACTATTAGCTTGGACGGCCCTAAGGAATATCATGACTTGCAGCGATGCAGTGGGGGGGATTGGAGCAGCCATGATCTGGCGGTGGAGACCATCTCCGCCCTTCAAGCTGCAGATACCAGGCTTTCCATTCGCACCATTGTCACCAAAAAGAATTATGCCGATATAGAGAAGGTTTATCGCTACAACTTAGGGTTAAATCCCCGGGGGGTTGGTATCACCCCGGTGGATGTACCAACCAACCACCCCCTTTATCTGACCGGGGAAGAGTATCGGCGTATGGCGGATGAAATATCCAGAATCAGTTGCGAAAATCTCCTGGCCTTAACCTCGGAAGATGAACCGGCCTATTATGAATTCAGTTACGCCCTGTTGGAACGGCTTTATACCAAGAGGAAGAGGTTCTATGCCTGTGGCGCCGGCCGGGCGCAATTTGGGGTAGCGGCAGACGGCGAGGTTTATCCTTGTCATCGTTTTGTGGGAATGAGGGATTTTTACCTGGGAAATGTGAATAATGAAAATTTTTATTTCAGGAACCTGGCGCAGGCCGGGGAAGTATTTACCCCACTTTCCGTCCACGAAATAGAAGATTGCCGCCAGTGCTGGGCCCGGTATCTATGCGGCGGGTGTTGCTATCTCCAGTCTCACCTCTATAAGGGAAGCCTGGCCAAACCGCTGAGCCGGTATTGTTACTTTAAGCGAAAGGTCTACCATGATCTGCTGCTTACCTTTAAACAGGTAATGCTGTCGCCGGAGAAGGTTAACAGACTGAATCACAATTTAAAATCATCACTGGAAAGATTCAAGGGGTATCAGGATGGATATACGAACCATGTCATATGAGGAGTAATTTAATTGAATAAGCGGATATATATACTCGTTTTTCTCATGCTCAGCCTCTATTGGGTGAGGCCGGTATGGGCGGACGGCTGTGGTGCCATTACCTTTGGCGCCGACGGCATTGCGGTGGATTCCAAGGGTGATATATGGCTGACCCATTATGAAGATGCCAGGATTGGCCGGCTGCAATCGGCAAGTAGTGAATTTACCGAGTTTCTATCCTTTGCCAAAACCAGCGCCTGGGTTACAGGCCCATGCGGGAAAAACAAGACTTCAGGCTGTGCCTGTCCATTGCCGATAGGGTTTTCAGGCATAGCCCTGGACGAGAAAAGAGGGTTTTTGTGGACTACCAGTTTGGGTTCCAAGCTGGTAAGGTTTTCTTTAACGGACAGAAGCTTCAGGGAATTTTCCCTTCCCGCCCAGATCATTAGCCGCCGTGGGCCTATAGATATGGATTCGGGTGGGAATCTCTGGGTTTTGGTGGCCAATTCAACAGAGAAGGGGTTTAAAGATGGTAAACTCATAAAAGTCTCTTCGGATGGCCGGATGAAAGAATTTCCCCTGCCGGTCAAGGAATTTAGCGGATGGAGCATGGCCATGGATTCGCGGGGAAGGCCGTGGCTAACCCTGTCTTCTGTAGCAGAAGGAAAAGACGCTGGGTTATACGCCTTCATCGGGAGAAAGTTCCAGCCGCAAAACCTGTCAAGGGTTGGCCGGTCTGTTACCGGCATGGTTTTTGATTCTAGGGACAATCTCTGGTTTACCGCTTCCGAGAAGAATGTGGTCGGTAAATACCCCGCCGGTTCGCCGGAGACCGGTTCGGTAATATTTTATCCGGTGCCCACCGCCAAGGCATTTCCCAATCAGATACTTATAGACCGCAAGGGCCAGGTCTGGTTTACTGAATGGGATGGCCATAAAATAGGGAAGCTTTCGCCGGATGGCCAGATAAGCGAGTATCCCCTGCCGCCGGAGGAGGCGTCTCCGGTAACATTTGCTTTGGATAAAGACGGCCAGATATGGTTTTCCACCCTGTTTAACTACAACCTGTTCCGGCTCGATCCCGAGACAGGGGGCATAAAGGAATATATTGTTCCCCCGCCTGCCAATTTGTTTTCAGATACAGCCTCCCTGTTTTCAACCAGGAAGGTTATGAGTAATGATGTAACTCCAGGAATAAATAGCCATCCGCCGGCACCGCTAAGACATCCTCATGGTTACCCGGAAAATCCCCAGGCCGCCATCTTTGAAAGAAGTTGTAACACCAATTGTCATCGCTGGCACAGGGTGGATAAGGCCGCTAACAGAACCATGGACTGGATTGGCACGGTGGACAAAATGATTAATCTCAATGGGGCAAAGTCTATCACCGAAACCGACCAGAAGGGGATCATTGATTACCTTAATGCCAACTATACGCTGAAACAGGAAACCGAGAAACAGGATAAAGCCGATGCGCCCTGCCGTTGAGGTTATAAACGTTACCAAGATATATCCCAACGGGGTAAAGGCCATTGACGGGGTTTCATTCAGTGTAGGCCAGGGCGAGGTCTTCGGCATCTTGGGCGCTAATGGTGCGGGCAAGACCTCCCTCATCAAGGTCATTACCACCCTTCTTAAACCCACCTCCGGCAGCGTAAAGCTCCTGGGGCTGGATGTCCAGAAAAATCCGGCAGAGGGGAAAAATATGCTGGGGGTGGTGTCCCAGGATATCAACCTGGATACCTATCTTACGGTAAAGCAAAATCTCTGCTTTCAGTGCCGCTACTTTGGTATCAGTGGCAGGGATAGCGAAAAAAGGATTGCTGAATGGATGGAACTTTTAGGCATCAGCGATGTGGCTGAGGCCATGATATACACCCTTTCCGGCGGAACAAAGCGCAAGGTAATGGTAGCCAGGGCATTTATCACCGATCCCAAGGTATTGATCCTGGATGAGCCTACCAACGGACTCGACCCTCTGGTGCGGGAAGTAGTGTGGGAGCAGATTATAAAATTCAGGCAATCCGGGAAAACGGTGCTTCTATCCACCCATCACTTTGAAGAAGCCAGAAAATTATGCGACCGTATGGGGGTTATCCATCGGGGTAAAATGATAGCCTGTGACCATGATCTAACGGATATAGAAAACATTTTTAAGTCTATGGTAGCTTCATGAAGACATTTATCTCATTTATTTATAGGGACTTAATGGAAGGGCTTACCAGTTGGAAACATACGCTTAACAAGTTTTTCTTCCAGCCCTTCATTTATCTCTTTGTTTTTGGGTATATCATGGGCCGGGGATTGCCGGGCGGTATATTCGGCGGCAATTACAGCCAGGTGGTAGCCCCCGGCATACTGAGTATGCTGGTGATGAATGTAGCCCTTGGCACCACGGGCAGTTTTCTAATTTCGGGCTATTACTTCAAGAGCATGGAAGCCTGGCTGCTGACACCTATTACCCTGCGGGCTTTCATGCTCTCCAGGGTAGCCAGTGGGATAGTGAATACCACTATAGCCGGACTGGGCGGGATTATTATCATCCGGCTGATGCTGGGACTGTTTCCTGAAAACTTCTGGTTGGCCTTGGTCTTTATTCTTATGGGAGGACTGATATTTTCCTGCTTAAGCCTCATCGCCTTCACCCTGCCCAAAACCCCTGACCGGGCACAAGAGGTGTTATCCTTCATTCTTATGCCCATGATGTTCTTTGGCTGCACATTCTATACCTATTCTACCCTCCCCTGGCCATGGAATATGCTGGCCCTGTTATTTCCCACCACTTATTTAAGCGAGGCCATGCGGGCCGCCTATAACCCGGCCCTGCCCCATATGGATACAGGTCTGATTTTTGTGGGGCTCAGTCTGGGGCTGTTGGTCATCGCATATTTTGCCGACCGGACATTCCATCGGAGGTTTAAGGATTTCCTATGGTAAGGCTGCTTGCGGTACCCTTGGCTATTTTGCTCCTCTGTCCCCGCTTAGCCTATGCGGATGATAACAAAGAGGTAATAACTTGCGAAGACATTGTAAAGGGGAAACCGGCCACCCTGATGGAGCTATTGAAAAAGCGGGTGGGGGTGGGTGATAGCGCCGGGGCGCTCACCTTGCGGGGGATACCTAATGTGGCGGTGTATATTAACGGCTTTCCAGCCAGCGGAGTGGTGACCGTAATTGAGGGCATAAAACCCGAGGATGTAGAACAAATTGAAATCTATCGGGGTGCGGCCTCGGCCCGCTTTGGGGCGGATGCCCTGGGCGGAGCCATAGTCATAACCACCAGGAAAGGAAACCAGAAATTCGGCCTGGATTTAATCCAGGGATACAATTCCTTTGACAGTCGCTACACCAGAGCCATTGCCAGTGGCGGACTTGGGGAGTATAACTTAAGGCTCTCCCTGGAGGATAGCCGGACTAACAAAATCTACAACATAGATAAAGACAACTGCCCCTTCTCCTATCTCCTGCCAGTGGAGGAATCCTATTCTACCAAGCGGGAGGGGGAACTAAAAACTGGGTATAAAAATGGGTGGCTTGATGCAGGACTCAGCCTGGATTACAGGGAAGATACCTACCACTGGGGGAGACCGAATTATTACCGGGAAGACACCGGCTTTAGCCCCGAACTTCTGGTAAATATAAACACCGGCGGGTTCAAGCTTTCTACAACTTGTGGATACCAAAAGAAGAATATAGAGTTAATCCGGGACAAGGGCGGGGTGGATGAGGAGGGACTTTCCCCGTATATGAAGATTATGGGCGATTATGACACGGCTAATGCAGAAATGCAGGCTGAAATAGCAGGATTTAATCTGGGATTGGTATACGGCATGGACGATGAGGTTCAATTACAAAAAGATTACTCTACCGACCAGCTTATATTTAAGCTAAAGGATAAAATAGAGCGGATGGCAGTATTTGCCGTTTACAGTATATCTTTTCCCCAAACCCGTTTGGGAAAGGAGGTCTCATTGGAACTAAGCGGCCGCTACGACCGTTACCGGTACTATAATATTTCCATGTACTCCGCTGACGCTTATTCTTCCGGCGAACCTATTATCAAGGAATCCTTTAATCCCAAACTAGCCCTCAAATGGGTACCTGGCTGGAATGGGTGGGGTTCAGAGGCGGTAGCCTTTAAAGCCTCAGCAGGCACAGGGTTTATACCCCCCTCACCGGCTGACCTCTACTATAAAGAGATCGGCGAGACTTACCAGTATTTACCCAATCCCGATTTAAAACCTGAGAGGTCATTGACTTTGGATGCCGGCGTGGAAGGTGTATTCCCTCAGGGATTTAAAACCGGGTTAACCTTCTATTACACCCGCTGGTTCGATAAAATGGAGTCCATAACCACTCCCGGGACTCCCTCCATTACCCAAACGCAGAATATTGGCGAATCGGAATCCAAGGGCTTGGAAGCCAGTTTGGATAAAGAGATTATGGAAGGATTAAATGCCGCCTTAAACTATACCCTAACCCTGACCAGGATTACCCAAAGCGCCGACTCCACCATCCTTGACCATGAACTCCCCCATTCCCCCCGGCACAGGCTTAACTTCATGCTTTCATACGTGGGGATAAAGGATTTAACTGTCAATACCAGCCTCCGCTACGAATCCTCTCAGTTTACAGACTTAAAAAATATTGTAAGGGATGAGGAGGGCTACAAATGGGAAAAGGATGGCTACTATGTAGTGGATATCTCTCTGGTCAAGAAGCTAAAGTTTATGGATATCCCACTAGATTTGACCTTGGCGGTGGATAACCTCCTGGATGAGCATTATCAAAAGGGATTTTTCCAAAGAGACCCCGGCCGGGTTATCCGGGGCGAGGTTGCCCTAAGGTTTTAATAAACTGATGATCAGCTCCCTAGCGGGGGGTTTTTTATTAGGGAAACAACCTCATGGGGGGTAGGGAAAAATAGGGCGACGGGGTACCCCGCGAAAAGCTCCCTAAAAACCGGTCATATCGTTTTGCAATCAACCAGGTATTAACAATATTGATTCGCAGTCAATAAAGTATTATGCTTGCCAGTGTGCCTCTTGCGCCGGTTTCCCGTTTCGTAAAACTACCCCAGAACTCCAAAAATGTGTTATAAACAATTGATATGACTAAACAAACATCGTGCACATTTCCTTAAATCAAAAATTTGATGAAACATGTCTAATAGGCTGTAGTTGCTTGCCAGTAAAGGATTTGCGAGGATTTTATAAGATGGGATTTTTGTATAATTCTGTGGATGCAGTTATTTTAGGGATAACATATTGAATATACACGTTTTATGCAGCATAAATAAGGGGTGACTGTTTGTGCTTAAATGCAGTTAAAACGCATAAATATGACTAAAAAATGGCTAAAAAGTGCGATTAGGCAACCTTAGATTTGCCGTAAAATTCCCTCTCTGAAAGCCAATGTTTTTGCTTTGGAAAAACTATTACTCTCTGAAAAGCCAGGGTTTTTGCCGCCGGAAAAACTTTTGCTATTTTGGAAGGCCAATGTTTTGGCGTGGGGAAAAGTATGGCTAATGGGAGAGCAGATGTTTTGATTTGTGTCTTTTAAAAGTATCGATAGCCTGAAAGAAATGTGTGGCGGTAATCCGAGGCGTGTGTCGCCCGCAGCATGTGCATCCGTATCGCCCCGCGCCTGCGGCTTATCCCTGCGGCTTTCGTGATGTCCCTGATCCAGCGGCCGTGGCCGTTGTACTCCGCCCGCAACCGGGAGAGCCTCCAGCGGCGTGAGGTTCCCCAAAATACGACTGCTTTCCCACCCTTCATTGAAGGGTTAACAAAGATTAAACTATGTATTGCTAACCATGCTTCCTGGCTTTATAATAATCAGGTCAAGGTGTTTCGGGGTTACCCCGTTATACCAGCAATCAATTATATCCAAAACATTATATTCATGTCCATGATAAATAATTATGCACTTTCGCGCCGAAAATCCCTTATATGTCCAGGGTGACCATACCCTGCTGCTGGAGGTGGACAACCCCCGCTATGAAGCTGCCCGGGACAGACTGGCCCGGTTTGCGGAGCTTATAAAATCCCCGGAGCATGTGCACACCTACCGCCTGACGCCGCTTTCCATCTGGAATGCCTGCGCGGCCGGAATGTGCGTCGGGGAGATAGCTGATACCCTCAAAGACTATTCCAAATATGACATCCCCGCCCACATTGAAGTGGAACTGCGGGACTACGCTTCCCGTTACGGGCAGCTGAAAATAATCCGGTGGGAGGCGGCGTTATATCTGGAAGCAGATGAGCTTCCCCTGGCGGAAGAGGTTTGGCAGAGCAAGAATGTCAGGCGCTATCTGGAGGATCGCCTGGGGTCTAAAACCTTTCTGGTTCTCCCCCAGCATCGGGGACGGCTGAAACAGGCGCTGGTCAAGACCGGCTTTCCGGCTGAAGACCTGGCCGGGTACGTAGTGGGTGAGTCCCTGGATTTACAGTTGCGGGAAACCTCCCGGTCGGGGCTTCCCTTTGGGTTGCGGACATACCAGGAGGAGGCGGTATCGGTTTTTCATGCCGGGGGAGCGGCTTCAGGGGGATCGGGGGTGATTGTGCTGCCGTGCGGGGCCGGTAAAACCATCGTAGGCATCGGGGCCATGGTAAAGCTGGGGGTCTGCACCCTGATTCTTACTACCAGCACTACTGCGGTGCGGCAATGGATAGCTGAGGTTTTGGATAAGACCCATCTTCCGGCGGAGCACATCGGGGAATATACCGGCTATCAGAAGGATATTCGCCCGGTGACGGTGACCACCTATCAGATACTGACCTACCGCAAGCGCAAGGATGAGGAGTTTAAGCATTTCAGCCTGTTCGACGG
>JACRJN010000018.1 GCA_016235675.1 Candidatus Schekmanbacteria bacterium
ATGGTTTTGGATTTGTGCCGCAATTCCCGATTTTGTCATGCCCACGAAACTTGTCCTCGTGAAAACGGGGAGCGGGAATCCAGAAGTTATTGATAATACGAGAGTGTTCACCTAAAGGTAGATATTTATATATTTTAAAAACGTAGTCCCGTGGCTTCAGCCACGTATTTTCAGCCCCTTAGGGCTGCAAAAAAGGTGTGTTCGTATGGAACGCCGAAAGTATTGAGAGTCATAATTGCAGGGCTAACGCCCTGAAGTTCAGCCCTGAAGGGCTGGGACTACGAACTACGAACTACGAACTACGAACGAAAAAACAATTTCTATCTATATGTCAACACTCTCCTGTTGAGAGTGTTGACATATAGATACAACAAAGCTATTTTGTTTCGGCCTGTCCTCAAGCCGAAACCCGCAATTCCTTGAAATCGTGCGACTTTCGGCCTGAGGACAGGCCGAAAGAAATAACCTGGTATACTATTAATGGGAACAGTGATTTCCTGCCCAAACAACGGGGCGGCAGCGATTAAATATACCTCTTTGAATCGCACTGCCGCCCCGTTCGTTTTTTACCAACCACCAAACAGCCACCAGAGCATTAAAAAAGGGATTAGCGAATTAACGCTAATCCCTTGATTTTATTTGGTGAGCCGTAGTGGAATCGAACCACTAACCTACTGATTAAGAGTCAGTTGCTCTGCCAATTGAGCTAACGGCCCATGTTATATCAATATTTTTCTTACTATCCTTTATGGCAATAAAATTTCATAGAAGTACTTAAAGGATGTGAAAGTGTATAGCATGATTTGGTTGAAACGCCTAGTGCAGCAAGTTGGCTTTCTAAGCGTTCAGCTTTTTCTACTAACACACAGTCAATTTTAGGATTTTTCTTAATCATTTCTTTTTTCTCTATTAAGGATTGCTTTTTCATATTGAAAATACCCCCCTTTTAGAGTGAACAAAAGATACTAATTTTTCTCTGGTCATATAATCTTGTAACAGTTCAAAATATTCTTTTACGGTTGGGCCAAGTCCTTCTATTTCTGTATAATCTTCTATTTGTAGCCCAACCTCATCTCTTAAGGTTTGCATCGCTATACCCCTGCTATGTGAATGCCATCTATTTGAATCATTCAATTTCCGCGCAATTTCGTCTGCGCGTTTTTTTTTAAAATCGTCTGTTACTTTGATTTTATTAGTTTGTGTTTCATTCCAATTCTTAAATTTATATTTAGACAACCACTGAATTAACAATTCTTTAGATAATTCTCGTGCTTGTTCAAATTGGTATAATTCACCAAGATCCATCTTGCTTAACAAAGCATATTCTGCTGAAGTTAACTCTCCCATTGTCGCTTTTTCTTTTAATCGTTCAAATTGATTAAGATACGATAACGCAGGCACTAATCTGCCATCTTTCTCTATTTGAGGATCAATTGGCCCCAGACATGAAAAATAATCCATTAAAATCCTATCCCCTGATAGAGCAAAAATCGTTCCTGCGGACATTGCCCTGTCGGGAATAATAAAAAATACTTCTTCATAAAAATGCCTTATAGCGCTTACAATTCTTTCAACAACCTCAGCAACTCCCCCTGGGGTATCATGAATAACTACTAAAGTTTTCTTCTTGTTTTCAATTAATTCTAATGTGTCACGAACATTATTGTCTAGTTTATAGAGAATTGGGCTAACAATTGCTATCCCATCGGCTTTTAAGTTGACTTCTATTTTCTCTAAATGTTTATCTAATTGATTTTTAATATATCCATCTAATGGTCGCATATAATTTTCTTTCCAGATCAGGAGGATAGAGGAAAAATGGGGTGAGTGAAGGGATTCGAACCCTCGACCGCTGGAGCCACAATCCAGAGCTCTGCCAAACTGAGCTACACTCACCACAATATTTTTGACTACTCTATTTTACCAAGCCGGCCAAATTCTGGCAAGCGTTATTTTACAGTAATTCTTTCGGTTGTCAAGAGTACGGCAATTTTTATTAACCGCGAAGCACACGAAGATCACGAAGAAGAAAATTTAAGGTTTTTTATCTTCGTGTCCTTCGTGCTCTTTGTGGTAAAAATAAAGATAGTTTAAAAATAACTTGCAGTTTAAAAGGCGCTTGGCTAAAATGATTTTAAGCATTACGTAACAAAACCCTGGGGGGAGGAGGGCGGAAATTGGAAATAAAACAGATAATTTTTGACAAGGCGCAATATGACGCGCTTATCGCGCACTGTCGGCGCAAGTTTTCCGGGCAATATTTGCCGGAGGAAAGGCCGGAGAAAAAGGCTTACGGCTTGGCGGGCGGCAAAAAAGGGGGGGATAAGCTAACTATATGTAAAATTTTTCCCTTGAAAAAAAACCTGCGTAATGAGGATTATTACGATGAGGAGATGACCAAAACCATGTACGCGCACGGCATCCCCTCTAAAACGCCCTTCGAGCGCCGCGGCTGGGTGGCCGATCCGCAAGAGGTCTTCGCCGCTTATCAGGAGGCGGAAGCGTCTGGTTTGGAGATTGTCGGCAGTTATCATATGCACCTGGTGCCCTGGCCTGGTGACCCGATAAGGGACACGCCTACTGAGATTGATACCGTCCTGGCCGAGGATTCCAATATGTATAATTTCATCATCTCCCTGGTAGACCCGGATAAGCCCAGTATGCGGGCGTTTTATGAAAGTATTTTGGAAAAAGAAATACCCATCATTTATACGGAGAATGTTTAATGATCGATATAATGCAGCGATCTTGCGAATTAATCATAACTTATACGGATTCTTTAGGGGAGTTTCAGGGCTTTTTGGCTATCGATGCCTTAAGCCACAAGGTGGCCGCCGGAGGAATGCGGGTGCAAAAAGGCTTGACCGCGGACAGACTGGCCAAAATGGCGCGCAACATGACCCTCAAGCAAAGAATCGGCGGGATGTGCGTCGACGGCGCCAAATGCGGGATAGATTACGATCCGAATTCGCCGGGTAAACATGGGGCGATGAAACGTTTTATGATTGCCATCAGGCCGTACATGCACGAGCGGTATTCCATGGGGCCGGATTTGAACACCAAACTGCCGGAGATAGACGCCATCCTCAATGAAATCGGGATTCCCTCGGCCAAAATGGCTGTGGCTTTAGCCCAGGGCATGACCTTGGAGCATTTCCTGGTGCGGTATAACACCTTCCAGGAGAAAGTAGACGGATTCACCCTGGGGCAGCGCCGCTCCGGTCACGGGGTGGCGATGGCTTGCCTGGGCGCTCTGGAAATATTAGGCATCCCGCCTAAAGATGCTACGGTTACCATTCAAGGCTTCGGGGGCTTAGGCAGCGGCGCGGCTTTTTCGCTCTATAAGGCCGGGGTCAAGATTATCGCCATCGCCGACGATCAAAACTGCCTCATTTGTCAAAACGGCTTGAATATCGAACGGCTGATGGCGCAAAGCGACGGGACGCATTTGCCCAAAACCGAGGCGTTGGATTATAAATATAATCAGCCTGCCGCCATTTTTGACATCCCTTGCGATGCCATGATTCCGGCGGCAGTGGAAAACGTGATCGATTGCCCGCGGGCGCAACGGATGCCTGCTAAAGCCGTAGTGGAAGGCGCAAACCTTCCCGCCAGCCCGGAAGCGGAAGGGATTTTAAAGCAGCGGGGAATATTGGTAGTCCCCGATTTTGTCGCAGGCAGCGCCGGATCGTTATCTGTAGACGGCTTATTCGGCCCGCCGCAGCCGGTCGATGCCCGTTATGTCCTGGATCACATCGAATGGCGCATGCGGTCGATTGTCAAGGAAGTTGTCTCCCGCAGCGAAAAAGACCACACCACCACCCGCCAGGCGGCATTGGATATTTGTTCAGAGGTTAAGCCCAACCCGGAGGCTAAACCTTATGGGCATTTTTTGAGGTAGGATGACATGTCCAAATATTGGCCCGGGAGTGGTTGGAAAGAGGTAGACATGATCTGGAAATGGCAGATTTATTATTCAAAGATGACGGGTACACCGACACCATTGGGTTTATACTTCAACAGGGCATGGGAAAATGTCTCAAGGGTTTGTTGGTAGTTAATCAAATTGATCCACCCAGGATACATGATTTAAAAGTACTGTTAAACAAAGCCTTCGTTTATCTAACATCAGCTCCCGATTATTTTCAGGTGTGTTTGATGGCTACTAAATATTATCTTGAAGATCGCTATCCGCCGGGGCCTGTTAATATGCCGCTCAGGGAAGATATCCGGATGGTTTTGCATAAGGCGTTTAAATTAATGGAGGAAATCAAAGAAATCATTGAGCGGGCTTAAATTTAAAAGCAACTTTTGTTTTTTGGGAATCCTTCCCGAAAAATTTGTTCCAGGTCTCTTTCCCTCACCGAAAAAGAAACCTGGAACTCTTTACGCGGCTTACTTTTTCGAGAGTGTTCACCTAAAGATAGATATTTATATATTTTAAAAACGTAGTCCCGTGGCTTCAGCCACGTATTTTCAGCCCCTTAGGGCTGCAAAAAAAGGTGTGTTCGTATGGAACGCGCCGAAAGTATTGAGAGTCATAATTGCAGGGCTAACGCCCTGAAGTTCAGCCCTGAAGGGCTGGGACTACGAACGAAAAAACAATTTCTATCTATATGTCAACATTCTCAATAATAACTAATATGTTTCTGTACTTGTTCTACTAATTGCCGATGCTTGGGTTGAGCATATTCTATGAATTTCAGATAATGTACCAGCGCCTGTTTATTGTCGGTTTGCTTTTCGTAAAGAATGGCCAGATTGAAATGAGCGTCGGCATAATATGGATTATTTTTAATCGCCATTTTGAAATTTTTAATCGCGCTTTTAAACCAGCCTTTTTGAGTATAGATAACCCCAAGATTATTATAAGCTTCTAAAAGTTCGGGGTCTTCTTCTAAAGCCCTTTTGTAAGATTTAATCGCATCATCTAATTTTTTGTCTTTAAAATAATTTTGTCCCATAGCTAGTAAAGGGATTCTTTTATCCGATACCGGTGAAATTTCAAGTTCTTCATCCGGGAAATCATCCAGTTTTTCTTTAGACTCTTCCGGTTTGCTTACCTCACGCATGGCCAGTAGCATCTCCCCCTTACTTTCGTCTGCTGTTTGAGGGGGATTATTCAGATCTTTGTTCGATGGGAGTGCCGCGGCTTTAGGGATTAATTTGACGGATGTTTCAGTTTTCTTCGTTGCAGAAGCTTTAACCGGATTAGATAGTTTTTCTCCCGCGGTAATTTTTGTAGACGTTTTATTTGGTTCGGTGGTTTTTTTACTCGTTTCCTGAGAAGGGATTTGGGATTTTTTGACCGGAACTAATTTTTGAGTCTGCCCTTCCTTGGTTTTTTTATCCGCAGAAATTTTATTTTCCTTTGTTAACCCGGCGATTGGTATGGATTTATTCGGACTTTCTTTTTCTTTGTTTACAGCCGGATTTACGGCGGATTTAATCGCGGCTTCATTTCCTTTATTAACCGGCGGTTCTTTTAGCGCTTCCGCTTCAGAGGCATTCGCACCGGTTGTCTCTTTTGGCTTGGCCGGATTTATTACTAATGGTTTTATGGTAAGTTTGTCCAACGAGGCAATGTTAATATCCTTTTTTTCAGGGGTAGTATCTTCATTTTCTGATTTATTCAGCCCTTTAATTTCCTTGGACTCTTTTTTATTTTCTTTAATCAGGGTTTTGGGATCGATAAATTTAGGCGGGCCTCCTGCTCCGAAGACCGGTATGAATTGTTGGTAGCCCCCCTGGATTTCCGCGATATCTTCGGCATCTTTAGTCGGGGGCTTGATGATACCTTCTCGGTCTTTTTCTCTTGTGCTTGACAATTCTATCAGCCCTTCATCCCGGTCACTGCCGGGTTTTATCTCCTCGACAGGTTTTACAGCAGTTTGTTTAGACAGATATGTTTCGTATTCCTTCCGTATTTGCATTACGGATTCGGGCGGTCCCGGCGGCATATCGGGTGTTGCTTTGACTTTTTTTGTTTTGCCCGGATTGGCCGTTTTCTGCGAGATATTTTCCGGGATTGCCGGCTGGTCAAAATCTTTATTTTCAAGATGTTTGTCGGATTCTTTTTTATCTGGCTTTATGCCGGATTTTGGTACTTGTGGCAGATTAATCTTAGGTTTAGCCGCGATTTCGGGAGATTTCCCTCTGATATAGGCCGTGACGACGGACAAGGTTACCGCTAAGGCAAAAATAGCCCCTCCAACCAACAGGTTACGTAAAAAATTGGATTTTTTTTCTGCGCTCTGCCGCTGTAATGTTTTATCTATGGGCAAAACTTCTTTATTAGTCCGGCTTGAGTCAGCATTTGCTTCCAGCAAGACTTCATCTGTTTGATCTTGTTCGACTTGTTTGAGCTTGTTATAGATAACGCTCATGGCAGTATCTCCTACATTAAAACCGCCACTAGATAAACTCAATGCTCTTGACTTACGTAGCGCAGGGCTTTGGCCCTGCTTTTTCCGAACGTGACATCCATGCCTAACATAGGTGGGGAGCAGACCTAAAGGTCTGCGCTACGTAAACTACATAAACTACGTAAACGTCAAAACAAAATTTCTTAAGTCAACAACATTGCTAGATAAACTCCCTGGTTAAAGTGGGAGTCACGGGTTGATTGATGATCCGATACAGTATCAATTTAGTTTGCGTTTCGATCATCGACTGATTAGGTATGGAATGATCGCGCTGAAAGTTCAACAGGGCATAACTTATTTGTTGGATGTCAGACCGGTCCTGAGCCAAATAGCCTAACTGATACAATCTGGCAGCTATTTTGGCGGTTTCCACATTATCCTCTAAGGGGATGTCTCCTTCCCGTAATTTATCGATGTTTTCCCAGAGTATTACCGCAGAACCCCGCCAATTATTAAATTCTCTCACCGAATAAACAGTATTCTGAGAATAAAATTCGCTTTCGCTGGCCTGGGATAATAATGTAGGCAGAGCGAGGTTACCCGCCGGTAAAAGGATGCAAGGGAGATTTAATTTTATTATTCCGTCTATATCAGTAGCTAAAACAATCGCCTCTAATCCGTGCCGGGCGGCGATGGTTTTAAAATCCAGGCTCTTATTTTTGATCGGCCAGGATGCCGCTTCTTCCGGGTTTACCTCTCTGCCCCATAATTTGAAAAGACCGGTTAAGGCGATCGATTCCAATGATGAGTCTTGTGCCATGTTTTGTCTTGAGGCCGGCTCCGGCATACTTTTCGATTTTACCGGTTGGACAATTGGCCTTGATTCAGGGGGCGCTTGATAAGTTTTTTCTTTGTTCAATGCCCGCTTGGTATTAATTAATTCCTGGTTAATCCGGGCAATTTCTATGTCTACTTTACTGGTTATACTGCTCAATTGCCGATTTTTGTCTTTTTCGCCGGTTAATTCTTTGTGCAGATAATCCAGTTGGGTATTCAAATCGGCTAATTTGTGATTAAAATTATTTTCGCTAAGCACCGCTTGTTGGTTTAAGTTTCTTTCCGTTTGTAATTGCTGTCTGGTTTGTATCAAATCCTGACTCATTTTATCTAAATCCTGGATAGTTTTTTGTTCCCTGGAGAGCGATTGCTTTTTGAAATCCTCCAGTTGATCGTTTAGTTTGACGAGCTTGAGATTGACCGCTTTTTCTTTCCCGGCTAGTTGCAGCTTGGTATCCTTTTCCTGATTAAGTTCGAATTGTGTTTTCTGCAATTGGCTGGTTAATTTGGAGAGGTCTTGTCCGGCCTTAAGGTCTCTGGCGGCCAGTTGCTTTTTGAAATCATCCAGTTGATCGTTTAGTTTGGCAAGCTTCAGATTGACCGCTTTTTCTTTGTCGGAAATTTGTTGCTTGGCTTCTTTTTCTTGGTTTAATTCCGTTTGAGTTTTTTGCAATTGCTCGTTAATTTTCCCTAATTCCAGGCTGGTTTTGGTTTCTTTATTATTTAATATTTTTTTTAATTCCTCTAATTGTTCATTTAATTTGGTCAGCCTTTGATTTATATCCTTTTCTTTATCTCCTAATTGCTTTTTATCCTCTTTCCCCTTATTTAATTGTTCAGTCAAGGCCGCCAATTGCCGGGAGATTATTTTTTCAATATCCGATTGTGAAGGCGAAAGATTTTTAGTGCTGTCTTGATCGGTTTTTGATTTTTCTGTTAGATCTTGTTTTAATTCATTGTTTTGATTTACCGGTATGACGGCCTTTGTTCCTGATGCCGGAGAGGTTTTGCTGGCTTCCGCTATTTCCGGTGCTAAATGCATCCGATTAGAAATGCTGCCCCGAACGATTCCCAAAGTAGGGTTAACCTGGTTAGTCCAGGTAGTAATTTGTGTTTGCATATACCAATTTACCGCAAAAAGGACTAATATACAGACTAAGGCGAAGGCAAATGCTGCATGTAAAGAGTACACCAGTTGGGGAATACGAAATCTGAACCAGCGCTTTTGCGTAGTTCTCAAGGCTTTCCCGACTGTTTTGGCGTCTATTTCGTTTTGTTTATAAAAATAGGCGGTAATCAGGGTTTTATCGCAGACTTGATTGATGAGACGGGGAATCCCCTTGGAAAAGCTGTAAATCCTGCGCAAAGCCTGCTGGGAGAATTTAATTTCGTCGGTTCCCGCGACTTTCAGACGATGATAAATATACTCTGCCATCTCCTTTTTATTGAGCGGTCTCAAATGACAGCGTAACCCGATGCGCTGGTCGACATGCCGAAGCTGGGGGGTACGCAAATTAATTTCCAATTCCGGCTGGCCGACCAAGACCACCTGAATCAGCTTCTTTTTGTTCGTTTCTATGTTGGTCAGAAAGCGGATACCCTCCAAAACGTCTATGTTCAAATCCTGAGCCTCGTCGATAAAAACCGCTACATTGTTGCCCTTGGCGTATTCTCCGGTGAGGAAATTGGCCAAATCTTGCAATAAATCTTTGTAGCTTTTGTTTTTAAAAGGCCGCCCCAAATCCTCCATCAGGGTTTCTAAAAATTCAGTGCGCGTGGCGGGCGGATTTAAAATCAAGGCTGTTTTGACATTTTCCCCCAGGGATGACAATAATACGCGGCATAACATAGTTTTACCGCAGCCGACTTCACCGACCAACTCAAGCAACCCCTCACGATGATCGATAGCGTATAACATCAACTTGTATGCTTCTTTATGCTGCTCGCTGGGGAATAAAAAATGGGGATCGGGATTTAAGCTGAAGGGATTTTCCTTTAAGTGATAGAAACTTTTATACATTGTCCTGCCCCTCCTGTAAAACGGTGGGGGTGATGAAAATCAGCAATTCCTTTTTGTCATCGCTTTTAGCGGTATGTCTGAATAGCCAGCCGACAAAGGGTAAATCTTTAAAAAACGGGACCCCCCCTTCCGTATCACTTTCAGTTTGCTCTATCAACCCCCCAATGACTATGGTTTTACCGCTGTCGACCAATACTTTAGTATTCAGTAAATTATTCTTGGTATCCGGCGGCCCGGACGAATTACGGAAAAGGTCTCCCTTTTCTACCGTTACGTCCATAAAAATACGGTTTTCTATTACATGCGGGGTAACCTCCAAAGTAATTTTTACATTTTCCGAACTGTAGCTTGTGGTAGTAACCCCGTTAGCATAGGTAGTTACCGGGTAAAATATCTTATGTGTGCTTTCCATTTTGGCGAGTTGATTGTCTTGAGTAATTACTTTGGGATTGGCCAGCACTTTACCCTTACTGGCGCTTTCCATGGCGGATAATTGCATTTCTAAAATTTCTCCGCCTATTTCCCCGATCATTAAATTTACTGCACCGCCGACGCCCAGATCTTTTACATTAACCGGCATGTTGACCGATAGATTCGTTCCGTTCAGCGCGGTTCCAAGACCGGGATCGCCTTGTAAGGCGAGAGTATTGCCCCCCCTTATGTTGTTGTCCTTAAAGCCTCCCCACTGGATACCGAATTCATTGGCAAAATTGGAACTGACGGAAACTACTTTCGCCAGGATTGCCACCTGAGGAGACGGTTTATCTAAGGTGGTTACCATCTTTTCGATTTTTTCGACGTATTCCGGCAAATCCGTGATGACCAGAGTGTTGGTACGTTTAATAACACTGATATTTGCCGTTGGGTCTTTACTCAATCTTTTCGTTAATTCTGCTACTAAAGCTGTTAAATCTCCTCCGAAAGCATAATTTACCTGCATGTATTTAGTGGTCGATTCGGTCACCGATTTGGTTTCATCTTTACTTTTCCTAATGTATTCCAGCGTGTCGATACGTAAGATGTTTCCTTCCCTCACACCTCCTAAGTTGGCGTCTTTTAAAACCGAGCGGATAACTTCACGTATAGGCACCTCATTAAAACTGGCCGAGATTTTACCGGAGACTCTTTCGCTGACCAGCAAATTAACCTTATAAGGCAAGGCTAAACTGCGTAAAACATTCTTGACATCCGCCCCTCTGAATTCCAGAGAGCAGGGATCGGCGGGGAACAATTCCAAAGCGTCGCCCTTGTTGGATTCATTGCTGCTTTGGGCGTCCAGGGATACAGGCAATAATATGCCGAAGATCAGTAACATTAAGCTTATTAGTAATTTCTTATAATACATTTAGTTCCCCCTCCTTATATCCTTTTTGCAATAGAGTTCAAAAAGAAACTGCTATTTCAATTAAGGTTATTTTCAGCTAATCGGGATTATTGGATTTATCAGTATTTTCCAAAGCGCCGTTAACCTCATCCGATTTATTCGATTCAAGTGGTTCTTTCTGGTCTTTGTCATTGTCGGAGGTTGTGTTACTTTGTAATCCGAACTCTGTTCCGCCGGGTAATTTAATAAAATATTCCTGTCGGCCTTCCTTTAAAACAATGCGGGCATCTTCAATTTTGGCAATTTTTTTATGATCCAGGAGATCGCCCACTTCCAAAACTCTGTCAGGAGAGATAATCGCCATCTTTTTACCGCCGATTGTTGCAATGCCTTGAAGAGTGTATTGTCCGCTTAAATCCTTGGGTTCATAAGATGTGGATTCTGTTTTAATTTGTTTGGGCACCGGGCGTACGTAAACTATAAACGGGTCTTTAACTTCATTATCCAAATCCAATTTTTGACCCTCTCCCCAGGGAATATCCATTAACAGCGAGACTACCTGGGCATCTATCTGCTGGTCATTATGGACTGTCGGCAAGCCTAATTCGGTCAGAAAGCTTTCCTTGATCTTTACGCAGCTTAACTTAAAGTCGACATGATGACGCTGCTGCCCGTTTTCATTAATATTGGCTGTAGTTGTTCCTGCATCCAGTTTTAATCCACTGATAGCAAAGCCGCGCTTGGATTCAAGTTCCATGAACAATAATTCCACTTCCGGAAATGTAGCATTTAAACTCATCTGACGGGAATAAACGATATGATTCTCTTTCGCTTCCTGAGTCAGCGGCCCGATTAGAACAAAAGTCGGGAAGTATTTTTCCCCCAATAATTCCTCAATATCTTCTAAAAACCAAAGGTCTCCCTGCTGCTCGGCTAAAATTTTGGCTAATTCCAATTCTTCCTGAGTTTTGGGCTGAAATTCGGCCAGCTTAGCTTGCTTTTCCTTTAACCCTTTGATGTTTTGTAGATTTTCTTCATGCCTTACCAACAAATCAGTCTGTTTGCCATAAGAATAATAACTTAAGCCTAAACTGGCTAAAGTCAGGATGAAGAAAATCGACCAGCCTAATTTGACCGCCGGACGGAGTGCCATTATTTTGCTTCCAGTTCTAATTGGAACTCTACTACCTCGCCTTCAGCGCTTGATGCATTACTTGTAGAAAGATTCCAGTTTTTTAAGCTGAAGTTTTTATACCAAATGGGATTAGCCATGATGTTATTAATGAAGTCCGCTACTCCGCGTAAAGGTTTATCGGTTACCCCGCCGGTTAAGGTAGAACCTTTAAGCGAAACGTTAACGGGGGAGGCCTGATCGTTGACAATAAAAGAGGAAAGCCAAAGTTTGTCAATTACTGCGCTCCTGATACCCGCCAATTTATCTCTCCAGGTAATGTGAACGGATTTTATACTTTTCAACTGCTCAAACCGTTTCCTGCGGGCGGCAGCCAAATCCTCTTTTTGTTTTATTTTGGCGTTAAGATCGTTTACTTGCTGCTGTAATTCGGCAATTTCTTTAGAATTGGCTTGTAAGGTAATTTCCCTCTTCTGATATATTTTCTTATAGAAAATCCAATTTCCGGCGATCACCAGAATGAAGCAAATAATTAAGAGCGTAAAACTAGCGCTGATTTTCCGGTATAGTTGCTTAAGGAAAAACCCCTGGACGAAACTTAGCTTACCCGAAAGGGCGCCCAAGCCTTTGGGAGTCCCAATATTTTTCCCCGGTTGTAATAAATCAATGCGAAAATTCAGTTGATTCATGGTTTATTCCCGCGAAGCCAGCCCCAGCGCCAGCGCCATTTGAGGGCCTAATTTACGTACCAACTCCACATCGAAATGTTTTGGGTCGATTTGTATTCCGTCGAAGGGATTGAATATTTCAACTTTTATCCCCGTTTTTTGCGCTAAATAGGCATCCAACCCCGTCAAATAAGCGCCCCCGCCGGTTAGATATAATTGACTAAATTGATTTATCCCCGTCTGTTTATGGAAATAAATCAGGGCCTGGCGTATTTCCTTTACCAACAACTCGAAATTCTTTTCCATGGCAACATGAAAGGCCGATTCCAATTTGTTGCCCGACAATAAATAATCCTCAAGCTTTTTCCCTCTCTTTAAATCCTCGGCTATGGCGTATTCCAACTGGCAATGGGTTTGAATTTCATTAGTGAAGCGATTACCCCCGACCGAAAGGGATAAGGTGAAATACTGACCTTTGGCGGAGAGCACGTTAAGGGTTGTAGCCGCTGCCCCTAAATCCAGGATTAAAAAAGTTTCGTCCGGATTGGGCGGTTTTTGGGCTAAAAGCATATTCATTAAAGCTAATGGCCCGGCATCGATACAGGCAGGTTTGACGCCGACCCGCTCCAGCAGTTCATTCAATTGCTGTAAATGTTCTTTGGTCGCCGCCACCAGCAAAACATCCAACTGCCCCTTCTTGTCATTTGTATCTTCTGCCCCGTTTTGTCCGATAATTTGAGCGTCTACTACCACTTCATCGGGTTTAAAGGGAATATATTTGCGTACTTCCCATTGCAACGCGGTCAGGATTTTATCGCGGGCCGCCGCCGGATATTGAATCTGGCGAATCAGAACCGAGGCCCGGTCCAGGCAGGTATTCAATTTCGCCCCCTCCAGATTCAACTCCTCCATTGAATTTAAAACCGCAGCAATCCTGGCCTGTTCATTAACATCCTGCTTGCTCGCCTTGCGACCGGGATAAATTTCCACCAGGGAGATATAGGCCAGATGCCATTTGCTCCAGGATTTACGCAAACCGATTACTTTGACGTTTTGAGTGCCGATGTCTAATCCCCAAAGACATTTTTTCCAGGAATAATGGCCGATAGTCGCCCGATAAATGGTACGGGGAGGCAATTGCTCCTTGTCTTCTTCTTCGGGAGAAATACTTTCCGGGCCGAGACCGTCTTCTTCCAGAAAATCGGTATCCTCTTCCAGAAAATCGGCTTCCAGTTCTTTTTCCAACTCGGTATCCAGGTTTGTATCCACTTTATAAACCTCTTATATCATTTTCTAGTTGTCATTCCCGAATGGTGTTATCGGGAATCTGATTTTAACTGTTTGAAAAACCATATCCCCGATAAAGGCATTCGGGGATGACAGCCTGTCACATCAACTAGAAAATGATATTATCCAGGAATCAAGCAGGTTTTATTTAAGCAGGGAAGTCGGGAGAAAGACTTTTCATTCCGCCCCCCTGAAATTAATACCAATTCGCTATCAATGATTGATGTAGAGCGGGAGTTCATCTCCCGCTTGCGGTGTAGCATCCGGGGGATAAACCCCCCGTGCTACGAATTATTCTTTAATGTGTTCGTAAAATAAAAGATGCAATCTCTGTACCATGGCAGATTGAAGTTAATTATTTTATTTTACTTAAGCTGTAGCGTTGGGGTTCATCCCCAACAGCAGATGCAGGAACCTTGCAGCAGATGCGGGGGATAAACCCCCGCGCTACGAACTGCTTGGTAAAAAACCAAAATTAAAAAACGGGGATAAAAACCCGCTAACGGCAAATTGGTTTACAATTTTATTCTTTACCTGGAAGGCAGAACCCCTTTTAATTGTCCCCCGGAATTCCAGGTAGCAGTCCCATTATTATTCAGCCGCACACTCATGTAATCACCCTTGTTGGCAACCGCGGCATAATAGGAAATATTTTCACTAAAAGGGGATTTACGCCCCCAGGCGCGGATATAACAGCCTACATCGGCATCATAACTATAATCGTAGTAAAAGTACTTACCGCTATTGCCGACTATATTCAATACCCAATCGGTGGTCATTCCATCGCCGCCGGTTCCGGCCGCATCCTCCCCCAAAAGCATACCGGGGGCTGACCAGTTGGAAGGATGGGCGCGCATGTAGGCTTGAGCATAACCTAACAATGCCTGGACCACGTTTATTGCCTCTGTTGTTTCTGCATCATTAATAAAACGGGCATATGTCGGGACAGCGACACTGGCCAATATCCCGATGATTACTAAAACTATCAGAAGTTCTATTAAGGTAAACCCGCGGGATGATTTCATATATGTCCTTAAATAACCCGAAGGAGAGTGTTGACATATAGATAGAAATTGTTTTTTCGTTCGCAGTTCGTAGTCCCAGTCCTTCAGGGCTGAACTTCAGGGCGTTAGCCCTGCAATTATGACTCTCAATACTTTCGGCGCGTTCCATACGAACACACCTTTTTTGCAGCCCTAAGGGGCTGAAAATGCGTGGCTAAAGCCACGGGACTACGTTTTTTAAATATATAAATATCTATCTTTAGGTGAACACTCTCACTATTCTTAGTCCGGATACTGAACTAAAAAAGATAAATCGTAGTCCCAGCCCTTTAGGGCTGATTTTCATGGCAAAGCCATGCAATAACGACTCACAAGTGGTTAAATCTTCTCAAATTAATTCACACCTTTCGGACTGAACATGTCTTTAGTCTCAGCCTAAGGCTGAAAATG